>JAUYSB010000244.1 GCA_030696525.1 Hydrogenophaga sp. | reverse complement strand
CAACGAGGTCGGCCCCTACCAGAGCCCCATGGAAGACGGCATGCAGCACTTCCACGAGTGGTACCGCCGCCACCTGGGCGACGCTTTGAGAGGCTGACCATTTCGCCCTCTGCGTCTGCCGCCGCGTTGCCCAAGGGCCAGCAAGCACTCTGGATGCTGCTGGCCGCTTTCCTGTTTGCCACCATGGGGGTGTGCATCAAGTTCGCGTCCAGCCACTTCAACAGCTTTGAAATCGTCTGCTACCGCGGGCTTTTCGGTGTGGTCTTCCTCTACGGGCTGACGCGGATTCGCGGCGTGTCGTTGCGCACGGAGGTGCCCATGATGCATGTGTGGCGCAGCATCGTCGGCACCGTTTCGCTGACCGCCTGGTTTTACGCCATTGCCGTCCTGCCGCTGGGCACGGCCATGACGCTCAACTACATGAGCAGCATCTGGATCGCCACTTTTCTGCTCGGCGGCGCGCTCTTGCTGCAGGGCCGCAACACACCCATGCGGCGCCAGGGCCCGCTGTTCGCCACCGTGCTCGCAGGCTTTGCCGGTGTGGCCATGGTGCTGCGGCCCACGCTGGCGCCTGAGCAGGTGGTGGGTGCGCTGATCGGGCTGGCGTCGGGCGTCACCTCAGCACTGGCCTACCTGCAGGTGTCGGCGCTGTCGCGCGCGGGCGAACCCGAAAGTCGCACCGTGTTTTATTTTTCGGTGGGCGCGGTGGTGGTGGGTGCGGTGGGCATGCTGTTTGTGGGCGTGTCGCCGTTCAATGGCCTGCAGCTCTTGTGGATGCTGCCCATCGGTCTGCTGGCCGTGCTGGGACAGCTGTGCATGACGCGCGCCTACGCCAGCGGCGCCACGCTGGTGGTGGCCAACCTGCAATACTCCGGCATCGTTTTCGCCGCGCTGTACGGCTTGCTGGTGTTTGGTGAATCGCTGCCGCTGATCGGTTGGGCCGGCATGCTGCTCATCATTGCCAGCGGCATCGCAGCCACCATACTGCGCGAACACGAAGTGCCCGACAGCCCCGCAGAGGAACACGCATGAACACCGCGCCCCACACCACCCTGATCAGCGTCGAGCAACTGCAAGCCTTGATGGCCGCGGGCCAGCCGCTGACGGTGTTCGACTGCAGCTTTGACCTCAGCAGCCCCACGGCCGGCGAACAGCAGTTTGTGCAGGCCCACATTCCCGGCGCGGTGTACGCCCACCTCGACCGCGACCTCAGCGACAAGACGGGCGCGGCCGACGCCGCATCAGGTGGGCGCCACCCGCTGCCCTCGCGCGAAAAGTTCGCCGCCTGGCTGCGCAGCGTGGGCTTTTCATCCGACATGCAGGCGGTGGTGGTGGACCGCCAAGGCGCCAACTACTGCGGCCGACTGTGGTGGATGCTCAAGTGGTGTGGCCACGAGGCGGTGGCCGTGCTCGACGGCGGCTTGCAAGCCTGGCAGGCGGCAGGCAGCGCCGTGGCCAGCGGGCCCGACACCACGCCACGGCCGGCCGGCCCATTCACGTTGTCTGCACCGTGCGCAAAACTCGTCACCGCGCAGCAGCTCAACCAACACCTCGGCCACCCCGACCAGGCCGTGCTCGACGCCCGCGCCACGCCGCGTTTCCGTGGCGAGGTGGAGCCGCTGGACCCGGTGGCCGGCCACATCCCCGGCGCGCTCAACCGGCCTTTTGTGTTGAACATCGGCCCCGACGGCCGCTTCAAACCCGCTGCGGTGTTGCGCCAGGAGTTTGAAACCCTGCTGGCCGGGCGCGACCCCGCCAGTGTGGTGCACCACTGCGGCAGTGGCGTAAGCGCCATACCCAACCTGCTGGGCATGGAAATCGCCGGCCTGGGCCGCGCGGCCCTGTTTGCCGGCAGCTGGAGCGAGTGGTGCAATACCCCCGGCCTGCCGGTGGCCCAAGGTTAAAACCTTCAGTGCCCGCCGTGGGCCAGGCCGCTGACAACCGTCACCAAGGCAATGCCCGCGAGCAGCCAGAAGATTTGTGACACGGTCTCCCGCAGCCCAAGTTTTTTCTGCAACTGCGGAATCAGGTCGGCCAGCGCCACATACACGAAGCTGCTGGATGCGGCCACCAGGAAGTACGGCAGGTACTCGTCCAGGCTGTTGACCAGCAAGTAGCCGGTCAGGCCTCCAAGCGCTGTCACGGTGCCCGCCATGGAGACCTTGATCAGCGCCGCGCGCCGGGTGCCCGAGCTCTGTTGCAACACCACCAGATCGCCCATGTGGTGCGGCACCTCGTGCGCCAGCACCGCCAGCGCCGCCACCACCCCCAGACGCACATCGGCCACAAAGGCCGACGCGATCATGATGCCGTCGCCGAAGGCGTGCACGCTGTCACCCGCCAGCACGGCCCAGCCACCGCCTTTGCGATCGTGTTCGTGGTGGTGGTGGCCGTGCCCATGTTCGTGACCATGGTCAGCGTGGTTGTGGTGGTGTTCGTGCCCGTGGTGCCACAGCTCGGCCTTGTCCAGGAGAAAGAAGAACACCACGCCGCCGAGCAGGAGCGCAAACAGCTCCTTGGCGCCGGCATCGCTGTTGAAGGCCTCGGGCAGCAGGTGCATGAAGGCCGTCGCCAACAGCGCGCCCGCCGCCAGGCTGAGCATGTGCTGGGTGTAGCGCGCCAGCATGGCCATGCCCAGCAAGGCCGCCAGCCACACACTGCCTATGCCTGCCACCAGGGTGGCCGTCAAGATTGCCAACAAAAGCATGATGATGAATACGCGGGAAATGCCGGAAAGAAAAATACCCGCCGGGCGATACGTGCATCGCTTCAGCGGGTGACAATGCCATCTTAGCAAGTGTGTCAAGCACCCCATTGCCAGAAATTTTTGCCCATGAGCCCACGCCTCTTACGCCCCCTCATACTGTGCGCCGCCGTGCTGTTGGCGGCCTGCGCCTCACCGCACAAACCGGCCGGGCCGGGCGCAGATGGCGTGGCCCGCATCGAGCTGGAGCGCCGTGCGGGCGCCTGTGAAATCACGCTCACCGGCGACATCGATCAGAACGCGGTCAACCGCCTCTCGCAGTCGCTCTCGCGGCTGGAGCAGCAGAGCTGCAGCGAACGCTGGATGGTGCTCAACGCACCCAGCGGCCAGATTGGCGCGGCCGTGACCATGGGCGCCATGCTGCGCAACCGCAATTTCAACACCCGCGTGGCGCCAGGCAGCGAGTGCCTCACGAGCTGCGTGCTGGTGTTTGCCGCCGGGCGCGAGCGGGTGCTGGGCAGCAACCCGCCGCTGGCACGCCTGGGCATTTCCCGCGTCCCCCCCGACGCCGACTTTGGCAGCAGCCGCTGCGAAGCCGAGATCAGCCGCGCCCAGGCTTTGACGCTGACGCGCTACCTGCGCGCCATGCTGCCGTCGCAGACGGCCGAAGCGGTGTTCCAGGTGATGGCGCAAGCCGACTGCCGCGCCAACCTGTACTGGCGCCCTGCCGATGTCGTCAACAACGGCCTGGTGACAACCATGCGCTGAGCGGCGCCTCGCACTCACAACAGACAACAAAAAGGCCACGCGTTTGCGTGGCCTTTTGCTTGAATTTGGTGGGTCGTGGAGGCTTCGAACCTCCGACCCCCACAGTGTGAATGTGGTGCTCTACCCCTGAGCTAACGACCCAAATTCGCTTTGAAGATAAAACGCATGTCTGCGTTGTCATCTTGCTAGCCTCAAATTATAGCGTGGTTTTTGGCCGATTTTAAAACACACCCAAAAATCACGCGGGAGCCTGCTGCGGCTCCAACACACGCCACAGCGTCTTGCCCTTGGTCGATTTGTCCAGGTCGGCCAGCAAGGCTTCGTGCGCCGCCAGCTCGGCGTCGTTGGCGCGCGGCACCGGCAACTCGAAGCTGCGCAAATCGAGTTGCTGCACCTCGATGCCACCCGACTGTTCGCCGGTGTCCAGCTCCATCACCAGGGTGTTCTGGCCCCGGGTCATGTTGATGTAGACATCGGCCAGCAGCTCGGCGTCGAGCAGCGCGCCGTGCAGGGTGCGGCCCGAGTTGTCCACTTCCAGGCGGTCGCACAACGCGTCCAGGCTGTTGCGCTTGCCCGGGAACATCTCCTTGGCCATCACCAGGGTGTCGGTCACACCCTCGACCAGCGCTGTGATGGGGCCGCGCCCCAGCAGCTCCATCTCTTTGTTGAGAAAGCCGATGTCAAACGGTGCGTTGTGGATGATCAGCTCGGCGCCCTGCAGGTAGCTCACCAGCTCGTCGGCAATGGCCGCGAACTTGGGCTTGTCCCGCAGGAATTCGTTGCTGATGCCGTGCACCCGCAACGCATCCTCATGGCTGTCGCGTTCCGGGTTGACGTAGAAATGCAGGTTGCGCCCGGTCAGCTTGCGGTGTTGCAGCTCCACACAACCGATTTCGATGATGCGGTCGCCGTTCTGCGCCGACAGGCCGGTGGTTTCGGTGTCCAGAACGATCTGGCGTGACATGCGATGGCCTCCGCTCAATGGTTTTCGCGGGCGTGGTTGATGGAGTACTTGGGAATCTCCACCACCAGGTCTTGCTGCGCCAGGATGGCCTGGCAGCTCAAGCGCGAGTTGGGCTCCAGGCCCCAGGCGCGGTCCAGCAGGTCTTCCTCGCCCTCTTCCATCTCGTTGAGGCTGTTGAAGCCCTCACGCACGATGACGTGGCAGGTGGTGCAGGCGCAGCTCATGTCGCAGGCGTGCTCGATCGCGATGTCGTTGTCGAGCAAGGCTTCGCAGATGCTGGTGCCGGCCGGCGCCGACACACTGGTGCCCTGCGGGCAGAACTCGGGATGAGGCAGGATTTTGATGACGGGCATATCAAAGGCTTTCGACGTTTTTGCCTGAAAGGGCCTGGGCAATGCCCCGGTTCATGCGCATGGCGGCAAAGGCCTCGGTGCCCTTGGCCAGCGCCTGGGTGGCGGCTTCGATGGTGGCGGCGTCTTCGCTGCGTTCGGTCACCACCAGGGCTTCGATCAAGGCGTCGATGGCGCTGCGCTCCTGGGCGTCAAGCAAATCGGCATCGGCCTTGAGCGCGCTGTGGGTGGCCATGCGCATGCGTTCGGCGTCCACACGGGCCTCCACCAGCGCGCGCGCCGCCATGTCTTGCTGGGCGGTGGCAAAGCCGTCCTGCAGCATGGCGGCGATCTGTTCGTCGCTCAGACCGTACGAGGGCTTCACGTCCACCCGTGCTTCCACGCCCGTGCCCTGCTCCTTGGCGGCCACGCTGAGCAGCCCATCGGCGTCGATGGTGAAGGTCACGCGTATGCGCGCCGCGCCAGCCGACATGGGCGGGATACCCCGCAGCTCGAAGCGCGCCAGGCTGCGGCAGTCGGCCACCAGGTCGCGTTCGCCCTGCACCACGTGAATCGCGAGTGCGGTCTGGCCGTCCTTGAAGGTGGTGAAATCCTGCGCCAGCGCGGTGGGGATGGGGCTGTTGCGCGGCACGATGCGCTCGACCAGGCCGCCCATGGTCTCGATGCCCAGCGACAGCGGGATCACATCGAGCAGCAGCAGATCGCCCTGCGGGTTGTTGCCCGCGAGCTGGTTGGCCTGAATGGCCGCCCCCAGTGCCACCACCTCGTCGGGGTTGAGGTTGGTCAGCGGCTCGGTGCCAAAAAATTGGGCAACAGCCTGGCGCACCACCGGCATGCGGGTGGAGCCACCCACCATCACCACACCCTTGATCTCGGTCTTGTCCACCTGCGCGTCGCGCAGCACCTTGCGGGCGGCGGCGATGGTGCGTTCGGTGAGCGCGCGCGTGGCCTGGGCCAAGTCGGCCGGCGTGACCGTCTGCATGAGCCGCAGGCTGGGCAGTTGCACTTCAAACGCCACGCTGCCACCTTCGGCCACCGCCGACAAGGCTTCCTTGCAGCGGCGCGCTTCGCGCATCAACAGCGCGCGTTCACCGGCGCTGAAATCGGTGGCGCGTGTGGTGTGCCCGGTGGCGGCCAACACCCAGTCGGCCAAGGCACGGTCGTAGTCGTCGCCGCCCAGGGCCGAGTCGCCGCCGGTGGCCATCACTTCAAACACGCCCTGCGTCAGCCGCAGGATGGACACGTCGAAAGTACCACCGCCCAGGTCATAGATGGCGTAAACGCCCTCGCTGGCGTTGTCCAGCCCATAGGCAATCGCGGCGGCCGTGGGTTCGTTGATCAGGCGCAGCACCTTGAGGCCGGCCATCTGCGCGGCGTCTTTGGTGGCCTGGCGCTGGGCGTCGTCGAAGTAGGCCGGCACGGTGATGACGGCACCAAACAGCTCATCGTCGAAGCTGTCCTCGGCGCGAAAGCGCAGCGTCGCCAGGATCTCGGCGCTCACCTCAACCGGGCTTTTTTCACCGGCCACGGTGGCCACAGCGGCCATGCCCGGGCGGTCCAGCACGGTGTAGGGCAGGCGCGCGGCGTCGGCCACGTCGGCCAGGCGGCGGCCCATCAGGCGCTTGACGGAGCTGATGGTGTTGGCGGGGTCATCCACCTGCGCGGCCAGCGCGTCAAAACCGATCTGGCGGCCACTGCCCTGGCCCGTGGCCAGGTAGCGCACCACGCTGGGCAGGATGACGCGGCCTTGTTCGTCGGGCAGGCACTCGGCCACGCCGTGACGCACCGCCGCCACGAGGGAATGGGTGGTGCCCAGGTCAATGCCCACCGCCACGCGCCGCTGGTGCGGGTCGGGCGACTGGCCGGTTTCGGAAATCTGCAGCAATGCCATGTGAGGTGAAGCCGGGGAAGGACGGCTTCGTTGGGAAATTCAATCGGCTATTGTCCCAGTTGATCGAGGCGGGCCTCGACCTCCGAGGCAAATCGCTCCACAAACATCAGGGCTCTCACGCCTTGGGCGGCGCGCAGGGCATCGTTGTCGATGTCCAGCGCCTGCGCGATTTGCGCCGTCATTGCCTGCCCCGAAGCGCGTGTCTGCGCTTGCAGCGCCTCCAGATCGGCTGACGAGGACGCCTCGTCCAGCGCCTCGCGCCATTCCATCTGCTGCATCAGAAAGGCAGCCGGCATGGCGGTGTTGTTTTCCGCCTGTATGGGCGCACCGCGCAATTCGCACAGGTAGGCGGCGCGTTTGAGCGGGTTTTTCAGCCGCTGATAGGCCTCGTTGATGCGCACCGACCACTGCATGGCCACGCGCTGCGCGGTGGCGGCGTCGGCGGCAAAACGGTCGGGGTGCACCTGGCGCTGCAGGTCTTTCCAGCGCTGGTCCAGCGCGGCGCGGTCTTGCTCGAAACGCTCCGGCAGGCCAAACAGAACAAAGTCGTTGGACTGCAGGTTCAGCGGCAGCGTGGCCTGGGGCTCAGACACGGAAGGATTCGCCACAGCCGCACTTGTCGCGCTCGTTCGGGTTGTGGAACTTGAAGCCTTCGTTCAGGCCCTCGCGCACGAAGTCGAGTTCGGTGCCGTCGATGTAGGCCAGGCTTTTCGGGTCCACCAGCACCTTGACGCCATTGCCCTCGAACACCACGTCCTCGGGCGCGATCTCGTCGGCGTACTCCAGCTTGTAGGCCAGGCCCGAGCAGCCGGTGGTCTTGACGCCCAGGCGCACACCCACGCCCTTGCCGCGGCGGCTGATGTATTTGGTGACGTGCCGCGCGGCGGCTTCGGTGATGGTGACCGACATGGCGCTTTCAGTGGGCGTGTTTTTTGCGGTAATCGTCCACGGCCGCCTTGATGGCGTCTTCGGCCAGGATGGAGCAGTGGATCTTGACTGGCGGCAAGGCCAGCTCTTCGGCAATTTCGCTGTTCTTGAGCGCCGCCGCTTCGTCCAGCGTCTTGCCCTTGACCCATTCGGTCACCAGCGAGCTCGACGCGATGGCCGAGCCGCAGCCGTAGGTCTTGAAGCGTGCGTCTTCGATGACGCCGGTCTGCGGGTTCACCTTGATCTGCAGCTTCATCACGTCGCCGCAGGCGGGTGCGCCCACCATACCGGTGCCCACGGTGTCGTCGCCCTTTTCAAAGGAGCCGACGTTGCGGGGGTTTTCGTAGTGGTCAACCACTTTTTCAGAGTAAGCCATGGTGTTTCTCCTTCAGTGAGCTGCCCATTGGATCGTGGACAGGTCGATGCCATCCTTGAACATTTCCCACAGCGGCGACAACTCGCGCAGCTTGGCCACGTTCTCCTTGATGGTCTGGATCGCGTAATCGATTTCTTCTTCGGTCGTCCAGCGGCCGATGGTCATGCGCAGGCTGCTGTGTGCCAGTTCGTCGCTGCGGCCCAGGGCACGCAACACGTAGCTGGGTTCCAGGCTGGCCGAGGTGCAGGCCGAACCCGACGACACCGCCAGGCCCTTGATGCCCATGATCAGCGACTCGCCCTCGACGTAGTTGAAGCTCATGTTGAGGTTGTGTGGCACACGCTGCGTTTCGTGGCCGTTGATGAACACCTCTTCCACGTCTTTCAGGCCGGCAACCATGCGGTCGTGCAGCGCGCGGATGCGCACGTTTTCAGCGTGCATCTCTTCTTTGGCTATTGCGTAGGCCTCGCCCATGCCCACACACTGGTGCGTGGGCAGCGTGCCCGAGCGCATGCCACGCTCGTGGCCGCCGCCGTGCATCTGCGCCTCGATGCGGATGCGCGGCTTGCGGCGCACGTACAGCGCGCCAATGCCCTTGGGGCCGTAGGTCTTGTGCGAGGTCAGGCTCATCAGATCGACCGGCAGCGTCTGCAGGTCGATGTCCACACGGCCAGTGGCTTGCGCGGCATCCACGTGGAAGATCACGCCCTTTTCGCGGCAGACCTTGCCGATGGCGGCGATGTCCTGGATCACGCCGATCTCGTTGTTCACGAACATGACCGAGGCCAGGATGGTGTCGGGGCGGATCGCCGCCTTGAACCCATCCAGGTCCAACAGGCCATCGGCTTGCACATCAAGGTAGGTGACCTCAAAACCCTGGCGCTCCAGCTCGCGCATGGTGTCGAGCACGGCCTTGTGTTCGGTCTTGACCGTGATCAGGTGTTTGCCCTTGGTCTTGTAGAAGTGCGCTGCACCTTTCAAGGCCAGGTTGTTGGACTCGGTGGCGCCGCTGGTCCAGACGATTTCGCGCGGGTCGGCGTTGATCAGCGCGGCCACCTGCTCGCGTGCGGTCTCAACGGCCTTTTCAGCCTCCCAGCCCCAGGCGTGGCTGCGCGAGGCCGGGTTGCCGAAGTGCTCGCGCAACCAGGGAATCATGGCGTCCACCACCCGCGGGTCGCAGGGGTTGGTGGCGCTGTAGTCCATGTAGATGGGAAAGTGCGGCGTGCTCATGGGAGGGAAGGTTCTTGCAGAAAAGGAGCATGCGGCGGCGCCCCAAGGGGGCACAGCCACACAGCGTCAGATCACTTGGACATGGCCGCGCCGAGCGCGAACACCGAGTTGGGCGCGTTCACGCGGATGGGCTTGACCACCGGCGCGCTGGAAATGGCGCGCTTGACCGAGGGCGCATTTTCCACCACCACACCTTTGGCCAGCTGCTCGTCCACCAGCTTTTGCAGGCTGATGGAGTCGAGAAAATCGACCATCTTGGAATTGAGCGCGGCCCACAGTTCGTGGGTCATGCAGCGGTTGCCTTCGCCATGGCAGTTTTCCTTGCCGCCACACTGGGTCGCGTCGATGGGTTCGTCCACCGACACGATGATGTCGGCCACGGTGATGTCGGCCGCCTTGCGGCCCAGCGTGTAACCACCGCCGGGGCCACGGGTGGACTCCACCAGCTCGTGACGGCGCAGCTTGCCAAACAACTGCTCCAGATAAGACAGCGAAATGTGCTGGCGCTGGCTGATGGCGGCGAGCGTGACGGGACCGTTGCTCTGACGCAGGGCCAGATCGATCATGGCGGTGACCGCGAAGCGGCCTTTGGTCGTGAGGCGCATATCAAGCTCCTTTGGTTGGCTTGAGTTGGTTGAATCCCTGTGTGCACCCCTGCACCTCAAGGCCCTGTTCTCCATCCGCCCCGGTTTTTCACCTGTTTGTCTTGCGGTGAGCGTGCCCGCCAACATGTCAAACTTTTTTGCCTGACTGTTTTTGTCGATTATAGCGCAAGACCAAGCGTTTTACTCGGCATTGCGACTGATCGGTCACAAATCGGACGGAGGCGTCACATTGTCGTGCAAAACCGCGCCAAAGGCCAGGCGCTTGAGCTCGGCCAGCTCGTCGCGCACACGGGCCGCCTTTTCGAATTCGAGGCCACGCGCGTGTTCCATCATCAGCTTCTCCAGCCGCTTGATTTCGCGCGCGATGTCCTTCTCCGACATGTCCTCCACCCGCGCCTGCTGCGCGGCGGCCTGCTCCAGGCGCTCGGCTTCCTGGCCGGCTTTTTCGCTGTAGACGCCGTCGATCAAATCCTTGATGCGCTTGACCACACCACGCGGCGTGATGCCGTTTTCGGCGTTGAAGGCCACCTGCTTGGCGCGGCGGCGTTCGGTCTCACCAATGGCCTTGCGCATGGATTCGGTGACGCGGTCGGCGTAGAGGATGGCGTGGCCGTTGAGGTTGCGCGCCGCACGGCCAATGGTCTGGATCAGGCTGCGCTCGGAGCGCAAAAAGCCTTCCTTGTCGGCGTCCAGAATGGCCACCAGCGAGACCTCGGGAATGTCCAGGCCTTCGCGCAGCAGGTTGATGCCCACCAGCACGTCAAAAGCCCCCAGCCGCAGGTCGCGCAGGATCTCCACCCGCTCCACCGTGTCCACGTCGCTGTGCAGGTAGCGCACCTTGACGCCGTTCTCGGTCAGGTAGTCGGTCAACTGCTCGGCCATGCGTTTGGTCAGCGTGGTGATCAGCACCCGCTCGTGTTTCTCCACCCGGATGCGGATTTCCTGCAGCACATCGTCCACCTGGTGCACGGCGGGGCGCACCTCCACCATGGGATCCACCAGCCCAGTCGGCCGCACCAGCTGCTCCACCACCTGGCCGGCGTGGTTTTTTTCGTAGTCGGCCGGCGTGGCCGAGACGAACACCACCTGGCGCATCTTGGTTTCAAACTCTTCCAGCTTCAAAGGCCGGTTGTCCAACGCCGATGGCAGGCGGAAACCGTATTCCACCAAGGTGGTCTTGCGCGAGCGGTCGCCGTTGTACATGGCGCTGAGCTGGCCGATCATCACGTGGCTTTCATCCAGGAACATCAGCGCATCAGGCGGCAGGTAATCGACCAAGGTGGGTGGCG
>JAUYSB010000210.1 GCA_030696525.1 Hydrogenophaga sp. | reverse complement strand
GCTGCGCTACATGGTCAACCCCTTCAACGCCGCCTGGTCCACCAGCCGCGCCCTGGCTGGCCCGGCCATGCTGGCGCCGCTGTTGCCGCTGGGTGCCGATGCCCATCTGGCCACCCCCGGCGCACCGGCCCCGCTGCTGGTGCTGGTGCTGGGCGAAACCGCCCGCGCAGCCAACTTCGCGCTCGGCGGCTACGCCCGCGACACCAACCCCGAGCTGACCCAACTGGCCAAGGAGGGCGACCTGACCTACTTCAGCCAGGTGAGCTCGTGTGGCACCAGCACCCAGGCGTCGGTGCCCTGCATGTTCTCGCACCTGGGCCGCGACGCTTATGTGGACAGCAAGGAGCGCTTCGAAAATCTGCTCGACGTGCTGGACCACGCCGGCCTGGCCGTGTTGTGGATTGACAACCAGTCGGGCTGCAAAGGCGTGTGTGAACGTGTGCCCAGCGTCGAGACCCGCGCCCTGACCGTGCCCGGCCTGTGCCAGGACGACGAATGTTTTGACGAGGTGATGCTGCACGGCCTGGACGAGCGCATCGCCGCACTGGACCCGGCCAAGCGCGCGCGTGGCGTGGTGATGGTGATGCACCAGATGGGCAGCCACGGACCGGCCTACTTCAAACGCACGCCCGCCGCGCTCAAACACTTCACGCCCGAGTGCGACAACAACGCCCTGCAGAAGTGCGAACGTCAGAGTGTGGTCAACGCCTACGACAACACCATCCGCTACACCGACCACTTTCTGGCCCGCACCGTGGACTGGCTCAAAGCCAAGCGCCAGCGCAGCGCCTTGCTCTACGTGTCGGACCACGGCGAATCGCTGGGCGAAAACAACCTCTACCTGCACGGCCTGCCCTACGCGCTGGCGCCGCAGGAACAGAAACACGTGCCCATGCTGACCTGGGTGTCGCCCTCACTGCGCCAGGCGCGCGGCTGGCCCGCCGACTGCCTGAGCCAGCAGGCAGCGCAGCCGCTGTCACACGACCACCTTTTTCATTCGGTGTTGGGGCTGGCAGGGGTGCAGACGCAGGTGCGGCGCGCCGAGCGCGACCTCTTTGCAGCCTGCGGCGCGGGCTGACGCACGGGCTGCAGCCGCTCAGGGCTTTTCAGCGGCCGCGCTGGATGCCGCCTGCGCCCGCTGCGCAAACTCGGCCCGCAAGGCCTTGAGTTTTTCGCGCGGGTCTTCCTTGCTGGTGGCCGCGTCCAGCGCCATTTCCTTGATGAAGCGGCTGGGCGTGCCGGGCACGGTTTCGCGGCCCTTTTTGCGCCGCTTGAGCCAGCTCACCGCCAGCGTGCGCTGGGCGCGGGTGATGCCGACGTACATCAGGCGGCGCTCTTCCTGCAGGCGCTGGGCGATGCTGTCGGGGCTCGCATCGGCTTGGTTGTCGTCGAGCTTGAAAGGCAGCAGCCCTTCGTTCACGCCGACCAAGGTGACATGCGGCCACTCCAGGCCTTTGGACGCGTGCAGGGTGGACAGCGTCACCACGTTCTGGTCCTGCTCGCGGTCGCTCAGGGTGGAAATGAGCGCGATGGTCTGCACCACCTCCAGCAAACTTTTGCGCTCCTCGGCGATTCCGGTGGCCTCGTCCACGTCCCCACCACAACGGCCGGCCATCCAGTCGCAAAACTCCAGCACGTTGTTCCAGCGCGCGGCGGCCAGCTTCTCGCTGTCCTCGGCGTCGTACAGGTGTTTCTCGTAGCCGATGTCCTTGAGCCAGTCGTTCAGGAAGGTGCGCGCGGCTTCGGTGCCCAGCGTGTGGCGGGCGCGGTGCTCCAGGTCATTCAGGTAGCGGCCGAATTCGTGCAGACCCGTGATGGCGCGTGTGGACACCGCGCTGGGCAGCGAGTGCGAAAACAGCGACTCGAACAGGCTGAGTTTGTATTGCGTGGCGAAGTTGCCCAGCGACTGCAGCGTGGTGTGCCCGATACCACGTTTGGGCGTGGTGACGGCGCGCATGAAGGCCGGGTCGTCGTCGTTGTTGGTGATGAGGCGCAGCCAGGCGCACAGGTCCTTGATCTCGGCGCGGTCGAAAAAACTCTGTCCACCCGAGACCTTGTAAGGAATCTGCGCGCGGCGCAGCGCGGTCTCAAACGGCCGCGCCTGGTGGTTGGCGCGGTAGAGGATGGCGAAGTCCTTGAACTCCTTGTGCGTTGAATTGGCGCGCAAGCTCTGGATGCGCGCCACCGCGCGCTCGGCCTCGTGGTCCTCGTGGTCGGCGTCCACCACCCGCACCGGCTCGCCCTCGCCCAGGTCGCTCCACAGCGTCTTGGGAAACAGCTTGGGGTTGGGGCCGATGACGTTGTTGGCCGCGCGCAGGATGGCGCTGGTGGAGCGGTAGTTCTGCTCCAGCTTGATGACGCGCAGCTCGGGAAAGTCCTGCGGCAGGCGCTTCAAGTTGTCCAGCGTGGCGCCGCGCCAGCCATAGATGCTCTGGTCGTCGTCGCCCACCGCCGTGAAGCGGGCGCGTTCGCCGACCAGCAGCTTGAGCAATTCGTACTGGGTGGCGTTGGTGTCCTGGTACTCGTCCACCAGCACGTGGCCCATCTGCTTTTGCCAGCGTTCGCGCACGTCGGCGTGGTCGCGCAGCAGTTTGAGCGGCAGCGAGATCAGGTCGTCGAAGTCCACGCTTTGGTAGGCGCTCAGGCGTTCCTCGTAGCGGGCCATCAGCAGCGCGATGTGGCGTTCGTTGTCGTTGCCGGCCTGCGCCAGCGCCTGCGCCGCGTTCAGGCCTGCGCTTTTCCAGGCGCTGATGGCCCACTGCCACTGGCGCGCGGTGGCGCTGTCGCTGGTGGCCCCGCAGTCCTTGAGGATGCTGGTGATGTCGTCGGTGTCGAGGATGCTGAACTGCTGCTTGAGCCCCAGCACCGCGCCGTCCTGGCGCAGCAGGCGCACGCCCAGGGCGTGGAAGGTGCAGATCAGCACATCCTTGGCCGGCCGGCCAATCAAGGCCTTGGCGCGCTCGCGCATCTCGGCGGCGGCCTTGTTGGTGAAGGTGATGGCCGCGATGCGCTTGGCCTCCAGCCCGGCCACCACCAGCTTGCCGATCTTGTGGGTGATGACGCGCGTTTTGCCGGACCCGGCGCCGGCCAGCACCAGGCACGGCCCACCCAGGTGGTTGACGGCGTCTTGTTGGGCTTGGTTCAGACCGGCGGACATGGGGCTTCAGGCAAAGCGCCTGATCATACCGAGGCGCCCCGGGCGAGCGCCGTCAAACGTGGTGTGGCCGGACCGGCTCGGCTTGCTGAGACAATCAGCGCCGTGCTGCAAGTCCTCCTCGTCACCTTCCCCTTCTTCGCGCTGGTGCTGGCCGGCTTCGTGGCCGCGCGCCGGCGCATGCTGCCGCTGGAAGCGATCCCGGGTCTGAACGGCTTTGTGCTGTTTTTCGCCCTGCCCTGCATGTTGTACCGCTTTGGCTCCACCACGCCGATCGCGCAGTTGCTGGACGGCGCGGTGGCCGGCATCTACCTGCTGTGTGCGCTCATCATGGTGGGCTTTGCCATTGCCATGAGCCTGAACCGGCGCATACGCTGGAACGATGCTTCGCTGGGTGCGCTGGTGGCGGCCTTCCCCAACACCGGTTTCATGGGCGTGCCGCTGCTGGCGGCGCTGCTGGGGCCGCAAGCGGTGGGCACGGTGATCGTGCTGATCGTGGTGGACATGGTCATCACCAGCTCGCTGTGTGTGGCGCTCTCTCGGCTGGACAGCCCGGGCGGCGCGGCGCAAGCGGGCAAAAGCGCGCTCAAGGGGGTGGTGGCCAACCCCATGCCCTGGGCCATCATCCTGGGCGCGGTGGCGTCTGCGGTGGAATTCACCCTGCCCGGTCCGGTGGAAAAAACCGTGTGGCTGCTGGCCGACGCGGCCTCGCCGGTGGCGCTGTTCACCATCGGTGCGGTGCTGGCGCGTTCGCAGATGACGTCCAACCACCCCATGCCACTGAGCGACTACCTGCCGGTGGCGCTGATGAAGCTGGTGCTGCACCCGCTGCTGGTGCTGCTGGCGGGCCTGAGCGCCATGCAGTTGGGTGTGCCGCTGGACCCGTTTGCGCTGAAGGTGATGGTGCTGGTGGCCGCGCTGCCCAGCGCCAGCAACGTGTCGCTGCTGGCCGAGCGACTGGGCGCCGACAACGGCCGCATCGCGCGCATCATCCTGGTGTCCACGGCGGCGGCCTTCCTCACCTTCTCGGGCGCGGTGTCCCTGACACGATAAATAGCAATCGACTATTGATCGAATACTCACAATTGGTTTGCGCAATTCTTTGCGCAAACCTACAGTGAGGGCTCCACCACCACCGGAGCCCGACATGACAGCGTCAAACACCGTCTCCATGCTGCGTCTGCCGGCCGAGTGGCTGGAGCGCCTCGCCGACCTGGCGTTGGCCCACTGACCGGCTTTTTTGCCACCCGCTTTTTGTCACCCACAGGAGACCCGCGATGACCCAGACATCCACCGAAGCCAAGTGCCCCTTCCACGCTGCGGGCGGCGCCCGCGCCACCCACGGTGCCCAGTCCAACGCCGACTGGTGGCCCCAGCAGCTCAACCTGTCCATCCTGCACCAGCACCAGGCGGTGTCCAACCCCATGGACCCGGACTTCGACTACGCCGAGGCCTTCAAGCAGCTGGACTACGCGGCCCTGAAAAAAGACATGGCCGCGCTCATGACCGAGAGCCAGGACTGGTGGCCGGCCGACTACGGCCACTACGGCGGCCTGTTCATCCGCATGGCCTGGCACGCCGCCGGCACCTACCGCACGGCCGACGGCCGGGGCGGCGCCAACACCGGCAACCAGCGTTTTGCCCCGCTCAACAGCTGGCCCGACAACGGCAACCTCGACAAGGCACGCCGCCTGCTCTGGCCGCTCAAGCAGAAATACGGCAACGCCATCTCCTGGGCCGACCTGTTTGTGCTGGCCGGCAACGTCGCCATGGAAACCATGGGCTTCAAGACCTTCGGTTTTGGCGGTGGCCGGGCCGACATCTGGGCGCCGGAAGAAGACATCTACTGGGGCGCTGAAAAGGAATGGCTGGCCACCAGCGACAAGCCCGACAGCCGTTACAGCGGCGAGCGGGACCTGGAAAACCCGCTGGCCGCCGTGCAGATGGGCCTGATCTACGTGAACCCGCAGGGCCCGGACGGCAACCCCGATCCGGTTCTCTCGGGCAAGGACGTGCGCGAAACCTTCGCCCGCATGGCCATGGACGACGAAGAAACCGTGGCCCTGGTGGCCGGTGGCCACACCTTCGGCAAGGCGCATGGCGCGGGCGACCCGGCCCTGGTGGGCCCCGCCCCCGAGGCCGCACCCATTGAAGCGCAGGGCCTGGGCTGGATCAACCAGTTCGGCACCGGCAAGGGCATCCACACCACCACCAGCGGCATCGAGGGCGCCTGGAAGCCCCACCCCACCACCTGGGACAACGGCTATTTCGACATGCTGTTCGGCTACGAGTGGGAGCTGACCCGAAGCCCCGCGGGCGCGAAGCAGTGGGTGGCC
>JAUYSB010000204.1 GCA_030696525.1 Hydrogenophaga sp. | reverse complement strand
CTGCCACGGCGCCCGCTTCAACCCCGAGACCCTGGCCGTGAGCTGGCGCGGCAAAAGCATTGGCGATGTGCTGCAAATGGAGGTGGACGAGGCGGTGGACTTCTTTGCCGCCATGCCCGCCATCGCCCACCCGCTGCAGCTGCTCAAGGCCGTGGGCCTGGGCTACCTCACCCTGGGCCAGCCCAGCCCCACACTGTCTGGTGGTGAGGCCCAGCGCATCAAGCTGGTGACGGAGCTCAGCAAGGTGCGCGACGAGGTGGGGCGGCGCGGCCAGAAGGCGCCACACACCCTCTACGTGCTGGACGAGCCGACCGTGGGCCTGCACATGGCCGACGTGGAAAAGCTCATCCACGTGCTGCACCGCCTGGTGGGCGGCGGCCACAGCGTGGTGGTGATCGAACACGACCTCGATGTGATCGCCGAAGCCGACTGGGTGCTGGACCTGGGGCCCGAAGGCGGCGCGGCTGGCGGGCAGATTGTGGCGGCCGGCACGCCCGAGGCGCTGGTGGCGCTGGGGACCCACACGGGCGTGGCGCTTGCGCCGGTGTTGGCGCGGGGATGATATTTACCCTGACCGACGCGCTGGGTAGAAAGGCACGGCGGCTGTGAGCAACGATTCGAGCGAAGGTGGCAAGTTGAACTTGCCACTTTCGATCAACTGCTTACCACCTTGGCCCAGGGTGGTCAGCGACAGTGTCAAGGTATTGCTTGGCGCCGGTGGTCATGTTGCGTCGCCCCTGTAAGCCTTCACCCGCACACGCGCTTTGGGCTTGGCAGGCTGGGCAGGCTGGGCAGGTGCGGGAGCATCCAGCAAATCCGGTGGTCTTTGTGCTGCCAGTTGGTTGGTTTTGCTCACCACCTTCTTGCCCGTTTTGGCTTCCAGCGCTTTGCGCGCGTTTCCGGCAATGGTGCCGCCTTCTTTGGCCGACGTGTGGTTTTCATCAAAACCCAAGGCATCGCTGCGGCGGGCGATTTCGGTCGTGCTGGCTTCGCCCAGCATGGTGAAGATCAACTCCAGGTCGGTCATGTGGTCGCGCAGGTTGTTGCCGGTTTTGACCTGATCCAGTTGCTTCAACTGACTGTGTTCGCTGGGTGTGATTCCAAAGGTGGCACGGGCAATCTCCGCGGTCAGGATGGCGTATTCCTTGCCTTCCGCCACACCTCGAGCCTTCCACTCGTCGGTCAGCTCCCCGCGCACCGAGATAGAGCGCAGTCGCTTTTCAATCCACGCCTGCGGATAGCCTTTGGCCTGGTACAACTCGCGAGCTCTAGCGCTGGCCAGCTCAGGGTTCTCAATCTCCTTGACCCGCTCGTAGCCCACCTGCGCCAACCAGCGCTTGAATGGTTCGGCCTTGGGCGAGGGGATGGACTGGATGATGCGGAACAGGCCTTCCGTGTTGGCGCAATCGGTTTCGCGCTGCTTGCCATCAGGCGCCCGCAGCTTCAACCCGTGACAAAACGTCACGGGTTGGCCACCCTCGGCGTTGAGCCGTTGTTTGAGTTTGCGCCAATAGGCCCCGGCATCTGGGCTTGCGGTCAGGATGGCGCACACATCCACCACTGAAAACCACCATTCCTCGTTGTGCCAGACACGCCGAATGCTGGATTCCTGAAAAACGGCGATGTGGTTTGCCGGCTCATCGGTCTTGATGCGCTTGGTCATTCCTCCCCCTCTTGTGCTTTTTGGCGAAATTCGGTTTTGCAGGCATGGAGACCATGTGGACAACTGCGCCAAATTATGCGGCTCCTGCGCTGGCTTCCTCGCCCAAGATGAGGTTTTCTGCCTCGCGACAAGACAAGGCGCATGACCCGGTGTTCACTTTTGAAAGACGGCCTCAACGCCTGAACAACACGTGGTCCAACGACCACTTTCCGCCGCCGTGTGCCAACAAATACAGCAGCGGCGCGGCCCAGCTCAGGTGGGTGGGCCAGGCGGCGGGGTAGACGAAGACCTGGATGGTCGCCGTCATGCCCAGCAGGCCCAGGGCGCCCAGGCGCGTGCCCAGGCCAATGAACAACATCAGCGGCAGCAGGTGTTCGGCATAGGTGGCCAGGTGGGCGGCCCACACCGGCGAAATCAGGGGCAGGGCGTAGTCCTGCTCGAACAGCAGCAGGGCGGTGTCGCTCACGTTCAGGCCGCCGTCCACCTTGGTGCGGCCGGAGAGGAAAAAGATGCTGCCCACACCGAAGCGGCTGGCCAGGGCGATGAGGTCGTCGGGCACGGCGCGCGACAGCAGGGCGAGCCCCCGGCTGCGCCAGTTGCTGAGCGGGGTGTGCTGTGTGGGCAAGGTGTGGGTGTTCATGTCGGCTCCTTGGTGGGGTGTACGGCGGTCACGGCGGTGAAGGCGCCTTGGGTCAACAACAGGCCCAGCGTCGCGCCCAGGTCCAGCGTGGGTTCCTGGGTGAGCGCGGCCTCAATGGCCTGGGCAATGGGCTGGCCGGCGGCGCAGGCGTCCATCAGCGCGTTGCCACCTGCCGACAGCGGAGCCCACCACACCTGGTCGTGCGGTCGGGTGATCAATGCGCCTTCGCCCACCCAGGCGGCGGGGTTGGGGTCGTCGCGTTGTTCGCGGGCGGCGCGCCACAGGCTGAACAGGGGCAGGCTGTTGTGGCAGGTCCAGCGCGCGGCCGGGTGGACTTGCAGGTGGCTGTTGTGCAGGGCGTTTTCGTCCAGCGTGGTCAGCGCTTCGGGTGGCAAGGGGTGGGCATCGGCGGCGCTGTGGGCTTCGGTCCAGAGCCAGTCCAGCTGCGCCACGCCGGCCAGGTAGGGCAGGTCGGTGGCGGGCGCGAAGTGCTGCAGAAAACGCGGAAAGCCCTCGCCGTAGCGCAGCAGCCGGCCGTCGCGCGGCGGCTGGGCGCGCAGGTGTTCGGTCGCAGCGGCGCGGAACCATGCCTCGCCCACCAGCAGCGACACGCTGGGGAACTGTGCGGTCAGCGCGTCCACGCAAGCCTTGGTGCAGGTGTTGCGGTAGACGGCAAAACCCGGCTGAGATGTGATGTGCTCCATCGCATCAAGCGCCGATGTGTCAGACCGCGCCAGCAGTGCCTGCCAGAAGGCCGGCATGAGCGCGAGGTTGGCGTCCGGGCTCATGCGGGCACCTCGATCTGGGTCAGCAAACCGTGCGCGCGGTCGCGCTCGGTCATCAGGGTGGCGAAGTCGGGCAACTGGTCGTCGCGCTCGATCAGCGTGGGGCGCGGGCCGATGTCGGCGATCAGGTCGGCGTAGAGCTGCCACACGGCGTCGCACACCGGCGCATCGTGTGCATCGATCAGCAGGGCGGCGCCCAGCAGCGGGTCGGCGTGGTGGCCGGCGAGGTGGATTTCCATCACCGCGCTGGCGTCATAGGCGCGCAGCATGGGCGCAGCGTCAAAGCCCATGTTGTGGGCCGACACGTACACGTTGTTCACGTCCAGCAACAGGCCACAGCCGGTGCGGCGCACGAGCTCGTTCATGAAGTCGGGCTCGCGCCAGGTGTGGCCGGACAGGGCGATGTAGTGCGAGGGGTTTTCGATGGCGATGCGCCGACCCAGGGCCTGCTGCACTTCGTTGATGTGGGCGGCGGTGCGGGCCAGGGCCGCGTCGTCGCGCACAAAGGGCAGCAGGTCGGGCAGCACCTGCCCGTCCAGCGTGCACCAGGCCAGGTGCTCGGACACCAGGGCGGGGTTCAGTTGCTGCACCAGTCTGTTCAAGCGCTGCAGGTGGTCGCGGTTGGGCCGGTTGAGGCCGGCCAGCGACATGGACACGCCATGCAGCGACACCGTGTGCCGCTCGGCCACGGCGCGCAGCCAGGCCAGGCGCGGGCCGCCGTCCACCAGGTGGTTCTCGGGGTGAACCTCGAACCACAGGCCGGGCGACGTGTCGGCCAGCGCCTCGGCGAAGTGGACGGGCTTGAGGCCCAGGCCGGCGGTCAACATGGTGTGGTGGTCCGTCGCTCAGGACTTCACAGGCATCAGCGAACCCATGCCGGTGGGCGTTTTCATGCTGGCGCAGGTGCCGGCGGGCACGTACTTCCAGGCGTTGCCCTGATAGTCCACCTTGGAGGTGCCGGCGCAGCTGGTGCCGGGGCCGGCGGCACAGTCGTTCTTGCCGGCCAGCGACACGCCGTAGCAGCGCTCCTTGGCGGCGGCCTTGGTGTCGGGCATGTTGGACTGGGCGATGGCGGCACCTGCAGACAGGGCGGCAAGGGTGATCAGGGTCAGGCTCAGGGGACGGGTGTTCATGGTGGCTCCAGTGGAAACAAGGTTGAAGTGATGAACCCTGGGGTTCGGGGATAAGTTCGCGCCGCCGGGGCGGTTGGTTACAGCACAAGCGCACAATTCATCAAATTCTTTTTTTGGCCCACGCTGTAACCTTTTCCACCCATGACGCGAACTGAAATGGCAAGCGCCATGGAGCAAGAACTCAGAGGTCTGTTGCTGGCGGGTCTGGACGGTGACGCGTCGGCCTACCGGGTTTTTTTGCAACGTCTGAGCACGCTGCTGCGCGGCTATTTCCGACGCCGCCTGCAGCGCCTGCCCGACGAGGTGGAAGACCTGGTGCAGGACACGCTGATGGCGGTGCACACGCAGCGCCACACCTACCGGCCCGGCGAACCGCTGACGGCGTGGGTGCACGCGCTGGCGCGCTACAAGCTGGTCGATCTGTGGCGGCGGCGTGCGCGCCACGAGGCCTTGAACGACCCGCTGGACGACCCGGCCAACGACGTGGCGGACTGGCTGGTGGCGCCGGTGGACGAGGATGCCGATTCGAAACGCGACATCGGCCGATTGCTGGAGGCCTTGCCCGACCACCAGCGGCTGCCGATACAGCACACCAAGATCGGGGGCTTGTCGGTGGCCGAGACCGCGCGGCTGACCGGCATGTCCGAATCGGCGGTGAAAGTGGGCGTGCACCGGGGCATCAAGGCGCTGGCGCGCTTGTGGAAGGAAACAACATGAAAACCGACGATCTGATTGGCCTGCTGGCCGCTGACACCGCGCCCGTGCCCCGGCATGTGGGCGAGCGCCGCCTGGCCCTGGCCTTAGGCGGCGGCGGGCTGGCCGCGCTGGCGTGGGTGCTGCTGGTGTACGGTCTGCGCACCGACCTCGCCCAAGTGGCCGGCACCCTGCCTTTTGTGATCAAGCTGGCCATGCCGCTGGCGGTGGCCGTGTTGGGTGCGGCGGCGGTGTTCCGGCTGGGTCATCCAGGCATGCGCCTGGGCACCCTGGGCCGTTTGCTGGGTCTGCCGGTGCTGCTGTTGTGGGTGTGGGCGGTGTGGGTTTGGAGCGGTGCCGAGCCCACCCAACGCGATACCCTGTTGTGGGGCGACACCTGGCGCGTGTGTTCCATCAACGTGGCGCTGACCGCTTTGCCCGTGCTGGCCCTGGCCTTGTGGTACCTGCGCGGTCTGGCGCCAACCAACCCGGCCTGGGCGGGTGCGGCGGCCGGCTGGCTGGCAGGTGGTGTGGGCGCCGCCGCCTACGCGCTGCACTGCCCCGAGATGGATGCGCCTTTCCTGGCTGTCTGGTACGTGATCGGTATGTTGGTGCCCACTGCGCTGGGTGCCATTGCCGGGCCTCGTTTGCTGCGGTGGTGAGCCCAGGCCAGCGGGTGGTGATGATCCACCCCGACGCGCCGCCCAAACCCGCCTTGGGTGCGCCCTGCAACGGCTGTGGCGTCTGTTGCCTGAGCGAACCTTGCCCGCTGGGCATGGTGTTGTCGGGCCGGCGCCGGGGCGCCTGTGCCGCGTTGCGCTGGAGCGAACCCACCGGCCGCTACCAGTGTGGTGCCCTGACCGAACCCGAAGCCCAGTTGCGCCCGGCCTGGCGTTGGGCCGCGCCCCTGCTGCGCCGCCTGGCGCCGCGCTGGATTGCAGCCGGCGTCGGCTGCGACGCGCACCTGGAGACGACGCCACATCCTTGATCGCGGTCAACACGGCGGCCTGTCAAAGCCTTAATATCAGTCATCAACGATATTTGAATTGAGGCGGGCCATGGATTGGACGGCGTGGGTAGAGCGTTTCGGCGAACCGGCGGTGCTGGCCGTGTGTGGTGCGCTGGTGGGCGCCGGTTTTGGCTTCTTCGGCCAGCGTTCCAAGTTCTGTCTGCGCGCAGCCGTCATCGAGTTCTGGCATCGCAAGTTCGGCGACAAGCTGGCCGTGTGGCTGCTGGCGTTTTCCACCGCGGTGGTGGGCGTGCAGCTGATGGTCTTGCTGGGCGGGCTGGACCTGAGCAGCGCGCGCCAGCTGGCGGCGCGCGGCAGCCTCTCGGGCGCGCTGATCGGTGGCTTGCTGTTTGGCGTCGGCATGGTCATGACACGCGGCTGCGCCAGCCGGCTGCTGGTGTTGTCGGCCAACGGCAACCTGCGCGCGCTGCTCTCGGGCCTGGTGTTTGCGGTGACGGCGCAGGCCGCGCTGGGTGGCATCTTGGCACCCTGGCGGGAAGCCCTGTCGGCGCTGTGGACGGTGGACGGCGGCGACAGCCGCAACCTGCTCGCTCTCACCGGCGTGGGGCCCTGGGGCGGCCTGGCCTTTGGCCTGCTGTGGCTGGTGGCGGCGCTGTTTTTTGCGGTGCGCAGCGGCTGGGGCTTCTGGAAGTGGTTCGGCGGCCTGGGCACCGGCCTGATGGTGGCGCTGGCCTGGGCCGGCACCTACCAGGTGATGTCACATTCCTTCGAGGTGGTGCAGATCCAGGGCTTGACCTTCAGTGGTCCCTCGGCCGAATGGCTGATGCGGGTGCTGGGCGAGCCCAACGCGCCCTGGACCTTTGGCCTGGGGCTGATGCCCGGTGTGTTTGCCGGTTCGCTGATCGGCGCCCTGGTCGGGCGCGAGTGGAAGCTCGAAGGATTTGGCGGCGGTTACACCATGCCGCGTTACATCGGCGGCGCCATGCTCATGGGTTTTGGCTCCATGCTGGCCGGCGGTTGTGCTGTGGGCGCGGGCATGACGGGCGGCGCCATTTTTGCCGTGACGGCCTGGCTCGCCCTGCTGGGCATGTGGGTGGGCGGCGGCCTGGCCGACCGCCTGCTGGACGCGCCCCACCACCACGCCACGGCGGCCACGCCGGCCAACACCACCGGCGCCACGGTGCCTTGACCCTGCCTTGAGGCGTCAGCGCCTGAGCAAGGCGTAGCCCGCGCTGGCCACCAGCAACAGCAGCGCCGGAAAACCCACTGTGGGCGACCACTGCAAGGCGGCCGCGCCCAGCGCCGGCGCCAACACACCACCCAGCGTGTACGACATCACCAGCACGGCCGTGCTGTTGACCAGGGTGTTGCCCGTCTCGCGCGAGCCGATGTCGATCATCACCAGCGTGTAGAGGCTGCCGCCCGCGCCGCCCCACACAAACGCCACGGGTGCGGCCAGCCAGGGTGTGCCGGCCACGAAGGGAATCACCAGCGTGGCCGCCAGCGTCAGGCCGGCGCCGGCGCGCATCAGGCGGCGTCGGCTTTGTGCCGCGTTGCCCCAGCGCTGGTGTGGGTGGTGGGCCATGCGATCGGCCAGTTCACCGGCCGGCAACATCACCAGCGCGCTGCCCAGCCCACTGGCCGACACCAGCAGGGCCGCCGCCGTGGCGCCCAGGCCCAGGGCCAGGCCGTAGAGCGGCAGCATGGCGGTGAGGCCACTTTCAAAAAAGCCACCGATGAAGCCAATGGCCATGACCATGGGGTGTGTGACCAGCGCATGCCAGACGCCACGCAAGCCCACGTGGACATCGTCCTCGTCGTGGGCGGTGGGCATGGGTGGCACCGTCAGGCTTCCCATCAGGCCCAGCAGCAGAAAACCCACCGCCCACCAGACGGCGTTGTCGTTTTGCGGACCGACCCAGGCCAGCAAGGCCGGTCCGACCACAAAGGTCGTTCCCACCATGGTCTCGAACAGGCCCACGTTGCGGCCGCGCTGGTGGCTGGGTGAAAACTCGGCCACGATGGCTTCGGCCAGCACCCAGCGCAGGCCACCGGCCATGCCCGCCAGCAGGTAAAGCACAAACCACAGGGCCGGCTGTGTCGTGAGGGCAAAACCCAGACCGGTCAACACCGGCACCGCCGCCGACAGCCAGAGCGCCGGCCGCCGCCCGATGCGCTGCGTGAGGGCCGAGGCCATGGGCGCCATGCACAAAATGCCCACCCACACCGTGGCGGCAAACAGCCCGGCCACGGCGGTGGACATGCCCGCGTCCGTCAGCCGCAGCAGCAGCAAGGGCGAGAGCATGAACACGCCCACCAACTCACAGAAGGTGGCGCCAAAAATCGCCACCAGCCCCCGGCCCGCATGGGCGGGCGGCGTGCCCGGCGTGCCGTGTGCCGGCAGCGGGTGTTCGCTCACGCGCGAGCCTCCAGCACGGCCTGCGCCACCTGCGCAAAGCCTTGGCCGCGCTCGCCCGGCGTCACGTAGCGCGGCAGGTGCGTCAGCTGCGGTACAAAACGCGCGATGTTGGCCACGCCCACGCTGTGGCCGAAGTGGGCAAACATCACCTGGTCGTTGGTCGAATCGCCCACATAGACCCAGCGCGCCAGCTCGTTGTCGAGCACGCGGCCGGTGTGGGCCTCCAGCATCCAGCGAGCGCCCACCAGCTTGTTGTGGTCGCCCAGCCAGCCGTTGATGTGGATGCTGCTGACGGTCGCGTTCAGGCCTTCTTCGCGCATCAGCGCCACCACCTGCGCGATGGTGGCGTCGGGCAGGTGGGTGAACTCGCTGTGGTCGATGGCGATGTCGGTTTCGCGGCCGGGGCTGTCGGTGGCGCGGCGGGCGTCCGGGATGGCTTGTTCGATGCGCGCCAGCACCCGCTGCAGGTGGGCGAAGTGGGCCTCGCGTGTGGCCGCGTCCTGCAGGTACAGGCGGCCACCGCCGGGCAACAGGGCGACGGCGCCGTTCTCGGCCACGATGGCGTCCACCGGCCAGGGGCTTGCACCATGCACAAAAGGCAGGCTCCAGCCGACCGGGCGGCCAGTGATGGCGTAGACCGCCAGACCCGCCGCTTTCAGCTCGCCCAGCGCGCGCAGCGCGGCGGGCTCGATGGCGCCGTCGTGGGTGAGCGTGTCGTCGATGTCGGTGAACACGCCGTGGATGTGGGCGCGCTCGGCGGCGGGCCATTCAGACAAGGGCAGCATGGGCCGGGAGCATAGCCGAGGGGATTTTGCAATTTGTCACAAATCGATTTTTTCACTATGCTGCGGGTCCGTTCATCCACCGGAGCCAGTTGATATGAACTCACAGGCAATGGCATGGCTCAAGGCCGCCGTCGTGTATTTCGTCATCGGTGTGGGCATGGGCATTTACATGGGCGCCAGCCACGACCACACGCTCAAGCCGGTGCATGCCCACGTGAATTTGCTGGGCTGGGCATCGATGGCGCTCATCGGCTTTTACGTGCTGCACTTCGGCGACCGTTTGAGCCGCCGGCTGGAGCGCATCCAGTTCTGGTTGCACCAGGTGGGCGCCGTGATTTTGCTGGTGGCGCTCTCGTTGCTGGTGCTGGGCAACACGGCGGTGGAGCCTTTGGTGGGCATCACCTCCATCGTCGTGGGTGCGTCGGTCTTGTTGTTCGCGGTGAACGTTTGGCGCAGCCTGCGCTAAAATCCGCGTTCTCCCGAGGAGCGTTGCAGCGTGGCCCATTTGGCGCCGCGTGAGGCTCGGGGTTCAGATTCGCAACGACGCTCATCCACTTGTTCAGTGCGGTGAGCCTTTTATCTCCCCTTGCAAGTGGTTCTCAAACTCGTTTTGGAGCACACCACATGAATGCACGCATCCACCCCGTCAACACCGACTGCGTCATCACCGACATCGGCCTGGCCGACTGGGGCCGCAAAGAGATCAAGATCGCCGAAACCGAAATGCCGGGCCTGATGGCGATCCGCGAAGAATTCGCCCAGGCCCAGCCGCTCAAAGGCGCGCGCATCACCGGCTCGCTGCACATGACCATCCAGACGGCCGTGCTGATCGAGACCCTGCAGGCGCTGGGCGCGCAGGTGCGCTGGGCTTCGTGCAACATCTTCAGCACGCAGGACCACGCCGCGGCGGCCATTGCCGCGGCCGGCACGCCGGTGTTTGCCGTCAAGGGCGAGACGCTGGCCGACTACTGGGATTACACCCACCGCATCTTCGACTTCGGCCCCAAGGGTTCCGAAGGCGAAGGCCCCAACAT
>JAUYSB010000184.1 GCA_030696525.1 Hydrogenophaga sp. | reverse complement strand
ACTCGACTTGAGCATCCGTGAGTTGGGGCAGTTGTTCAATTCGATGGACCCGACCCCGTTCCTGAACAAGGACCTGGATCGCGATGCCGAGGCGTTCATCGAAAACTGGGCGCTGAGCCTGTCGCCTGGCGACCGCTTTCAGATCACGATTCACCTGGAGCTCCCGTATGCCGATGGGGACCCCAACGAGATCATCGGGAATGCCATTCACAACTACTTCAGCTACAAGGCAGGCTTGGTGCGCGATGAGGTGAAACGGCTGCTGAAAGAAGGGCGTGCGAGCCTGCTCATCGGGCTGGTCTTCCTGACCTTGTGTCTCATCGGCGCCGAATCGATAGGCGCTGCCACAAGCGGCACCACATCCCGGGTTTTGCGGGAGGGCCTGACCATCATCGGCTGGGTGGCACTCTGGCGTCCGTTGCAAATTTTTCTCTACGACTGGTGGCCACTTTCGCGCCGGCGCCGGATCTACAAGAATTTGGCGCATGCGCTGGTCAAGGTCACGGTGCGCCCGCAGTGAAGGTGGGCGCAGCCTGGCTGACACGGGCTGGCTCGGAGAGCGGCTGTTAGGGCGCGGAGCTCAGAGGAACAACAAAAAACCCGCGATGCCGGGAAACATGCGGGTTTTGAGAGGGTTTGAGACCCTGTGAGTCAACTATCTGGAGCGGTGATGGGAATCTAATGAATCGCTACAGGCCGCATAAATACTAGGTTGCTTCAAGTTTCAATCGCTGAGTACCGTCAAAAATACCGACAAAACGGATCGTGACCCCTTTGCAACGGTCTGCCGCAGGCCAGATCACCGGAGCAGCCGGCCGAAAGCCCCAAGCAGCCGCGCCATCCGCCCGGGGCCCTGGCCGCTTGTCTCCATTGTGGTCCCTGCCCGCCGCCTCGGCGCGTGTAGGGTGGCAATGGCTCGCTGGTCGTTCACCTCGATGGTGGTTTTCATCGACTCGGGCAGCAGCCCCAGGGGCTCGCGGTCGTAGTCGAAAAGTCGGGGCTTCTGGTCGGTGGCCATGTGGGGCTCGGTGAAGCGGGTGCCGTTACGCGGGCGCTGTCTGAGCGTTTCGAGGCGATGTCGGTGGGTAGTTGCGCCACGCCCCCGGCGTGTTCATCAGCACTTCCTCGGGCGACTCGGGCAAGTTGCGAATCTCCATCGAGCCGGGCACCTGTTGAGGGTCACGGTCGGGCCAGTAGCGCATCGCCTCGTCCGGTCGGTACTTGCCCTTCATCACGTACCGGCCTCGGCCACTCTCGCGCTTGAGGGACCAACTCCAAAATTCTGTCGGCTTCATCGGCATCTCCTTTGCCGGCAGTCTGAGGCCCGACCGTATCAAAAGTTGATCCGCTCGATTTCGGCGGCACGCAGCATGCCGCTGGTGCACTCGTCCAAGATTTCGAAGTCATCTGGCAAGGCTGCTCGAAGCTGCGCCACCAAGGCGTCGCAGTTTCTCGCAAAGGTGTCCAGCGAGTCACCAGCCGGCCAGGGCTGGTTGTCGAACACATGCCGCTCCCAGCGCTTGATGAGGGAGTTGCCGGCTTCGATCAGCGTGCCGGGTAGCGGCAGCATGTTCAGGTCAATCGGGTAGTCGAAGCGCTCAAACGTTTCTGAGTTGCCAGACCAGACGCAAACGCCCACAAGGTTGTCGAAGAAGAATCGGAGTTTGTACTTGGCCATGGCGTTGCCTCCATGTTGGGGCTTTGGGAGCGCACCGGGCCCAGCACGTCAACCGCACCAGGCGGCTCCCCTTATCCCAGGGGCCAAAGCGGGCGCCAGTGTAGACCGGATGGCAACGGCTGTTCAACGTCCGTTCAACGGTCGGTCAACGGTTGTTGAACCCTCGCGGTGCGAGACTTCACCGTGAGCGAGCGCGTGGAAATCGGCAAGGCGCTGGAGGGGCCCCCTCGGGTTCGCAGGCGGGCGCGTGGGCCGGTACAGTCCCTGCCGCATGGAGGCACCACCGATGACCGACGAACGCAAGCCGCGCCCGCGAGATGCCATCTTGCAGGCCATCATCGACCTGAACGAGCATTGCCAACTGACCAGCCGAAAGCGGATCGCGGAAGTCACTGGACTGAAGATGACCATCGTCGATGACACCCTGACACGGCTACGTGAGACTGGTGTTGTCCGGCTGGCGGGCCATGCCCACTATGAGGCGGTGGACCAGACACCCGACCGTCCCGTCAGCACCACCAGCCTGCCACACGGACGGATGAAGCTGGAAATCGGGGACGACGTGATTGCCGACTTGACGCCGCGCGAGGCGCTGGCCTTGGCCAAGCAGCTCGCCGGCCTGCTGTTGGCGTTTGGTGCCTATTCGTGGGCACTGGTGCCACCGGCACCGGGCGGCAAGCAGGGGTGATGCCTGTCAGGTTGCCAAAAGTAGCCAAGGTTTCCGGTGGATTTCCAGCGCGGGCGCTGCGGATTTCCTGCGGCAAGGCGGTGGATTTCCAGCGGAAAGTGGGCCAACACCATCTGTAATCCGCTTACAGATGCGCCCGCTACCAGGGCGCCTATCTGCGGAAATTCCGCAGATGCGGAGACTGTCGCCCGCACCGCAACGCGCAACGGCAAGACCGGCGCGGTGTAGGTTTTGACCCGGTACCTCCAATAGGACATTCAGTGTCCGATTGGCATCTGCGACTGTTCGTGGCTGGTTCCCTGCAGATGGGTCAGCACAGAAGGGGGGGGATGCAGGCACTGCACCCCCCCCTAAATCAAATGCAAAGTGGGCCCCGGCCAGCAAGCCGCGATTGTTTCCAGTGCACAAGATTGGAACCGCGCCAACGTGCAAGGGCAAAACAAGATCACCGGCAACGTTGCCGGTGACACCGTTGCAGACCGCGCAGCGCAATCCGGCGCATCAGAGCGCACCCAGCGCATGGCCGACAAGGTGGCGAAGGCATCGCCAGCACCGTGTCAGCGGCCACGTTGCTGCACGCGTGCCGACGCGTCACTGGCGCGTCACGTCGCGTCACGGTCCGTGCAGGAAGCGTGACCCAGGATGAAAAAACCCGGCACGCGGCCGGGCTTCGATGGATGTCGGCTGACTTTACTGACCAAGCCCGGCTGCTTGGTCTGCCCTGATTTGGCGCTCTGTTCGCTCATAGACAAGCGCCCACTCAGCAGCATTGCCATCAACGGTGCACAACGGCGGGGCGAGAAGAACGACTTCGTGCTCCGACCTCTCGTTGGTGTGCAGCGCGATATCCGACCTAGACACCTTGGCGGACAGCACGAGTGGCAGACCGTTGAGGTCTGCAAACCGCATCGCAAACCAGCAAGCCACGTCACGGTCGAGGGTCCACGATAAGCCTGCAGACGCTTTGCGAAAGCTGAGCGCCGATGTGCCGCGCCAAACTTGCACTTTATCCCCCAGGTCGTCAGGCAGCGGGAAGTCGGCATATCGGAACATCGACTGCAGGCGCCGCCGTGTACCTGCCGCCGCTATCACATGGCGGTGGTCGTGATTCCAGACGCTCTCGAAGAACTCGCGGAAAGCAGCGCGTGGAACCTTGGCCCGCCACATTGCGACGGCCATGGTCCCGCGACGATGGTCTGCAAGTGAAATGGTTAGCCTGCCGGCAGCCTCAACATCTCCGGCAAATGCCGGCCGCACATACTTTTTCGACCAAGACTCAACCTGTTCTTCAATGAGTTCGATGGAAATCGCGTTCGGCATGGTGTCCTTGTATCGCATGGCTGGGTGTGGTGGTGGGGCGTGGCTCAGTGGCTGGCCTCAGAGGTTGAACCGCGACACCCGGCGCAGGTCAGATTCACAAGTCAGGCACGACATGGCTTTCCCTGCTGGCCGTCGAGTTACGGCGTCAACCGTTTCAATCGGCACTGACACTGCCTCGACTTCCCACCACTGTCCGGGTGGGAGATGCTGGTCGAGGCAACGTTTCACGACACGCACTCGCTTGCCAATGTTCGAGGCCGTGTCGCTGCGAAGAATCTCGGCGTAGTCGCCGGGCTTCAGTGCTGGGCGCGACCAAATGGAGGTGACGTTGCGCGGCTGACGCCCGCGCCTGCGCTCGTTGATGACCGGCGGCCTGTCATCCTCGAATAGGCACAGCACGTTTGGTGCAAGGCGGCGGCGCGAAGTGCGCTGCCGCCCGTCCGCCCCAGCTCCGTGCAGGTAGGTCACAGTCCATCGAGTGGCCGCCACCTTGCCGGGTTTGCGCTGGGTGCGCTCGCTGGCGCCCGATTCGGCGGCGCGCTGGGCTACTGTTTGCAGATCGGCAAGATTGCCGGTCTGCTCTTTGTGTTGGCTGCTGCCTGGAGCACCGTCAATAAGCCCTGCGAGCTTGTTGCCCACTTTGCCAGCCCCGTCTGGGCACAGTGCGAGGCCCTCAAGGAGGACAGACGCAACCGCGCGGTCGTCTTGTCCGAGGCTGCACAACGCGTTTCCGAGCATCTGGACAGCGACTCGCATCGTCAAGCTGGGCGTCGTGTTGTCTTCCATGGCTCAACCCTCCACCGTGTTCAGGCTCTCACACGCCCGGCGCAGCAGCGTGCCGGCTCGGGTGGCGCGTGCCGTGGCCAATCGCAAGGTGGCAGGCGTGCCGTCCAGGCGACGCAGTTCGTGCAGTGCGGTGGCCAAGGCGTTTTCGGCCAGGCCGTGCAAGCGGATGGTTTCGGGGCTTGTGGTGTCCAGCGTGGACGGGGTGGGCGCGGCACTGCGGCCGGCCAGGGAAATGACGGAGGTCGTCATGGTTCAGGCTCCTGATTGAGGTTGAAGCCCACACGACAACTGACTAGGCCATCGGGTGGGGAGGGGTGTAGTCACATGGAATCAGCCATGCCGCCGGCCTTGCGGATGGGCGCTCCCCTCCCCGAAACCAACAAGTTCCAGGAATGGCAAAGCCCCGCTGACGTGGGGGCATGGACGCTGATTCAAGGTGTGACTAGCACCGGTTTGCAATGTAGCACGGTGCCGGGGGAATGCAAGTGGGCGGGTTTTCTGCGCGGTTTTGAAGACATGGACGACGACGTGCACGACACCCCGTTCCACCTCATTCAGCGCCCCAAAGAAATTTAGAAATGCTGTAAGTCGTTGATTTATATGGCATCGGTCCCAACAAGTCCAACCTTGTCCAGATGGGACCCCCCCACTCGGGGTTTTGGTTAAAGCGACTCACATGGACCATTTGGGTGTGCACACAACTTCAACCGTGCAACGACTGGCGGGTCGCTACCGCCTGAGTTGCGCCTCGGAGAAACCTCCATGCAACCCGCAACTGAAACTGAAACGATTGGCCGCTCCAACTGGCTCGACAGCCTGGACGACCAAGCGCAACTGAGCGTCATTGAGCTGCTGCGCAGCAATCGCAATCCGCGCGGCCCTATCAGCATGTCCAAGTCGAATTGGTGGCGCGGCGTCGCGGCCGGCGTCCACCCGACTCCGATTCGCGTGGGCCCGAAGATGACTCGCTGGCGTGCCGGCGATATCCGCGACTGGTTGGAGGCGCAGGCCGCAGTGTCCGAAGATCGCGCCAGCTTCAAGGCCCCCGCCCGCAAGGTGCTGGACCGCCTGCAAGGCGCCGCCGCAGCCCTGGACTACACCCTCACGCAGGTGCGCCGCACCGATACCGCCGAAGTCCTGCTGTTGCTGGCCAAGGGCGACACCACCAAGGTGTTCAACAACCCGACGGAGTTGGAAACCTTTCTGGCCAAGCAGGAACGCGAGGTGGCGGAATGAACCTCGCTCACATCCAAAAACCGTTGTCCACCACCCAGGCGGAAGCTGCCCGCCTCGGCGCCACCGTCGTGCCCATCGAAGACGACACCGGCCGCCCCGAGTTCATCTTCACCGATGGCCCGATGACCTTGCGCACGGGCGATCTGGGCGCGTTGCAGCAGGCGGTCGCGGCCCTGCGCAAGCGTCAGGAGGCACGCCATGAACAAGCCTGACCGCCCAAAAAAGAAGGCCCAAGGCCGCGAGGCCAAGGGCGCTTCAAAAACGTCGAAAACCCGTATCACCGAAGTCCGACACCACAATTCTGCCGGCGACAAGGCTGCATCGAAAGCCAAAGCAGGGGGCAAGGCTCGCCGCGCTCTTGGCCGCGAAGCTCAGGTCGCGTTGCTGCTGGAGGTGTTGCGCCGCCGCCCAGTGGACACCTTCGAGCTTCGCCGTTTGGGCATGGCAAGCCCTGCTGCCCGTGTGCAGGACCTTGAGGCGCTGGGCTGCGTGATCGACTCGGCGCGCATCGTGGCGGTGGACTCTGACGGGTTCAGCCACTACGGCGTGGCCTTGTACAGCCTGATCAGCGAGCCCGAAGTCGTGGTGGACCTGGAGGCATCGTCATGACCGCCGCCATCACCATCATCACGACCAAGGACGAGCCGCGCGCCGATTCCCGTGAACTGGCCGGCCGCCTGAAGAACCATCACAAAAACGTGATGGACCTCATCGAGCGCTACGCCGACAGCTTCAAGCGCTTTGGCCATTTGCCGTTCCAAACGGCGAATGGTGAACGTCGTCAGGGTGGCGGCAGGGCGCAGCGCTTTGCCTTGCTGAACGAGAACCAAGCGTTCTTCCTGCTCTCGCTGGCGCGCAACAGCGATCATGTGGTGGGCCTCAAGGCCGATCTGATTCAGGCGTTTTCCGATGCCAGGACAGCGGCCTCTGCCCGCGTGACCGAGTACCGCCCGACATACCGCGCGCTGCACGACCGCGTGGCCGAACTCGCGGCCGGGTCGCCCAATGCGCGCTGGGCCCACGTCAACGTCAACAGCGCCATCAACAAGGTGGTCGGGATTGAGGCCGGCCAGCGCCGCACCCTCGCTGCACCCAAGCTGGCGCTGACGATCACCGCTCAGACGGTTGCGACAGCGGCCATGTCAGGTGCTCAGAACCACAAGGACGGATATGCCCGCATGGCGGTGGCAATGGGCCGCCTGCAGGACGCTCTGGCGGTGCTGGACGGGCCCGACGTGGCTGTGCTGGAGGGAGGCCGCCATGGCGAACGGGCGTAACAAGACCCGCAAGGGCAACTCTGGCCGCGACGAGGGCGGGTTCATCGCGCTGCCGTGGGCGGTGGTGGACAGCCCTGCATACCAGCGTCTGAGCATGCACGCGCGTGCGCTGTTGCTGGAGGTGGCGCGCCAGTACGTGCGGGACAACAATGGCCGCCTGCTGCTGTCTCGCCCCTACATGGAGGCGCGCGGCTGGAAGTCCCGCGACATGCTGAACAAGGCCAAGTCTGAGCTGCTGGCCGGGGGCTTCATCCACCAGACGGTGCAAGGCCACCGCCCGAACAAGGCCAGTTGGTATGCCGTGACGTGGCAGACCCTGGATCGCTTGCCGGGCTATGACGCTGGTGCCGTCGAAACCTTCGTGCGCAGCGCGTATCGGAAGATCACACCCCTGAAAAACGCAGTGCTTGGACCGTCCCACGGTCCACTGGGTGCCAGCATAGGACCGCCCCACGGTCCAGAGGCCCCACGCTCTGGACCGCCCCACGGTCCTATGGAGCGGGTTTTGGGTGCTTTCCTTGGACCGCCCCACGGACACCATCTAGAGAAGCCATCTGCTGCAGTTTCGGAACCCGCACCCGCACAGACTCTGACCGAGTTGTTCACCCGCCTGACCGCTGTGAAGGGTGGCCACCTCTGGATCAAGCCCAGGACCACGGTGGCCCAGCCGGTAGGGGCAGTCGCATGACCGGCACCTTCATCCCGAGCTTGAGGGTCGAGCAGCAGGACGGGCTGGTGTTGGTCAGCCAGCGCCGTGACGGGCAGACCGCCACCGTGGCCCTGCACCAAGCCCACATCCGCCACCTGGCAGAGCAGTGTGGCCTGGCCCCCGCAAAGCAGATCGCAACGCTTGCCCTGCGGTTGAGGGTACTGCACCGTCGGATTGACGAGCTGGGCTACGACCTGACCAACAGCCCCGACCTTGACCACGCATTGGAGCAGGCGCTCGCGCTGGCTGAGATCGCCGATGCCTACATCGCGGACTTGCCCGATGCCCCAGGCCAAGCCCCGTGAGGCAGAACCGACCTGTCAAAACCGTACACCCACAAACCTCACAAAACCTCACAAAACCCAACACTATGTACCCGACTCCAAGCGACTCCCAACCCGGCAATCCTTTGCCATCCGCGCCCGCCCGTGGCTTCACTCCCGGCGTTTCACGGCCCGCCAGCCAGCCAGCACAAACTGCCGCCGACTACGGCAATGAAGGCCGCCGCACGCCGATGCAGCCCGTGGCGCCCGCCGCGAGCATCAACGGCGCCCAGGTGACGCCAGCCACTGTCCAGCCTGCCGCCATGCCGCCGACCGCGCCGCCTGCGCCCGACACACCCCAGGCTCGGGGCTTCACCCAGGTGGGGACCGATGCCTTCCGCCAGGGCAACGGCTACACCGACCGTGCCGGCGTGATGGGCACAGGCATTCAGATGGGCGCCCCCGCCCCTGCTGCTGGCCAGCCTGCAATGGGCGCCAACCAGCAGGCCCTGGCCCGGCTGCAGGCCGGCAACGCCCAGCCCGCAGGCTTCACGCCCGCCGCCCAGCAACTGGCCACGCCCAGCATCAAGACCAGCGCGAACGACTGGGAGACGCGCAACAACCTGCGCAACCTGCGCGTGTCGGCCAACAGCCTGACCAACGACGGCAAATGGGGTGGGCGCGGCGGGATGGCGCCGGATGTTGCGGCTTATCTGGGTGCCGTGGAAACCGACAACGCCGCACGCCAGGGCAAGAACCCGCTGGCCCAGGAACTGCTGCAACAGCAAGGCGGCATCGTGCGCACCGGCATGCAGGAGGCCGGCGCCACTGACCGCACCGCGATGACAGAGGGCGGCAACATGGCCCGCGCCCAAATGACCAACGACACGCAGGCTGGGGAGCTGGCGCTCAAGCAGGAGGCTCAGGGTTTCAGCTCCCAGGCGGCACGTCGTCTGGCTGCAGCTCAGGACGCCTACGTTAACGAAGCCGACCCAGCCAAGCGCACAGAGTTGGCCCGCACGCTGGCCGTACTGTCTGGCAAGACGCCGGAACAGACCGCCGCGCCGTCTGGCTTCCGCTGGACTCCCCAGGGCAACCTGCAGGCCATCACCGGTGGCCCGGCTGACCGTTCCCGCGATCCCAAGCTGACAGAGGACCAGGGCAAGGCCGCAGGCTACGCGGTGCGCATGGAGAACTCGCTGAACCTGCTGAACGAAATCAACCAGACCAATCCCGGCGCCACCCGGCCCGGTGTCGGCACGGCACTGTTGAACACCTTGCCTGAGGGTGTGGCAAATCTGGCCCGCACCGAGGATCGCCAGCGCGTGGAGGCCGCCCAACTCGATGCCCTGGACGCAGCCCTAACGCTCAACACCGGGGCGGCGTACACCCGCGAGCAGTTGCAAGGCATGTCGCGCAGCTACTTCGCCCAGCCCGGTGACAGCGACCAGACCGCGAAGGAGAAGCAGAACCGGCTGGCCAGCCTGATCGAAACCGCCCGCTTGCGCGCCGGCCCGCAAGGCAACCAGATGGCCGACGCCGCTCTGGAGCGTGGCCGCAACGGGGCACAGCAACCCGCGCAGCCAGCCGGCCAGCCGCAGCCCGCCCAGGTGCCGCAGGCTGGCGAGGTTCGCAAGGGCTACCGTTTCAAAGGTGGTGATCCCGCTGACCGCAACGCTTGGGAGGCCGCGCAATGAACGCCGCAGCTCAAGAAACCGGGCCGTGGTCTGACTTCGCGCCGACCCCGGCAACGCCAAAGCCACAAGCCGCCCAACAGCGCGGCCCGTGGGACGATTTCGCGAAGCCGGCAGGGGCAAGCCCCATGCAAGCCCCTTCGGAGGACCTGGCAAGCCCTGCCCTCGCAGCAGAACGCAGCGGAACGCAGCAAAACGTCAGCACTGCCGGTCAGCCCGCTGAACGCTCCTTGCTGGGTGAGGTCGGCCGGCAGGTGGGGCTGACCGCACGCTTCGGCCTGGAGGGAGCGGCCCAGGCCGCCCAGGTCGTGACTGAGCCGATCCGCCACGCCATCGTCAACCCCGCCGCCCGCGCGCTGGGCATGAATGAGGCCGCGCCTCTGAGCATGGCCGCCGCCCGTGTGGCCGATGCGGTGGGCCTGCCCAAGCCAGAGACTGCCCAGGAGCGCGTGGTGGGTGACGCCTCCCGCATGGTGGCCGGTGCTGGAGCTTTTGCGGGTGCTGGTGCTGCAGCCTCGCAACTGCCGGGCATGGTGGGCAAGGCTGGCGCTGTCATCGCTGCCAACCCGGCGCAGCAGGTGGCATCTGCTGCGGGTGCTGGCTTGGCTGGAGGCGCGGTCCGTGAAGCTGGTGGTGGTGAACTGGCCCAGGCTGGTGCTGCCATGGTGGCCGGTGTCGGGGCTGGTCTTGGCGCCGATGCTGCCGCCCGGCTGGGCAAGGGTGTGTTTCGCCGGATCATGGCAGACCGTGGTGGCCGGGTCGATGGACAGATCAACGAGGCGTTGCAGCGTGCCGGCGTGGCGCTGGACGATGTGCCCGAGTCGATCCGCCAGAGCCTGCGCGCCGACGTGGAGAAGGCGCTCAAGACCGGCACGGACCTGAACGCCGATGCCCTGCGCCGGCTGGTGGACTTCAAGCGGGTGCCCGGCGCCACGCCCACCCGTGGCAGTCTGACCCTTGACCCGGTGCAGGTGACGCGCGAGCGCAACCTCGCCAAGAGCGGCGCCAACGCCACCGACGCCGGGTTGCAGGGGTTGGCACGGGTGGAGAACCAGAACAACGCCGCGTTGGTCAACGCCCTGAACACGGCCGGCGCCGGTACCGCTGACGACGCCTATGTGGTCGGGGAAAAGGCGATCAGCTCGCTGCAGCGTGGACTGGACGCAGAAAAAGCCACCGTGAATGCGCTGTACCAAAAGGCCAGGGACAGTTCGGGCCGGTCGTTTCCTTTGGATGGCAACGCCTTCACCAAGGCCGCCAACAAGGCGTTGGACGACGCGTTGCTGGGTCAGGCCCTGCCGCCATCGGTGGCCACGCACATGAACCGCATCGCCACAGGTGAGGTGCCTTTTACGGTCGATTACGCCGAACAGCTCAAGACCGCCATGGGCAACCTTCGCCGCGCCACCAGTGACGGCCAGACCCGGATGGCGCTGGACAAGGTGCGCGCCGCCTTGGATGACGCCCCGGTGTTGGGGCTTGGCCAGCAGACACCTGCAGCCGGTGCTCGCCCGGTGAACCCCGGCAACCTGCCGGCTGTACCCGGTGCACCGCAGCTTGGGGAAGAAGCGGTGGCCGCCTTCACCGAGGCACGCAAAGCCAACGCCGCCATGATGAAGCGCATCGAGGGCAATCCCGCCCTGAAGGCGATCTATGACGGCGAGGTGGCGCCCGAGGACTTCGTGCGCAAGTTCGTGGTGGGCTCATCGGCGAATGTGTTCGCCGTCGGCAAGCTGGGCAACGAGCTTGCCAAAGACCCGGCTGCACAGCAGGCGGTGCGCGGTTCGGTTGTGGCTTGGCTCAAAGAGCGCGCGGTCGGTACGGGCGTGGCAGACGAAACCGCTCGTTTCAACGCTCTGCGCTACCGCCAAGCCCTGGCCACCATCGGCGACCGCAAGCTGAAATCGTTGGGGTTCGGTGCGGAAGAAATCGAACAGCTCAAGGCCGTGGGCCGGGTGGGCACCTACACCACCCACCAGCCGGTGGGCAGCGCAGTGAACAACTCCAACAGCGGGGCTTTGCTGCTGGGCCGCAGCTTCGACGCCCTGGACGCCATCGCCAGCCGCTTGCCGCTGCTGAACCTTGGGCCCCAGATCAGTGCCGTCACCCGTGGCGTGCAGCAGAGCCAAGCCCAGAACATCGCCCCGGCTCTGGTGCGCCCGGGTCAGTTGCCCGCACCCATAGGTCAGCGCCTCGCGCCGGCCATCACCGCTGGTGGCGTGTTCACGCTGCCCGCATCTGAGGACCGCCAGGACGGTCCCCGCCAATGACCAACCCCAAGGAGAATCACATGAGCATTGCGATTGAGCACCTTTCCCCGCAGCGTGACGTGAACAGCGCCGGCTTTTCCCTGCGTGGCTACGCACAGCCCGACCGGGCCCAGCAAACCGCAGACGCTGCAGCCCGTGCCGCCGCTGACCAAGTGGCGCGCGAACTGCCTGACGACCTGTTTGCCGATCACCCCGGCGTCATCACCACACGTCAGGCGGCATTTGAGGCCAGCCAGCGCGCCCACAAGCTGGCGACCATGCCGCGCCGGGCCGTCGCCATTGATGACCTGTTGGGCAAGATGGAGGCCGAGCTGGCGGAACTGGACGCCGGCCTGCGCTTTGCCGCGTTGGATGACTTCATCGAAGGGGCGACGGACTTCCCGAGGGCGCTGGCCATCATGGACAAGCGTGACCATCTGGCGAAGTGCATTCGCGCCGCACGCATCGCCCGGGTGGACGCCCTCAAAAGCCCGCCCGAGCTGCGCGAGTTCAAGGAGATGGCCGCCCTGGCTGAGAGTGCACACAGCACCGTCCTGCTGCAGCTCAAGCGCCAGTACATCCAGGATCACCCGGAACTGATTGGGGAGGGTGCTGAGTAATCAGGTAGGCGGGCCGGCCGTGCGCTGGCCCGTGTCCGGTGGCTACCGGCCGCGCCACGTGTCGATGGCGATCAGGACAACCATGGCCCCAATCCAGCCGACGAATGAAGGGGGGAAGCCCCAGAGAGTGCCGTCCATCTTCAGATTGTCACCCACTCCCGCACTTTCTTAAGTCACTCGAGGCTGGAAAGGCGTGCCGTCCATCAGCAGATCGTCACCCACCCCTGCAGAAATTGCACCCCACACCAGGAACACACCATGAACACCCAACCACTGCACCAGTGCGCCACGTGCGCAGCCTTCCTCGATGGCGAGTGCATCAATCTCGTGTCCGTCACGGAGCACGGCGTAGACGACCAACCCCGAGGCCCGCGAGCCGATGACGTGTGCGACGACTACGAGGCCGAGCCCGACCTCCTGACCTCGCGTCTGATGCGCAACCTGACCAGCGGGCCGAAGTGAAAAAACCTCACTACGCAGCCAGCTACGCACGCAGTACGCACCGCGCACCGTCATGGTTACGGGCAAGGTTACGCCGCAGGAGTCACCAGCGGGGCGGCGCAAGTTAACAAAACTTTCCAAGAGGTTTCCTGCAATTTCCACCGAACGGTGGTGTTTGAGCTGGGCCAAATCCCCGGAATGACGGGGATTTACGTCATTTGACAGGGTGGGCCCACTCTGCAGATTCGCAGACTGCAAGCACCGCAGGCAAAGCAGGAAATCCTGCCCAGGTGCTTGGCTGCCAATTCCGCAGATCAGCGGGAAAGCCAACCCCTGACCAGATTCAGCGCCTTGTTGAAAAGGTGCAGCAGGTCGCCAAGAACGTCATCCCAGTCACGGTAATTGGAAACCCAGGCCAAGTTCCTGGGGTGCAAGTCCCAGTCGGGGCCAAGCCTACGGGCGCGCTCGTTGGTGGGCGCATCTACCTGTTCGCTGACAACATCCGGTCCGCTGGGGGCGTGTGCGGCTGGCTGATCCATCTTGCTTTTGGTCATGGCTCAGTGATGGGGCGGGCGGTTTGTAGCCGACGCAATCCCCTGGCCCCCGGCGCATCGACTGCCGGCTGCTCTGGTGCTGCCCAGGCTGTAGAGTTTTCCGACACCATCTGGTCGAACGTGCTGGGCTCGATTCGCAGGGAGCCAGCGAGTTGGGCCAGCATCACGCCTTCCAGTGCGTAGGTCGCTTTGGCCAGGGCCATCACCAGCTCAATGGACACGTCGCCGGCCGCTTGCTTCGCCTGCAGCGCCAGCAGTTCCTCCATTGCGCGCTCGGCATCGGCGTTGGCTTTGGTCAGGTCATCCATGGCGGCATTGTGAACGAATGACAAGCCGGGGCCTCCCGGGTTCATGGGAGGGAGTCGGCGCACGGGTTTCCGCCCAGAAAGGCGAAAACCTGTGCCGCCCAGCGCAGCAAAGCCGTCAAGCGCCGCAAGGAGATTTGGGAGGCGCTGCACCCGGTGCAGGTGGCAAAGCTCAAGGCCTTGCACCGTGAGCACAAGGAGGGGCAGCTTGCCGGCCATGAGCAGCAAGAACAGGTGGAACAGCTTGTTCCACCTGTTGCCAAACATGGCCGTGCACAAGAGAAGGCGTTTGCCGCAGAGACTGCCGCCCTGACCGGCGAAACCAAGCAATCCATCAATCGCCACATCGCCCGCGCCGAAGCCCTTGGCGACGATCTGGACAAGGTGGCGTGCGAGTGATGCCGGCCTGGCTGGCATCACTGCATCTGGTGTGGCAACGGTGCCGCACCACTTGGTAAAACTTAACGTGTGGGGCTTGAGAAAACTTCAGGTGCGCGCCCCGTGCATGGCTGGGTTTACCCCTTTTTGGGGGAGAACTGCAGCCCTCCCCTTTCTGGGGGAGCTTCGGCCACCGTCGCCTTTTTGGGCGATGGGGTGCCGAGAAGCCGGTACGCCCGCAAGACTGTCCCGGTGCTGTCCCGCCGCTGTCCCCTGCCTGTCCCATGGGACAGTGGTGGCGACCGGCGAAAACCAATTGGTTTCCTGTTGGTTTCCGCGCAGAAACCGTCTGGGTTTTCAGGTGGCCACCGGCCCCGCCGTAACAAGACCAAAAAAAAGCGCAACAGACTGGCAGCTTGTTACGCCGCCCGGAACTGGATCACCTCGGCACCCGCGCGCAGCTTGTCCAGGTAGTCGGCCCACGTCTGCATCATGGCTCGGCGCTGGTCCATGTACTCGGCGCGGTCGTAGGCGCTGCCCAGGGGGCCGCTTTTCCCGTGTCCCATTTGGGCCTCCACCATTTCCCGGTCGATACCCTTGATGCGTTCGTCCAGCATGGTGCGCGCCATCGCCCGAAAGCCATGGGCCACGTGGTCGTCGGTGCCATAGTCCAGGCGCCGCAGGGCGGCATTGATGGTGCCGTCGCTCATGGGGCGGTCGTGACTACGGGCGCCAGGGAAGACATACCGGCCGTGGCCGGTGAGTGGTTGTACAGACTTGAGGATTTCGATGGCTTGCGAAGCCATCGGGATCAGGTGGGCTTTGCCGTTGACCTTGCCTTGAACCGTTCGCTTCATGTCGACCGACGGCACCGTGATCATTGCATTGTCAAAGTCGATCCAGCTCCATTCCATCGCGCGGATGTTCCCCGGTCGCTGGAAGAATAGGGCGGACAGCTTGAGCGCGGCCCGTGTGGTTGGCTGGCCGGTGTAGTTATCCATGGCGCGGAGCAGGGCGCCGGCCTCAACAGGGTCAAGCACCGCCGCGAAGTGCTTGGCAACATGGGGCTTGAGGGCGCCTTTCATGTCTGGCGCCGGGTTCTGTTCAGCCCGGCCTGTCTGCACCGCGTACCGAAACACCTGTCCCGCCATCTGCTGCACATCCTGCGCGGTGCTCAAGATACCTTTGGCTTCTACCTTGCGCAGCGCCGCCAGCAGGTGCTTTGCCTTGATCGACTCCACCGGCATGCGGCCGAGGGTCGGGAACAGGTACAGCTCGCACATCCGCAACCACTTCGTGGCGTGGCCCTCGCTCCAGCCCTCGGCCTTCACGGCGTGGAACTCGCGGGCGACCAGCTCGAATGTGTTGGTGGCCGCCTGCTTTTCGGCCTGTTTGGCCTCCTGCTTGGCGTTGCTGGGGTCGATGCCCGCTGCCAGCAGTTCCCTGGCTTCTGCACGGCGCTCCCTGGCCTTGACTATCGGAACCTCGGGGTAGGTCCCGATGGATAGGGTCTTGCGCTTGCCCAGGTGGCGGTAGTCCATGCGCCAGTATTTCCCGGATGGCTTCACCAGCAAATACATGCCGTCACCGTCTGCGTACTTGTCTCCGGTGGGTTTGCCGGTGGCCTTGACCTGTCGAACAAAAGTGTCTTTGAGTGGCATGGAGGGACTCCTGACGGTACTTTTGACGGTATTTTGAGGTGATGGGGTGTCGATACCGTCTGACATACCGTCGGAGATACCGTCAACGTGACGGTATGTCATGCTACGTGCTTGGACCGGGTTGGACAACAAAAAACCCGCAATGCCAGGAGACATGCGGGTTTTGAGGGGTTTTTGGACCGTGTTGGTCAGCTATCTGGAGCGGGTGATGGGAATCGAACCCACGTTATTTGCTTGGGAAGCAAGAGTCCTACCATTGAACGACACCCGCGAAGCGCCATAGTTTACTTGAGGATATCGCCCAGGCAGAGGTACTTGATCTCGACGTAGTCGTCCATGCCGTGGTGCGAGCCCTCGCGGCCCAGGCCAGATTGCTTGACGCCGCCAAAGGGCACGTGTTCGGTGGCGAGGATGCCCACGTTGATGCCTACCATGCCGTACTCCAGCGCCTCGGCCACGCGGTAGATGCGTCCGATGTCACGGCTGTAGAAGTAGCTCGCCAGGCCGAACTCGGTGTTGTTGGCCGCGTCAATCGCTTCCTGCTCGGTGCTGAACTTGAACACCGGGGCGAAGGGGCCGAAGGTTTCGTCCTTGGCGCACAACATGTCGGCGGTGGCGTCGGCCACCACGGTGGGCTCGAAGAACTGGCCGTCCAGGCGCTTGCCACCGGCCATCACGCGCGCGCCCTTGGCCACGGCGTCGTCCACGTGGCGTTGCACCTTCACCAGCGCCGCCTCCTCGATCAGCGGGCCCTGGTTCACGCCGTCCTCGAAGCCGTTGCCCACCTTGGCGGTTTTCACCTTGGCAGCGAACTTCTCCACGAACTCGTCGTACACCCCTTCCTGCACGTACAGGCGGTTGGAGCACACGCAAGTCTGGCCGGCGTTGCGGTACTTGCTGGCAAAAGCGCCTTCCACCGCGCTGTCGATGTCGGCGTCGTTGAAGACGATGAAGGGGGCGTTGCCGCCCAGTTCCAGCGACATCTTTTTCACCGTGGGCGCGCACGGCGCCATCAGGATGCGGCCCACTTCGGTG
>JAUYSB010000123.1 GCA_030696525.1 Hydrogenophaga sp. | reverse complement strand
CGCTGGCTCGTCCACCGCCGTGGTGCGGCCCATCTTGTGCAATTGCCGACGCAAAGGCTCTGACAGGTACCCACTCTCGTTGGGACGATAGGCGTCCAGGAAGTCACGCTGGTAGCCGACCGGTTTGCGCCTCTGCGTGGGTTGCTCGATGTACGCCAGGATGTCTCGACTGTCGGCCGACAAGGGCATCAGGTGGGAGAACACATCGGCATCGGCTGTCCGCACGGCAGTCTGGCCGTGGGATGCAATACCCCAATAGCGCCGGGCCCGTCCCTCGCCCCGAGCCACGATCTGCCCCGCAGCGATGAGTTGGGCGATCTGGCGCTGGGCTGTGCGCCGGGCCACCTTCGGGTGTTGCGCCATGAGCTCGGCCAAGGTCAATCCGTTCTCGGATGCCTCAATGCTCAACAGCAGTGTGGGGTCAGATGACATGGACGGGTTGGCGCAGTTTTGTTCGCATTTTGGCGCTGTTTTCGCAACTGCGCCAAAATATTGGTTGCTGTGGCGCAGTTTATTGTGAACTGCGCCAACCCCGAGGAGGTGAGCAAGGGCAGGCGCCTTGGTGTTGTGCTTGGTAGGGGTGAGGCGGGCGAGGGCTCCGATAGACTGCCAGCCATGACAGACCGCGATCCGCCCAAAACAAAGTTGGAGCAGCACCCAGGCGAGAGCGTCTGGGAGGCGATGGCTCGCGAGTTGGCCAGCAACCCGGACAGCCCGGCGTCGTTGAACATCATGTCGGCGGTCGGAAAAGCCGCGAGACCGCGCACTGAAGCCGTCGAGCAAGTGGTGGCAGCGCTGGAAGCGCAACTGCATGAAGATGGTGAGCAGCAGCGCGCAGCGGTGCAAGCCGCGATCCGACACTGGGAACGCGAATGCGGCACCCAGATGGGCGACGCCCTGCTGCAAGACCTCCAGAAAACCGCTCGTGAGCGCATCGAGCGCAGGCGACGCCAGCCTCCGAAAATGGAGAGCATCTTGTCAGCCCGGCCGGCGACCACGGATACCGGGTACCAACTGGGTATCCACCTCGAAGGCCTGGAAGGCACTTGGCATCGCCTTTGGGGAATCATCTGCCTGGTGTTTGGGTTCGGCGACCAGGTGGAATCCGACGAAGGTGTCTTGACGGTCCGCGCCCAGTTCGAGGCGCTCCTGGGCCGCACGATGACGCCTGCGGAATGGAGCGCTCTGATGGCTCACGCCAAAAATCACCACGAGACGGTTGTCAAACCCACGATGGTCCATCGCGACAAGCCGTAGACCAGCCTGACAAATCCACCGCAGAGTCCTCCTGTTTGACGAGCGGGCCGCTGCCCTTGACAACAGCCTGGCGCAACAGTGCGGCCACAGACACCTGCGCCCACTGAGCATAGGTACGACAAAGCTCAGTTCGAGGACCCTTGACAGTTGCCGATGTACAAATAGTCGGCCCTGATTTATTCTCAATCCATGATCCGGCCCGTTGCAGGCCGCAGGGACGTCCGGGCGGCAAGTTGGCGCAGCATCCCAAGCCAGTTCGGGCACAGGTCGGCTGCTTGAGGTAGGCGCAAATAAAGGCGCAACAAGAAGGCCACCCCCTTCTTGGCGATCATGCGCAGCAGCCACTGGATGTTGTAGCCCGCCGCACACAGCACGGCGTGCAGCCGGTCGCCTTGTTCGCCTTTGAGATGGCACCGATTCATGCGGTGATCGGCCTTCAAGTGCCCGATGATGGGCTCGATCGCCTGACGCCGCTTGAGCCACTTTCTTTCCTGGGCCGTCAGCGTCTTGAACTTGCCCCGGTGTTTGATGGCCAAGCCCGGATTGGCCGCATCCACGCCCCGGTATCCCAGGTCCACATACGCCGTCGTCGGCTTGACCCCCGTGTCCTGCACCAGGATCGCCGCCTGCTCCATCTGCTCAGCCAGCGTGTGCCCGTCGTAGGGGTTGCCCTTGAACGCTCTGGCACCCACCACCAGGTTGTGGTGCAGCGTGCTGGCAATGCCCACCTTCACCCCGAACTCGTAGGGCGTCTTGCTCTTGCCCTTGGTAATGCACTCCACTTCGGGGGCATGCCAGGCGTAGAGCTTGGGTGCCCCGCTCGCGTTCTTGCGGCTGCGGGATTGATCGGCAATGCGTTGCGCCTTGGCCAGTGCTTCGCTCAGGGCCTGGCGCGCCGCTGCACTCAGCGCACCCAGCACACTGGCCTTGCGCCCGATCTCGCGGGCCAGTCGGCCCACCACCGTACTCTGGCGCTTGAGCACCCGGCGCAGCCGTTTGAACTGCTTGGCATGCGCATACCGAGCGGCCTTGAAGCGCAGCAGCCGGCCTTCCTTGGCAAACGTCTGCTTGAGCTCGATGCCCGCGCCTTGCGCGGCCTCCACCAGTTTGGCGCGTGCTGTCTCCAGCAGCCTGGCGTCGGTGGGGTGGGCAATGGCCTTCTCCTGCACGGTGGAGTCCACCACCACGGTGGCCAGTGCGGCCACCGCAATGAGCTTCAAGGACACGGCCAGGTTGACGGTCTGCGCGAGCAACTCCTCCACGCCTTCTTCGCCCAGCAGGCGGCGGAATTTGACCAGGGTGGTGGCGTCGCAGGGCTGGCGGTCTTCGTAGTAGGCCTGGCCGCCAAAGAATTGCCAGCGCGGCGTGTCAGCCCAGCGCTGGACCACACCCTCGTCGGATTCGTTGAATGCGTGCTTGAGGTACAGGAGGGCGATCATGACGCGCAGCGGCACGCGGGGCCGCCCGGCGTTGCTTGTGGCGGCTGTGCGCTGAGGTTTCTCGCCAAAGAGGTCCAGATCGGGCATGGCCTCGCCGGTGTGGGCCTTGCGCACAAACAGGTGGGCCACGCGCGCTTCGATTTCTTGCCAGGGCATGCGCGAGGCGAGCACTGCCAGCGGATGGCGCAGGTCGATCATCTGATCGATGCGAGCGCGAAAGAAATCGTCAGTGGCGGGGCAGGCAAACATCACGGCAAAACTCCCAGGAACTGCGCACCATTGAAATGCAAACCGGGAGAATTCACATCCGTGAAAACCGCAGGAACCCAGTATTCATGCGGATTGCGGGGGATGTTCAGGGCCGACCAAATAGACGGACCGCCTATGTACATTTGGACGGGATTTCAAAGCGCGTATAGGCAGCCCTCGTTCCAGACCGGAGTCATCTGGGCCAACAGCGTTGGCGGGATGCGCGAATCTGCCTTGGCCTCTCTCATGGTCTTGCGCATGGCATCGGCTATCTGAACGAGCACCGCTCCTGGCTGAGAAACGCCACACACACGGCGACCGAAGTCCACCAATTCCTCGGTTGTAGGGTAGGCTTTTGTGTGGTTCTTGCCGGCAAACAACTTGAGCGCAAGTGTCCGATCTTCGAGCTCGGGTCCACCTGGATACTGGGTGTACTTGTAGATGCTCGTCGTCACCACGTCGAACATGGGTGCCAGCCAAACGTCAGCCGTTGAGCGGTAGAGCAGTCCAAAGTTTTTCAGGTGCGCATCACCGTTGCGCACCATGACAGAAAACGCCACCTGCGCGAAGAACCTGTGCAGGTTGCTGCTGTGCAACTGCAGCTGGCGCAGCAACTCGGCCACGCGCTGGTAGCTGCCCTGGTACTTGCGATCAGACAGGATGTCGCGAACCCGCAGCCCGGCCAGGGCGGCGATATCCTCGAAGCCCAGACGTTCTACATGTCCGTCGTCGTGAACAAGCAGATCGAAGCGGTCGAGCACCAACATTTGTCCATCATCTGAGAGCGCAAACGAGGGCACAGCTATGCCCGCGTGACGGGCGGCCGTCAGGCAAAGAAATTCGTTGGCAGCCAGCCCTGGGTATGCAGGGCTGGCTGCCTTCACGATGAGAGACGGGATCGGTACGGTTGGTCGGTCCGGCACCATGATTTTGGGTTGCATGCCCGCAATGCCTGCGCCGGTGCTCAGGTAGGCGGCAATCAACTCATTGAAGACCTCGGGTGTGTAGGCCGTCTTGAGCAATTCGCCTTTGCTCAAGCTGCGTGGCAAGGCTGGCGCGGGTTGGTCGGGCAAGCTGAATCCGAGGCGGCCGATGCCATTGCGACCCACCAGCGCCAACATGTGCATCGGGGTCATGGGTTGCTTGGGGAACAGCTCCCGAATTTTCATGAACAAGTCGCCCTCGGGGAGGTTCTGGTCCATGGGGGGAAACAGGTCACCGTCCTGCCACGTGAGTCTTTCGTGGGGCGGCATGAGCAGCGCGACCGTCGCCTGTTCGGTGTCTGCCTGCAGATAGCGGAATTCGTAGGTCGACGCCCGGATCAACTGGCCGGCTCGCTCAGCGTCGCCAATGGAGACGTTCAGCAACCGGATCTTCTCAGGCAGCATCGTCGTCGTCCTGGAACCGCGCTGAAACCTCGGTTGCCGAAGGCATGCCCGCACGTTCAAGTCGAAGCGCCAACCCCAGCGCGCCGATGACGGCCAGCAGAGAAGACACCGTGGAATCCTCGCCGGCTTCGAGCCGATAAATGACTTCGCGAACTTTGCCGGCCTTCTCGGCCAGCTCAGATTTGCTCATCCCCAAGGCCTCTCTGCGCTCGCGCAACTGCCGCCCCAACTCGTCCGGAAGTCTGATTTTGTCAGTCATAGCTGGCATGATAAAGAATTTGAAGCATTTTTGCTTGCTTTACCTTGCAAATTGTTCTCGTTGCATGGTCATTTTTGCAAGTCAAGACCAGCAAACCAAGAAAAAACCCACGTCATGGCAGCCATAGCGTGCACCGTAAGGTGCACCAGCCTCCAAACATAGGCGCAACCTGATGTGCAAGCCACGCACTTTGCAATGCAGACCGGCGTCCACCGAATTGCGCCATGTCATGTCTTTTCGGCGGCAACCCACGCGGGCTCACGACCTCAAGCGGTCGTCCAAACCAAGGAGCAAAGGAGGTGGCAACTGCCAGTCTCGTGATCGAACAGAAAAACGATGACTCGTGCGGTCATGCATCACTTTGGCGGGATGGGCCTGCGGTTCTGCAGCGAACAGCGCGTATTGGCATGGTGACTCAACATCGGCGATGCCACCCCAGTCGAGCACCGACAGCGGGCGTCTGCGAAACCGCGCGTACGCCTTGTAGGCCCGTACCTCAATCCACGGGATACCGGCAGCTTGATAAGCGACACGCTTGTGTGTGGAAACCGCGTGTGTTTCCCACACCTCGATCGCCACCAATATCTGATCGGTGAGTGGACACCGCACGAGTAGATCTGGAACGTATCGACGACCGTCCAGTCTCACAGCGGTTTCAACCTGAACCTTGACGCTCTGGCGGGGCATCACCAGATACTTGACGCACCGCCACTCCACGGGCCCATGGAATCTGGCCATCAGACCTTCTCCAGCCATCAACTCCATCTTGATGCGATTGATCGCACGTCTGTGAGCGCCAACTGACTTGACGCCAATTTTTCCCGAAGCTTCCCGGCACTTGATTGCATCGGTCTGCTCTGGCTGCCTTCGCAGTTTGTTGATCTTACCCATTGCCGCACCTGAAGTGATAAAGGTGCGGCTAAGCTATCGCCCATGGATACCGCTGACCAGTCCTCAACCGTCCAAGTACCGTCCTCGAACCCAACCCCGGCACTGGTGCAGGCAGGGCAGGTGGGCCTTGCGTTTCTTCGCAACACTGGGCAGGAGCAAAAAAACCAGGCGTTTCAGATTTTTTGCGAGATGGCGGCGGCCGCTGTGAAATACGGCGCCCAACACACGAATATCGAATACGAGTCCAGTGCGCTGAAAGAGCGGATTGCACCCAACAGCGGCAAAGCCGCAAGCGCCTGGCTCAGCCCGCTGTGGAAGCAGTTCAAAACGGGCGGCCCAAAAGGTGAGCGAATACAGGGATGTACAGCTCACGTCATCCTAGTCAGCACTTGCCCCAATGTGTCCTACGTACGCGTTAGAACGTGCTTGCGCTAGCAATGGCGAAAGGGCAGGGCGCTTGTATTTCAAATGCGCTAGGTGTCGATGGTTGACGTCTATGGTGAGGCGCTACGGGGACAGAACCAAGAGGCTCAACAAAAGGTGAGCGTTTACAGGGACTGGAACCGAACCCCACCACCCGTTCCGATTCGACGTCGGCCACAATTTCCGATGGCCAGGAGCCAGTTACTTAGGTGCTAAAGACCAAGCTCGCTATGCGAGCCAAGGCGAACGAGTTGCAACGTTGCATCATCGGGCTTTCGATAGATCAACACCAGGTCGGGCTTGACGTGACAATCCCGATGATCCTTCCACTCGCCCGTAAGCGCGTGGTCACGATACCGAGGCTCTAGCGGTTGATCGCTCGCCAGAGCCTCCAAGACCGGCTCCAAGTCGGCATCGAGTGTTGCCCGATGCTGGCCCTTAGCCTCGCGTTTGTAGTCGCGCCTGAATTGGCCGGTCGGGTCAATCTTCCGCATGCAGGTCTGCCATCAACGCCCCAACGCTGTCGAAGCTCTTGAGGTTGCCGACGCGTGCTTCGCGCATGGCTGCGATGGTGGTTTCGTTCGGAACCAAAGGCTCGAACGGCAATGCCTTCTCGCGCGCGACGCGGGTCAGCATGATGCGGAAAGCGTCGGAGACGGTCAGCCCCATTGCAGCAAGAACGGCGCTTGCCTCTTCCTTTATGTGCTCGTCGATGCGGGCACGAACAACAGCATTGGCAGTCATGATTCATCTCTTTCAGTAGGCGAGCTACATTGTAGCCCACGACTAATCATCCTGCCACAGCGTACGCCCATTGACGGGTAGTGAGTGGAACGCCTGGCCGACTCTGGTTCACGTCAGTGGCGGCGTTTGCCTCGGAATGTGCGGCTGCTTTGGGTGGAATACGCACCCATGCAACAGCCAGAAGCTTATGGTGAGCTTTTACGGGGAGAAGCGTTGGGTAAGCGCACACAAAGGTGAGACGTTACAGGTACCTATTCAACCAAGGGTGTTTCACAGTAGTTTGAGGCACCCACCAAATACCGGCGATACGCCGCTATTCTGTACAAGACCCCCTGCCCGCGACACGAGGTGCTGTAGTGGACATATGGACAGGCAGCGCTGCCCATTTGGTGAGTCGCTGCAGGGACCATAGGCGACAGAGCTAGATCGCCGTTCTCTTTGAGCGATAGGCCGCGAATACTCCTGATAAACGATAGTGAGCGCACGCTCACTTTATCGGGAATGCGAGGTTAACGAGTTCACCAAAGCTCATTGGTGAGCTTTTACAGGGATGTTTTCTTTTCTGCTAAGCGGTATTTGTGGTGTCGTTGAACTCGACCTGTGTTTCAGTGAGGGGAAGTCCGTTTTTGTGATGTCAACGTCGCCCTGCCTTTGAGAGATTGAGAACAACTTGAATACCTTGAATACAAATTAAAGGCGAAAAACTTCAATGGTGACAATGACTTAGAGCAATATCGGTGAGGTTCTACAGGGATCAAGGTGAGCCGTTACAGGGATCAAGGTGAGTGGATTCAGGGTTGTTTCCCCGTTGGGGTGAGGTCCGTCGGGGAGTTCAGTGAGTGGATTCAGGGACTAAGGTGAGTCTTTCCGGGGAGTCATTTGTAGGATCCATAAATAAGTGGTTGGTGAGCTTTTCCAGGGACTTTTAGGCAGCTTCGAGTCACAACATAGGCTTCCAACCTCAAGAACACTGTACATCGGCAGTCTTTGGCCTACCAGGGCGAGTTGGGATGGTGAGACTTCACGGGGAGCGGCTGCCTGAAACCGTAGCTATGGTGAGGCTATACAGGGACTACTCTTTGAATTCTTGCCAGAAGGTGAGCTTTTGCGGGGAACATGGGCTTTTTCAGGCGTGGTGAAAAAGTCGCGCCACCGCGCTCACCTTGCATATAGGTGAAGTGCATAGTTTCACCTTAGGCTATGATGGTGAAAACATCCGTTCACCAATGGCAACTTCTCGAAAGCCCAAAAGCAGCACCACTGCACTGGCTCCCGTCCCCGCCGGACAGGAGAACATGAGCTTTCGCAAAACCAATGAAGCCATCGGTTTACGCCTGCGCGAAGGGCGCTTGTCGCTCTTGTCCCGCAAGATCCTCAACGTGATGTTTTATCACGCCCAAAACCTCACGCTAGGGCAAAACGCTCCCATCGACACGCCGGTCAATCGCAAGTATTTCTGGGTTCCGCTGCCCGAGGTCGCACACGATGCTGCCTACGACAGCAAGGACACCGCCTTGCTTAAAGAGCACATTGAAGAGCTGCAAAACATCAAGCTGCACATGGAGGACGAGCACCAGTGGACAAGCGAGCGCCTTGTGTCTTCCGTCAAACTCGTCAACCCCTCAGGTTTAAACAAGCGTGGGGGCACGGTGTGGTTTGGCTACGCATTTCCCCCTGAGGTCTTTGAGCTCGTCAAAAACCCTGGCACTTACACAAAGCTCTCGATCTACTAGGGGTCTCCTCGTTTTCAGTGCAATAAGTGACGGTACGCAAAGCTAGCACTGGCGCGGGGGTGGTCTGGGTAGACCGTTGATTTCATTGACTTTCCTGTTCGCTTTGTAAACGGGT
>JAUYSB010000105.1 GCA_030696525.1 Hydrogenophaga sp. | reverse complement strand
TTTCCTTCAGAGCTGCGGCGAACCGGTCCACAAGGGCGGCGGTCTTAGGATGCAGTTTCACTTGGTTTCCTTTCCACACGAAAATCCGACTCAGGAGGATACTGCATGGTCACCTGTTCCACAAGTTATTCCGGAGAGCCCCGTTAACATGGGGCAACTCCCGACAACCGCACCATGGACGCACACACCATCAAGGTCGCCTGTTCCAGCTGCAACTTGCGTGAACTCTGCCTGCCCATGGGCCTGAGCCACGACGAGATGAGCAAGCTGGACCATGTCATCTCTACCCGCAAACGCATCAAACGTGGCACGGCCCTGTTCAACACCGGCGACCGTTTCACCTCGCTCTACGCGGTGCGTTCGGGTTTTTTCAAGACCTGCATCACCACCGCCGATGGGCGCGATCAGGTGACGGGTTTCCAGATGACAGGCGAGATCATCGGCCTGGACGGCATCGTGGCCGACCAGCATTCGTGCGACGCCATCGCGCTGGAAGACGCCGAGGTGTGTGTGATGCCCTTCGATCAGCTCGAATCGCTGTCACGCGAGTTCAACACCCTGCAGCACCATGTGCACAAGATCATGAGCCGCGAGATCGTGCGCGACCACGGCGTGATGCTGCTGCTGGGCAGCATGCGGGCCGAGGAGCGGCTGGCGGCTTTTCTGCTCAACCTGGTGCAGCGCCTGCACGCACGCGGTTTTTCGCAGTCCGAACTGATCCTGCGCATGACACGCGAGGAGATCGGCAGCTACCTGGGCATGAAGCTGGAAACCGTGAGCCGCACTTTCTCGAAATTTGTCGAGGACGGCATCATCGACGTCAAGCAGCGCTACGTGAAAATTCTAGACACCGAAGGCCTCAAGCGCATCGTGAATCCCCAGGTCTGCAGTTAACGGCAGTTGCCCTCGCGCGCGCAGTCGGCCGGGCGTCCCTCGGGCGGCACCGGGCAGCGGTTGACTTCAAACGGTGACATGGACAGCAGGGCGGTGAGCGCGCTGGAAGCCATGGTCATGCCCCAGAACACAAAAAACGCGATGGTGTAGACGGCCTGGCGCGACAGGCCCAGTTCGCCGCCGCCGATGCGGTGCAGGTCCTCCGGATCGACCATGGCGAACACCACCATCTCGAGCACGCCCGCCACCAGAAACGCGGGCCACGCAATCCACATCCAACGTTGCAGGCGCATCGCGGTCTCCTTTTTGTTGTTTCGAGAGGGGCTGAGGCTCAGGGCTTGACCGGCACAGTGGCCGTGGTGGCGTGGTTGCGCGCCTGGCCGGCCGGCGCATGCGTGAACGCATCGCTGGGCGCCGTGGTGCGCGTGGGCGCCACGCTGCGGTCGAGCACCGGGTCGGGGTTGGTCATGGCGATGATGGCGGTGGCAATGCCGGCCACCACCACCACGGCGGGGCCACCGATGACCATCCAGACGTAGGGCTCGCGCCACCAGGCACGGGCCACGGGCGGGGTCTTGAGGGCTTGTGTGCTTGTCATGACGGTCTTTCTTGAAGGGCCGGCTCAGCGCGGCACCAGGAACACGGCTTTTTCACTCACCTGGGCCACGTCGGGGCCGGTGGAGCGGATGTCAAAATGGATGGGGTGCGAACCCGGCGCCATACCCGGCGGCACCTGCACCCGCACCGCCACCGAACGGGCTTCGGTCGAACGCACCTCGATGGTGGTTTCAGACGCGATGGCCACACCTTCCAGACCGCCGACCGACAGGGTGTAGGTCTGGGTGGCTTCGGTGGCGTTCATCACCTGCAGGCGGTAGACGTTTTCAATGCGGCCCTGCTCCACCAGGCGCGCCAGGGCGCCACGGTCGCGGATCACATCGACCTTGAGTGGCGTGCGCAGGAACAGGCTCACCCCCACGGCCACACAAATCAGGCCCAGGATGGCGGTGTACACCAGCACACGCGGGCGCACGGCGCGTTTGAGGATCTCGGCCTGGCTCCAACCATTGGCCACCGCGTTCTGGGTGGAGTAACGGATGAGGCCACGCGGGTAGCCGACCTTGTCCATGACATCGTCACACACGTCGATGCAGGCCGCGCAACCGATGCACTCGTACTGCAGGCCCTTGCGGATGTCGATGCCGGTGGGGCAGACCTGCACACACAGGGTGCAGTCCACACAGGAGCCCAGGCCCAACGCCTTGGGGTCGGCCTTCTTGGAACGCGCGCCACGCGGCTCGCCGCGCTGCTCGTCGTAGGTGACGATCAGCGTGTCCTTGTCGAACATGGCGCTCTGGAAGCGCGCGTAGGGGCACATGTACTTGCACACCTGCTCGCGCATGAAGCCGGCGTTACCGTAGGTGGCAAAACCGTAGAAGAACACCCAGAAGGTCTGCCAGGGGCCCAAAGACCCGGCCAGCGTCAGGGCGCTGAGCTCGCGGATGGGTGTGAAGTAACCCACGAAGGTGAAGCCGGTCCAGAGCGCGAACGCGATCCAGAGACCATGCTTGAGCGACTTCTTGCCCAGCTTCTGTGCCGACAAGGCCGATTCATCGAGCCGGATGCGGGCCGAGCGGTCGCCTTCGACCTTGCGCTCTATCCAGAGGAATATTTCGGTGTAGACCGTTTGTGGGCAGGCATAGCCACACCACAGCCGCCCGGCCACCGCCGTGAACAGAAACAGCGCCAACGCCGAGATGACCAGCAGCCCGGTGAGGTAGATGAAGTCCTGCGGGTACAGGACCAGACCAAAGATGTAGAAGCGGCGCGCTTCCAGGTCGAAGAGCACCGCCTGCCGCGCATTCCACTCGAGCCAGGGCAGGCCGTAGAACACCAGCTGGGTCAACCACACCGTGGCCCAGCGCCACTTGGCGAACAAGCCCTGCACCGAGCGCGGGTAGATCTTCTTGCTCTTTTCGTACAGGGAGACCATGACCTCGTCGGCCGCATCCGGCGCAACGGGGGTGATGGGGATGACCTTGCTCGTGCTGTCGCTGCTGCTCACGGGACTGTTGCTTTCTGGCGGGACACCCAGAGGGCGTCCCGCGTGAGTGGACCGATTACTTGGCGGCCGGCTTGTTGGACATGCCCCAGACGTAGGCGGTCAGCACGTGGATCTGCTCGTCACTCAGCTTGCCTTTTTGCACCGGCATGATGTTGTGCTTGCCTTCGTTGACCATCTTGACGATGAGGTCGGCGCCCCAGCCGTGCAGCCAGACGCTGTCGGTCAGGTTGGGCGCGCCCATGGCGGTGTTGCCCTTGCCGTCCATGCCGTGGCAGGCGGCGCAGGCGCCGAACTTGGATTTGCCCAGCGAAGCCTGGATGGTGTCGTGCGGGCTGCCCGAGAGGCTCAGCACGTACTGGGCCAGGTTGCGCACATCTTCGGCCGAGCCCACGGCGGCGGCCATGGGCGGCATCACGCCCTGACGGCCTTCGTTCAACGTGGTCTTGATGGCGTCGGGCGTGCCGCCCCACAACCAGTCGGCGTCGGTGAGGTTGGGGAATCCCTTGCTGCCGCGCGCGTCAGAACCGTGGCACTGGGCGCAGTTGTTCATGAACAGGCGTTCGCCCACGGCCATGGCCTGGGCATCGCCCGCCAGCTGCTCGGGCGGCTGGCCGTTGAACTTGGCGTACAAGGGCGCGGTGGACTCGACGGCCTTTTTCACTTCGTCACCGTGTTGCCCGGCCGACGACCAGTTCAACGTGCCCTTGTAGCTGCCCAGCGTGGGGTACAGCGCGGCATAGACCAGGGCGAAGATGACGGTGATGATGAACAGGTAGATCCACCACCGGGGCAGCGGGTTGTTCATTTCACGCAGGTCGCCGTCCCAGACGTGGCCAGTGGTGTTGTCACCCGTCGCGTTGACCTTGGTGGTACCCGAGATCCACAACAGGATCAGGCAGGCAATGATGCTGAACACGGTCAGCCCGGCCACATACAGGTGCCAGAAGTCGCTTGTGAAGTCGCTCATGATGTTTTCCTTGTGCGTTGCGCGGCTCAGCGGTCCTGCTCGTCATTGAACGGCAGTTGTGCGGCGGCGTCGAAGTCGGCCTGGTTGCGGCGCGACCAGGCCCAGCCCACGATGCCCACAAAGAGCAGCAGGCTCAGCACGGTGACCGCGCTGCGGAGGTCGTTGATGTCCATGGCGTCGCTCCCGCTTATTTGATGGCGGTGCCCAGCACCTGCAGGTAGGCCACCAGGGCGTCGAGTTCGGTCTTGCCCTTGACGGCCTCGACCGAGCCCTTGATCTCGTCGTCGGTGTACGGGGCGCCCAAAGTGCGCAGCACTTCCATGCGGCGCGGCAGACCGTTTTCGTTGACGGTGGCCTTCTCCAGCCAGGGGTAGGCAGGCATGTTGGACTCGGGCACCAGGTCACGCGGGTTGGTCAGGTGGATGCGGTGCCACTCGTCGTTGTAGCGGCCACCCACGCGGGCCAGATCAGGACCCGTGCGCTTGGAGCCCCACTGGAACGGGCGGTCGTAGACGAACTCGCCGGCCACCGAGTAGGGGCCGTAACGCAGCGTCTCGGCGTGGAAGGGGCGGATCATCTGCGAGTGGCAGTTGTAGCAGCCCTCACGCACGTAGATGTCGCGGCCCGCCACCTGCAAGGCGGTGTAGGGCTTGAGGCCCTCCACCGGCTGGGTGGTGGACTTCTGGAAGAACAGGGGCACGATTTCCACCAAACCACCGACCGCGATCACCAGAACGATGAGCACGATCATGAGGAAGTTGTTGGTTTCAATCCGCTCGTGGGTGAAACCCTTGATTTTGTTGTCGTTGGCCATGAATAACTCCTTGCGACTCAGGCGTGAGCGGCGTTGACGGCCGGAATGCGAACTTCAGGCACGGCGCCGGCCTTGAGGCCCTGGCGCGCGGTCATGAAGACGTTCCAGGCCATCACGATCATGCC
>JAUYSB010000011.1 GCA_030696525.1 Hydrogenophaga sp. | reverse complement strand
GGCGGTGCTGCTGATCAGCGAAGACCTGGACGAACTGCTGGAGCTGGCCGACCGCATCGTGGTGATGAGCGAAGGCCGCATCGTCCACGAAACAGACGCGGCCAACGCCAGCCGCCAGGCGATAGGCGCCCACATGGGCGGCGGCCACCATTGACTCAGGAAATCCAGCCATGCCCATGCCTTTGACTCTGGAAGCACGCCCCTTTGCGTTTCCGCTCGATCTGCGCCACGCCGCCCTGGTCATCATCGACATGCAGCGCGACTTTGTGGAGCCCGGCGGTTTTGGCGAAACGCTGGGCAACGACGTCTCCCGCCTGCAGGCCATCGTGCCGGCCTGCGTGGCCGTGCTGCAAGCCTGGCGCGCGCACGGCGGCCTGGTGGTGCACACCCGAGAGGCGCACGCACCCGATCTCAGCGACTGCCCGCGCGCCAAACGCGAACGCGGCCAACCCACGCTTCGCATCGGCGACGTCGGGCCCATGGGTCGCATTCTGGTGGCCGGTGAGCCAGGCAACCAGATCATCCCGGTGCTGGCGCCGATTGCCGGTGAAATCGAGATCGACAAACCCGGCAAGGGCGCCTTCTACGCGACGCCGCTGCACGAACTCTTGCGCTCGCGGGGCATCACCCAGCTGGTGTTCATGGGTGTCACCACGGAGGTCTGCGTGCAAACCAGCATGCGAGAAGCCAACGACCGGGGCTATGACAGCCTGCTGCTGGAAGACTGCACAGAGAGTTATATCGATGGTTTCAAGCAGGCAACGGTGGACATGGTGACGGCGCAGGGGGGCATCGTGGGCTGGGCGACGTCGAGCTCAAGCCTGCTTTACGCGTTGGGGCAGCCGTCGCGCCGCCCTGCCTATGCGCACTGAGCGTCCCATGGACTGCTGACCTGCTTTTGACCGGCTACCATTTGACTGTGCAAATCTCTACCCCCACCCAACGAAAGCCCAAGGCCGGTGCGCCGCGCACCTCGCGGTCCGATGAGGTTTACGCCCAGCTCAAAGCCGACATCGCCAGTTTTCGATTGGTACCGGGTGATCGGTTCACAGAAAGCGAACTCAGTGAGCGCCTGGGGGTGTCGCGCACGCCCGTGCGGCAGGCGCTGGTGCGGCTGCAGCAGGAAGGTTTTGTCGAGGTCTTCTTTCGCAGCGGCTGGCGTGTGCTGCCCTTCGACTTTGACCGCTTCGAGCAGCTCTACGACCTGCGCATGGTGCTGGAGACCACGGCGGTTCACCGACTGTGCACCGAGGCCGAAAAAATCGACGCACCTTTGCTCGACGAACTGGCGGCCATCTGGCTGGTGCCGGTGAGCGCGCGCAGCAAAGACGCCCTGAAAGTGGCCCAATGGGACGAAGCCTTTCACTGTTCGCTGGTGGCGGCCGCGGGCAACGCCGAAATGGCGCGTGTGCACCGCGATGTGACCGACCGTATCCGCATCATCCGCCGTCTGGATTTCACCCAGCAGCCACGCATAGACGCCACCTACGAGGAACACGCCAAGATACTTCGGGCCATCCAGCGCAAACGCGCAGAACAGGCCACGCTCCTGCTGCGCGCCCACATCCAGACCAGTCAGTCCGAAGTGCGCAAGATCACCTTGCACCAGATGCACTTGGCACGGGCAAAGTAGTTCTTGCCCCCTACCGGCTCCGCCCGAATCAGAGGCCCTCGTACCACGCGCGCCGATGGGCATCGGCCACCGGGTGAACACGCTGAATCGGCGCTCGGTTGATGTCTTCGCGCGCCATGCGGCGCACGTCGGCGAGCAGCGCGCGGGCGTCCCAGTCGGTAGGCCAGCCGTGCCAGAGGCGCAGCGCGCCGTTGACGACCACGGCGGTGATCTGGCTGCGGTCGGCCAGGCGGACCAGTTCCCAGCTCAGGTCCCAGCTGGGGGCCAGTTCGGGCACGTCCAGATCGACCAGCAGGAAGTCCGCCGCCTTGCCCATCGCGATCTCGCCGGTGAGCTGGCCCAGGCCCACGGCCTGGGCGCCCAGGTGGGTGGCGTGGTCCAGCCACATCCAGCCACCACCGCAGGACGAGTCGCCGCGCGCCAGGCCATGGGTCAGGCGCTGGGTGGCTTCGGCGGCGTCGAGCAGGCGGAAGGCGTCGTAGCGCGTGCCGTCGGTGCCCAGGGCCATGGGCACGCCCTGGGCGTGCAGCATCACCGCGTCCAGCACCGCATTGCCCTTCCATTGGCTGGCCACCGGGTTGTAGGCCACCGCGGCCCCCTTGTCGCGCACCTGCAGCAGTTCGCGCGGCGTGAGCAAGGTGGCGTGGGCCAGCAGGGTGCTGGGGTTGAGTGCGTTGCAGGCGGCCAGCAGTTCGATCGGCCGCAGGCCACGCGCGACCAGCGAGCGTTCCACCGCCACCAGGTGCTCGTTGGCATGGGTCTGGAAGCTCACGCCGGCCTCGCGCGCCAGCGCGGCCACGTGGCGCAGCATGCGGTCGCTGGCCACCTCGGGGATGGAGACCGCCAGCGAGCCGTGCACCAGCGGGTCGTGTTCGTGGTGTGCCAGGTGCGTTGCGGCGTCGGCGGCGAGCGTGTCGAAGGCCTGCTCGCCCAGCGGGTGGTGCAGGTCGTTGCAGATGATGCCCAGCACGCAGCGTATGCCCACGTCGCGTGTGGCCTGGGCCACCGAGGCCAGTCCGTGGGCCGAGCGGGTGCCGGCGTCCACCACGGTGGTGAAGCCGCCGCGCAGGGCTTCGAGGGCGGCCAGCTTGGCGCTCACATACGCCGCCTCGGGGCCCAACGCGCCTTCCATGGGCACCCAGATGCGGCGGAAAATTTCCGACGGTTCGCCAAAGGCCAGGGCCTTGCCCAGCGATTGCGTGAGGTGGGTGTGGGCGTCGATCATGCCCGGCATCAGGAGGGTGTCGGGCAGCACCTCGGGCGTCAGGTGCGGGTGGGCCGCGCGCACCTCGTCGGCCGGGGCCACGTGGGTGAAGCGGCCGCCGCGCACCACCACCGCCCAGCCGCTCACCGGGCCGTCGGCGCGCATCAGCTGGGCGGGTTGCAGCAGGTATTCCGGTTGGGCCAGAGCGGCTGGTGGCAAGGTGTTCATCGTGTCACTCCAGGCATCAAAACAACAGGCGCCAGCCCAGCCACAGGCCGGTGGCGACAAGCAGCAGGCTCACCAGCCGCTGCAACTGGGACACGGCGATGCGCCGCGCAGCCCATTGCCCCGCCATCGAACCCAGCAACAGCCAGGCGCCGAGCTGCAGGGCCAGGGGCAGGTCCAGCGCGCCCGACCAGGCGTGCATGGCGCCCGCGCTCAGGGCCACGGGCAGCTGTATGGCCTGGGCGGCGGCCACGGTGGCCGGCAGCGGCTGGCGCAAGGCCATGAGCAGTGGCACGAGCAGCACCGGCCCACCGGTGCCACTGAGCCCCGAACCCAGGCCCACCAGCGCGCCCAGCACACCGGCTTGCCTGCGGGCCAGGGGCCTGACCACGCCCTGCGCCGCGCCTTGTGGCCGCAGGCCACGCAGGCCGCTGGCCAGGGCCAGGGTGGCCAGGCCGGCGAGCAGCCAGGCCTTGTCCACCTGATGCACCAGGGCCGCGCCCAGCAGGCTGCCAGGCACGGCGCCCCAGACCAGGCTGGCCACCGGCAGCGGCGATGCCGCGCTTGTGGTGCGCAGACCCTCGGCGTGGCCGCGCAGGCGCCACAGCGCCACAGCGCCGGGCAGGGCGAAGGCCAGCGCGCTGGCGGCGATGGCGCGTGGCAGATCCACGCCCTCGAGCGCGCCGAGCACCGGCACCACCAGCACACCGCCGATGCCGGTGGCCCCGATGAGCCAGCCGGCCAGCAGGGTGAGGGCGCTGGTGATCGGGTCCACGTCGGCTCAATCGACCTTGATGTTGGCCTTGGTCACCACACCTTGCACCAGCTGGCGTTCGCGGGCCAGGTACTCGCCAAACTTGACACCGCTGATCACCAGCGGGCGGTTGGCGATGTCCCCGAGCTTGCGCACGATTTCAGGGTCTTTCATGGTGCTTTCCATGGCTTTGATCAGCGTGGCCGAGACCTCGGCGCTCAGGCCGGTCGGGCCCAGCAGGCCCAGCCACGACTCGACGTCGATGCCCTTGAGTTCGGGGGTTTCGGCCAGGGCGGGCACATCGGGCAGGCCGGGCCAGCGGGCCTTGGAGGTCACGCCGTAGGCGCGCACCTTGCCTTCGCGTATGAAGGGCTGGGCCAGCGTGAGCGGCAACACGGCCAGATCGACCTGGCCGCCGGCCACGTCGGTCAGCACCTGGGGGCCCGACTTGTAGGGCACGTGCAGCATCTCCACGCCGGCCTGCTGGTTGATCAGCTCGGCCGTGACGTGCAGCGAGGTGCCCACGCCGTCGGTGCCAAAGCTGAGCTTGCCGGGCTGGGCGCGGGCCAGCTTGAGCAACTCGGCGGTGTTGGGCGCGGCCAGGCCGCTGCGCCCGATCAGCACGAAGGGGCCCACGGCGGCGGTGGCCAGGGGCACAAAGTCCTTGAAGGTGTCGTACTTCACGGCGGCCGGCGCCACCAGGGGCGCCACGTTGAGCGGGCTGGCCACGGCAAACAGCAGGGTGTGGCCATCGGCCGTGGCGCGGGCCACGCGCTGGGTGCCAATGGTGCCGGCAGCACCGGCCACGTTCTCGATCACCACCGGCTGTTTCAGCGCTTCGGCCAGCTTGGGCATGATGAGTCGCGCCGTGGCATCCACACCGCCGCCGGCACCAAAGGGCACGATGACGGTGATGGGCTTGCTGGGGTAGGACTGGGCGTGTGCGGTGGCGGCTGTCAGCGACAACAGGCCGGTGCAGGCCAGGGCGGCGGTCTTGAGAAAGGTGCGCGTTTGCATGGTGGCGGACTCCATCAGAAAAAGTGGACGGCTTGCACGGCGGTGGTGCAACTCTACTTGTTATAACAAGTAATGGCAAGCATGCAATTCGTGTGCCAAGATAGAGGCCCATGAGCGAAATACCCCAGCCCCTCTATGCACGCCTGCGCGACGCGCTGCGCGGCGACATCCTGGCCGGCCGACTGCGTGTGCACGACAAGCTGCCATCGGAGCACGAATTGGTGCAGGCGCACGGCGTGAGCCGCATCACGGTGCGCCAGGCGCTGGCCGATCTGCAGCGCGAGGGGCTGATCACGCGCCTGCAGGGCAAGGGGGCCTACGTATCGGCACCCCGCACGACGCAGGCCTTGCAGCGTCTGGAGGGTTTGGGTGAGGCGCTGTCAGCGCAGGGGCAAGCGGTGCACAGCCAGCGACTGTCCATGAAACGCCTCAAGGGCGCGCCCAATGTGCTGAGGGAGCTGCAGCTTGCACCAGGCAGTGAGGTCTACCAGCTTCGCACGCTGCGCTATGTGGACCGGCTGCCCGTGTCTCTCAACGAGTCTCACTATCCACTCCCACTGGGCGAGCGCATGGTACGGCTGGACCTGTCTGGACGTGACGTCATTGAGGTTCTGGAACGCGACCTGGGTTTGCGCGTGTCGCAGGCGCGCATGGAAATCAGTGCGGTGGCCATGCCCAGATCGGCCGCCAAGTGGCTGCAAGTGGCACCTGATCGACCGGCCTTGCAGGTGCACCGTGTGCTCCTGGATGACCAGGGCAAGCCGTTGCAACTGGAAACCGCGACCCACCACGCTGATCGGTTCAGCTACCAGGTCACCATGAGCCGCTGACTGGCGGCATCGTGGGACCAGATATGCCAAAGACGCCTCGTCCGGGACACTCGGCCCCAATCCCTGGGTCAGACGTATTGGTACGACGCGTGGCACACACACCCGCAGAATCTGCGCCTGAACCAGTTCACTGCGGTGTCCTGAAAGCCCCCATCCGAGACCAAGGTCTCGTTCTCCGGTGTAACCAAAATACAGCGGTGAACCTTGACCACCACGGCCGCCGCCGCGCACCGAAGCCGCAAAGAGCCCACCCCAACTTGCGGCCATGAACCAGCGCTGAAGCATGAAGCGACGACCGGTCGAGGATGAAAACGACGCGGACGTCGACTTTGTCAACCCACTGTGATAGCTTGCATCGGTCGCATGTGCGCTTTGGTTGATCCAGGTTTGCATGCCAACGCCCGCGAAACCCAGCAGAAAGGCCCCGATGCCGCTCGAAACCGATTACCTCGTGATGGGCGCCGGTGCCATCGGCATGGCATTCGTCGACACACTGCTGACCGACACGGACGCTCAGATCGTCATCGTCGATCGCCACCACCGGCCCGGTGGGCACTGGAACGAAGCGTACCCGTTCGTGCGCCTGCACCAGCCTGCGGCCCAATATGGCGTCAATTCACGCGAGCTGTGCCACGGAACCAAGGACACCGTGGGGCTGAACGCGGGCATGTATGGCCTGTCCAGCGGTGCCGAACTGATCGCGTATTTCGACCAGCTCATGCAGCAGCGCTTTCTGCCCTCGGGCCGTGTGCGCTACCTGCCGATGAGCCAGTTGGTGGGCAGCGACGAAGTCGAATCACTGGTCACGGGCGCGCGTCAGCGGGTGACTGCGCGACGCAAGGTGGTGGACTGCACCCACTCGCGTATGCAGGTGCCGGCGACCACACCGCCCCGCTACGCCGTTGCGCAGGGCGTGCATTGCGTACCGGTGAACGAGCTTGCAAGACTCGCCAGGCCGCAGGCCGGCTATCTCATCGTCGGTGCCGGGAAGACCGGCATGGATGCCTGCATCTTCCTGCTGGCGCAGGGCGTGGACCCGGACCACATCCGGTGGGTCATGCCACGCGATTCCTGGGTGCTGGACCGTGCCAACCTCCAGTCGGGCGACGGGTTTTTTATGAACACCTGGGGCAACTTGACCCGGCAGCTTGAGACCCTGGTGGCGGCCGAAAGCGTGCCGGACCTGATGTTGCGGCTGGAAGCCGCCGGTGAATGGATGCGCATCGACCCCAGCGTGCTGCCCAGCGCCTTCCACGGTGCCATCCTCAGCGCGGCCGAACTGGCGCAGCTGCGTCGCATCCATGGCGTCGTCAGGCTCGGTCGTGTCAAGTCGATCGATGCCAGTGAAGTTCATCTGGAGCAGGGCAGCATCCCGCTGCCACACGGCACCTTGGTGGTGGATTGCAGCGCGGCTGGCATCCCCAGCGTGGCGGCCGTGCCGGTGTGGGCCGGCCAGCGGATCACGCCGCAGTGGCTTCGCAGCTTCGGTACCGTTTTCAGTGCAGCGCTGATCGCCCATGTGGAAGCCACTTTCGACGACGACGACCAAAAGAACGCGATGTGCACACCGATCGTGCCACCGTCGCACGCTGCCGACTGGCTGCGCATGCTCGCCGTGAGCATGAAGAACCAGCAGCTCTGGTCAAAACATCCGCAGCTCCAGCAATGGCTCGCCGAAGCCCGGCTCAATTCCATGTTCCATTCCGCAGCGCGGATACATCCCGACGAAGGCGAGAAGATCGCCCTGATGCAACGCTACCGGCAGAACATCAAGCCGGCCGCCGCGAAATTGTCCGAGTTGATCGCAACCCTCCGTTGAGCACACACGCATGGCTGAGACCGCTGTCGCTGTGCAGACGCTGGACGTCAATGGCCTGCGCATGCAGGTCGCCACACAGGGCAACGGCCCGCTGGTGCTGCTGTGCCACGGATTTCCCGAACTGTGGATCTCCTGGCGTGCGCAGCTGGTGGCCCTGGCCGCCGCAGGCTATCGGGCCGTGGCGCCCGACATGCGCGGCTACGGCGGGACCTCCGCGCCCGACGATGCCACCGCTTACAGCCAGCTCCACCTGGTGGGCGACATGGTGGAGCTGGTGCGCGCATTGAAGGAGACGCAGGCCGTCATCGTCGGCCACGACTGGGGTGCGCCCGTGGCCTGGAACGCGGCCTTGCTGCGGCCCGATGTTTTTCGCGCTGTTGTCGGCATGAGCGTGCCCTTTGCACCACCTGGGCGAGTGGAGTTGCTCGCGGCGCTGAGACAGGCGGCGATCGACGACTTCTACCTGCAGTATTTCCAGACGCCGGGGCTGGCCGAGGCCGAGCTGGAGCGTGACGTTGGCGCATCCATCCGCCGCATCCACTTCAGTGCATCGGGTGAGGGGCAGGCGCTTCTCAGGCGGCCGGTCTTTGGCGCCATTGAGCAGGGCAAGGGCTTTCTCGGGCACTTGATCGAACCACCCAGGCCACCTGATTGGTGGGACGAAGCGGACATCGCACATTACGTTGCTGAATTCAGGCGTACCGGCTTTCGCGGCGGACTGAACTGGTACCGCAACATCACGCGGTCCTGGGAGTTGTTGGCGCCGTGGCGGGGTCAGGTCATCCACCAACCGGCGATGTTCATCGCCGGCGCCAGCGACGACGTGCTGAAATTTCCGAGCTCAAAGCCGCAGATCGACAACTTCAGCAAGACCCTGCCTGGCCTGCGTGGCTGCCACATCTTGGAAGGTGCGGGGCACTGGATACAGCGCGAACGTGCGATGGCGGTCAACGCCCTTTTGATCGACTTCCTGAACCAGCTTTGACTGGCGGTGCTGTCCATTCGATAGAGCAAGCAACGGCCACCGGAGAAACCTGCCCCAGCAATGTCCGCTTCTGCCGGGATGCCTCTGCAGCAGGAAGGCGACGATGGCGGCATTCACGGTTGCCGGGTGGGTGATCGGTCCCATGTGAACGAGGCCGGCCAAGCTCAGGGCCGTCACCTGTGGCAGGGTCTGCGAGAGCAAGGCAGCCACGGCTCGCGCTGACTCAGTGGGTTCGCCTCCCTGCATCAGCAGCACCGGCATCTCCAGCACACCCAACGCGGCCAGCTTGGCGACAGATGCGGCCCACGCCACGCTGTCGCGTACACCGGCCGCTGCGTTCGGCTGTGGCGATGTGGCATCGATCAGAGTGAACAACGAGGGTTCGTAGAGCACCAACGCGCTGGAAAATCGGTCGAGCAATCGACCTCGTCACTCAGGCTCAGCGGCGATGGACAACCACTTCAAGGTACTCGCTGGGCACCACCAGCGAGGCGCTGCCAGCGCGGTTCATGCGCGTCAGCAACTCGGTGAGGTCGTGTTCCAGCGCCAGCGCGCCGTCAGACGGCAGTGCGGCAAATGCTTTGTGGATGGGGCCATACCAAGTGCGGAAGACTTCAATGAAGTGCGCCGCCGAGCGGTAGCGAAAGTGGAACAGCCGTGGCGTCACCGAGATCGCGCTGGCCGTGTCGCCAAACAGCGTGTGCAGATGGGCTTCGACACCCCAGCGCGACGGCGGCTGGACGCCGGGCGGCGGCGGCAGGTGGCGCCCCAGGGTCTTGAACACCTGGCCGATGAAGCCCTCGGGCGTCCAGTTCGCCAAGCCGATGCGGCCGCCCGGACGGCACACACGCGCCAGCTCGGCGGCAGCCCGCGTCTGGTCGGGCGAGAACATCACGCCGAAGGTGGACAACACGGCGTCAAAACTGGCGTCGTCGAAAGGCAGGGCTTCGACGTCGGCCACGCGGAAGGTGGCCTGCAGGCCTTCGGCACGGGCCCGCTCGGCGCCTCGGTCCAGCAGACTGCCCACGTAGTCGGTCGATGTCACGATACAGCCCCGGCGCGCGGCCGCCAGCGTGGCGTTGCCGTTGCCGGCGGCGACATCGAGCACGTGCTCGTCGGTGAGCAGGTCGCAGGCTTCAGCAAGCTGCTCACCCACGATCTGCAGCGTGGTGCCAATCACAGCGTAGTCGCCGCTGGCCCAGGCGGCTTGCTGGCGGGTCTTGAGGGCGTTCAGGTCGGTCGGTGCGTTCATGGGGAACCTCGTCGGAAGGGAATGGTTGGGCGTGGTCAAAGGGTGTGGGTGTCTTTCAGTAGCGGGGGACGACCCGCCCGGGCCTTTCAGCCTGTTGGCAGGCCGATCGCCACAGGCCCAGCAGCCAGCGTGTGAGCAGAGCGGCGCCGACGGGGCGTGCGCGGCTGAGCTTGCTGGTTGCCGTGCGTTGCCACGGTGAGGTGAGGAGGGACAGGTGAGCCATGTGAGTCTCCAGCACGGAGGGATTCCGTGACCCCATTGCACTGGAAACCCACGCCGGTGGCGTGTGTCGTTTGTCCCTGAAACGGGCCGGGCGCACGCCAAGAGCGGCGTGCGACCGGGACGGGCGTCCCGCCTGGGTGTTGGCGGGTGCGGTGGTGTCAGTGCGGCAAATCGGCGCGGCCGAAGCCGGCTTCGCGGGCGCGCACGATGGCCTGGGCACGCGTGGCGGCCTCCAGCTTCGTGAACACCGACGACACCTTGTTGCGCACGGTTTTTTCCGACAGACCCAGGTGTGCCGAAATCTGGAGGTTGTCGAGCCCATGGGCCAGCAATTCCAGCAACGCCCGCTCGCCCGCCGTCAGATTGGGAAACACATCGTACGGCCCCTGCTTGGGCTGATGGCCCTGCAGAAAATCACGGATTTCCGCAAGACATTGCGCAAAGGCGGGCTCGCCCTGGAGCAGAACGTGGTTCTGACTGTCCAACGAAACAAAGCGCGCGCCTGGGATAAGGCTGGCCATGTGTCGCCCTTCTTCGAAAGGCACCCGGGCGTCGTCCCTGGCATGCATCACCAGCGTGGGGCAGTGGATGTGGGTCGCGAGTTCGCAGACATCGATCTGGCCAAACGCAGAAACGGTTCGCAGCGCGTGAGTGGGGGTGCACGAGAGGCGTTCGAGCTCGTTGAACCAACGCACCTGCTCGGGGCTTCCGCCGGGTATGAACATCGAGGTGAAGACTTGGCGAAAGGCCGGGTTGTCCTGTCCCCAGCCCAACTCGATCAGGTCCAGCATGAGCCTTGCCTGTTTGAGTTGTTCGGGTGTCGCGTTTCGCCGCAACGTGCCCCTTGCGTAGCCGCCCAGCAATACCAGGCAACTCACCCGCTCCGGGTGGCGCGCCGCATAAGCAAGCGAGATGGCCGCTCCCTGGGAGCAGCCGAGCAACGCAAAACGTTCCACGCCTGCCGCGTCCACCACCGCTTCCAGGTCCGACACCCATGCATCGAGCGACAGGGGTTGGACCGTCATGTCAGACAGGCCGCAGCCTCGCCCGTCGTACCGCACCAGTGTGTTGGCGCGACTCAGCTCACCGATCCAGGGCCCCCAGACCGGACTGTTGAGGTCGAAGTCGAGGTGCGTGAGGAAATGCGCAGCGCGCACGATGGCAGGACCCTGGCCGGTGGTGGCGTATGCAATCCGCGTCGAATCAGCTGCTGTGCAGAAGCGGATGGATTGGGTCAGGCGAACCATGGGGCGATGTTAACGGCGCCAGCGCACGGGCCCAACGAATGAGAGCAGCGGTTGTTCAAGTACGCAGTCGACCAGCGGTTCCCGATGCTGTTGAGTCGATCATGGAGGCAAAAGCACCATGAGGCTGTTTGAGTGGGTGCTGGGATTGCTGATCGCCGCTTGTAAGGGCGATTTTTCAGGCTTGCGAAGTTGGGGTGTTTTGTGCGTGCAGCACAAACAAAAACGCCCACAAGTTAGTGGGCGTTGTCGTCATGGCACAGGGCCATGGCGGAGAGGGTGGGATTCGAACCCACGGTACCTTGCGGTACGCCTGATTTCGAGTCAGGTACATTCGACCACTCTGCCACCTCTCCGGGTGTCGGTCTTGAATTCAGCCTCAAATTATAGCAGTGCGCGCGAAGGCGAATTTTGCCGCGCGCTTTTTTCTCAACCCAGGTCTTGCGCAAAGTGTTGCAAGGCCTCGCGCAACTCCCCATCGCTCACACCCTCGGCCAACACGGCTTCGCTGGGCAGTGTGCTGGGCGCGGTTTGCAGCGTTTTGATGCAGACGCCGGCATCACGCGGTGACGCAAAAGCGCTGCTTTGCAGCAGCAGCTTGCCTTGGGCGTCGAGCAGCTTGAAGTAGAACTGGCCGTCCTTTTCGCGGTACTGCTTGAAGCTGGGCGCAGCGGCTTTGTGGGCTTTGGCGGTTTTGTCTCCGTCAACCGCTTGCAGTGGGCGCAGGCCCACGGCGTGGCGCAGGCGGGCGGTGAAGGGGGTCGCGATGGCGCGGGCCTTGTCGGCGCCACGTTGCAGGGCCTTTTCGATGCGGGCCGGGTCCTGGATCAGTTCGTCGTAAACGGCGCGCATGGGCGCGATCTCTTGGTCGAGGCGCTCGAACAGCAGCTGCTTGGCTTCGCCCCAGGCGATGCCGTCGGCGTAGGCCTGGGCGAAGCGGACGGTTTCCTCGGCGCTGGCAAACGCCTGGTAGAGCTGGAACAGGGCCGAGCCTTCGGTGTCCTTGGGTTCGCCGGGCGCGCGCGAATCCGTCAGGATGCCCATGATGAGTTTCTTCAACTGATCGCGCGGCACAAACAGCGGGATGGTGTTGTCGTAGCTCTTGCTCATCTTGCGGCCGTCCAGCCCGGGCAGGGTGGCCACGTTGTCTTCGATGGCGGCTTCGGGCAGCGTGAAGTGTTCGCCGTAGAGGTGGTTGAAGCTGGACGCGATGTCGCGCGCCATTTCGATGTGCTGGATCTGGTCTCGGCCCACGGGCACCTGGTGGGCGTTGAACATCAGGATGTCGGCGGCCATCAGCACCGGGTACATGAACAGGCCGGCGGTCACGCCGTGGTCGGGCTCGTCACCGGCGGCGGTGTTTTTGTCCACCGAGGCCTTGTAGGCGTGGGCGCGGTTGAGCAGGCCTTTGCCACACACGCAGGTGAGCAGCCAGGTCAGCTCGGGGATTTCGGGGATGTCGGACTGGCGGTAGAAGGTGACCTTCTCGGGGTCCAGGCCACAGGCCAGCCAGGTGGCGGCAATCTCCAGTGTGGAGCGCTGCACGCGGGCCGGGTCGCCGCTGGTTTTGATGAGGGCGTGGTAGTCGGCCAGGAAATAGAAGTTTTCGGTGTTGGCCAGGCGGCTGGCGCGCACCGTGGGGCGCACGGCGCCCACGTAGTTGCCCAGGTGGGGCGTGCCGCTGGTGGTGATGCCGGTGAGAACGCGCGTGGTGGTCATGTGAAAAACAGCAGAGACAGGTTCAGAACAAAAGGGCGCGCAGGGGCGTGAGCAGCAGGTCGATCAGGCTGCCGGTGACGGCCATCAGCGGGCGCAGCCACAGGTTGCCCACCACGCCGCTGATGACCAGGGCCATGACGACGAAGAAACCCCAGGGCTCGATGCGCGAGAACAGGATGGCCTGTTTCATGGGCAGCAGGCCCATGAGAATGCGCCCGCCGTCCAGCGGCGGCAACGGAAACAGGTTGAAGGCGAACATCACCAGGTTGACCAACACGCCGGCGCGGCACATGGCGAGGAAGAACCGTTCCTCCACGCCCACCGCCAACAGCAGGTAGCCGAGCAGCGTCCAACCGATGGCCATGAACAGGTTGGCACCCGGGCCGGCCAGTGCCACCCAGATCATGTCGCGCTTGGGGTTGCGCAGGTTGCCAAAACGCACCGGCACGGGTTTGGCGTAGCCAAAGAGAAACGCGCCCGCCGTGGCGAAGTACAGCAGCAGCGGCATGGCGATGGTGCCCACCGGGTCGATGTGGCGCAGCGGGTTGAGCGAGATGCGCCCCAGCATGGCGGCGGTGTTGTCGCCGTAGTGGCGCGCCGCGTAGCCGTGGGCCGCCTCGTGCAGGGTGATGGCAAACAGCACGGGGATGGCGTAGATGGCCACCGTCTGGACGATCTGGGCAAAGTTCATGCGGCTATTGTCCCAGAGGCCACCGTGCTCACAGGCCGATGGCGTCCAGTGGCCCCTGGCCCACACGGATCACCTCGGGCTCGCCACCGGTGCCCATGGGCGTGAGGTCCACCACCGTGGTCGGGGCCAGAGCGCAGGCGCCGGCGTCGATGACGGCGGCCAGGTCGTGCTGAAAACGCTCGCGTATCGCCTCGGCGTCGTTCATGGGCTCGGTGTCGCCGGGCGGGATGAGCGTGGTGGCCAGCAGGGCGCCGCCATGCAGCTCCAGCAGCTCCAGCAGCACACGGTGGTCGGGCACACGCAGGCCAATGGTCTTGCGCGAAGGGTGGCTCAGGCGGCGCGGGATGTCCTTGCCGGCGTCGAGGATGAAGGTGTAGGGGCCGGGCGTGCCCAGCTTGAGCAGGCGGTACTGCTTGTTGTCCACCTTGGCGTAGTTGGACAGTTCGCTCAGGTCGCGGCAGAGCACCGTGAGGTGGTGCTTGTCGTCCACCTGGCGGATGCGGCGCAGGCGGTCGGCGGCCGCCTTGTCATCAAGGTGGCAGACCAGTGCGTAGCTCGAATCGGTGGGCACGGCCAGGATGCCGCCCTTGGCCAGCAGTTGCACCGCCTGTTTGAGCAGGCGTGGTTGCGGGTTCTCGGGGTGGACTTCAAACAGTTGGGACATGGCAGGTGGAAGCGAAAAACGGGCCGCCGGGGTGCGGCGACCGCGTGGGCGTCACTGGATGCGCTCGGCCAGCAAATCCCACACCGGCGTCAGCCGCCCTTCCAGGTAGGGCAGTTTGCCCAGGTCGCAGTGGCTTTCGTCGGGGCTGTGGAAGTCGCTGCCGCGTGAGGCGGCCAGGCCAAATTCGATGGCCATGTCGGCGTATTTCACGTACTCGGCCGCCGTGTGGCTGCCTGTCACCACCTCCACGCCGCGCCCGCCATGGGCCTTGAACTCGGTGAACAGCGCGAACTCGCGGGTGGGGTTGTGGTCGTAGCGGGCCGGGTGGGCGATCACGGCCATGCCGCCGGCCTCGGTGATCCAGCGCACCGCGTCGCCCAGCTGCGCCCAGCGGTGTGGCACAAACCCCGGCTTGCCTTCGGTGAGGAATTTGCGGAACACCTCGTTGGTGTCGCGGCACACGCCGCTTTCCACCAGGTGGCGCGCAAAGTGGGTGCGCGAGATCAGGTCGGGGTTGCCCACGTACTGCAACGCGCCTTCAAAAGCGCCCTGGATACCAACCTTGGCCAGGCCATCGGCCATTTCGCGGGCACGTTCTTCGCGGCCGCCGCGCGTGCGCTTGAGGCCTTGCACCAGCGCCGGGTGGTCGGGGTCAAAGCCCAGGCCCACGATGTGCACCGTGATGTCGGCAAAGGTGACGGAAATTTCGGTGCCGGTGAGGTACTTCATGCCCACCGCCTTGGCCGCTGCCGCTGCCCGGTGCTGGCCGCCCACCTCGTCGTGGTCGGTCAGGGCCCACAGCTCGACGCCGTTGGCGCGCGCGCGGGCGGCCAGTTCCTCGGGCGTCAGGGTGCCGTCGGAGACGACGGAGTGGCAGTGCAGGTCGGCGTTGAGTATGTCGTTCACCCCTTGATTTTACGAAGCTGCCCGTGAGTCTGCTGGCGAGGGCCTGGATACAAAGGCACACCAGGCCGCTCGCTACACTTCCGGCGTGTCACTGTTCAAAGCCGCCTCCCTCATTTCGCTGCTCACGCTGGCGTCCCGCATCACCGGCCTGATGCGCGAACTGCTCATGGCCTCGGCCTTTGGTGCCAGCGCCATGACCGACGCCTTCAACGTCGCCTTCCGCATCCCCAACATGCTGCGCCGCCTGTTTGCCGAGGGCGCCTTCAGCCAGGCCTTTGTGCCGGTGCTGGCCGCCGCCCGTGAAAAGGACGGCGAGGCCGCGACCAAGGTCATGATCGACCACATCGCCACCGTGATGGCCTGGGCGCTGACCGCCACCTGTGTGCTGGGCGTGGCCGGCGCCCCCATTCTGGTGTGGGCCCTGGCCGCCGGCCTGCAGCAAGACCCGGCCGGCTTCGAGGCCGCCGTCTTCATGACGCGCTGGATGTTCCCCTACATCGCCTTCATGTCCATGGTGGCGCTGGCGGCGGGCATCCTCAACACCTGGAAGCGTTTTGCCGTGCCGGCCGCCACGCCGGTGCTGCTCAACCTGGCCATGATTGCCGCCGCCTGGTGGGGCGCGCCGTGGTTCGCGTCGCTGGGCATCAACCCCATTTACGCCATGGCGGGCGGTGTGATGCTGGGCGGCGCGCTGCAACTGGGCGTGCAGATCCCGGCGCTGCGCGCCCTGGGCCTGCTGCCGCGCATCCACTGGCGCTGGGCAGGCCTGCGGGACGCCTGGCGCCACCCGGGCACGCGCCGCGTCACCACCCTCATGTTGCCGGCCTTGCTGGGTGTGAGCGTGGCCCAGGTGTCGCTGCTGATCAACACCCAGATCGCCTCGCACCTGCGCACCGGCAGCGTGAGCTGGCTCAGCTACGCCGACCGGCTGATGGAATTTCCGACCGCCTTGCTGGGCGTGGCCCTGGGCGTGGTGCTGCTGCCGCAACTGGCGGCGGCCAAGGCGCAAGACGACGCCGACCGCTACAGCGGCCTGCTCGACTGGGGCCTGCGGCTGGTGATGTTGCTGGCCGTGCCCTCGGCGGTGGCGCTGCTGACCTTTGCCCAGCCGCTGGTGGCGGTGCTCTACCACTACGGCGCCTTCACCGATGCCGACGTGCGCCAGACTGCGCTGGCCCTGATGGGCTACGGCCTGGGCCTGCTGGGGCTGATCGCCATCAAGGTGCTGGCGCCCGGCTACTACGCCAGCCAGGACATCCGCACCCCGGTCAAGATCGCCATCGTGGTGCTGGTGTTCACCCAGTTGCTCAATCTCGCTTTTGTGCCCTGGCTGGCCCACGCGGGCCTGGCCTTGTCCATCGGCCTGGGCGCCTTGCTCAATGCCGGCTGGCTGCTGGTGGGCCTGCTGCGGCGCGGCACCTACCGGCCCGGGCCGGGCTGGTGGCGTTTTGTGCTGCAGGTTGTGGCGGCCAGTGCGGTGCTGGCCATCTACCTGCTGTGGGCGTCCACCGGCCTGGCCTGGCTGGCGGTGCCCGGCGGCGCCGGGGGGCGCGTGCTGCAACTGCTGATGGTGCTGGGTGGCGCGGTCACGCTTTATTTTGTGGTGTTGTTGCTGGGTGGTGTGAAGTTGCGCGAGTTTGTGAGAAAGTAACAAGCAATGCTCGACTTTGCCCTGCCCACCCCGCTGGACTTTTTCGCCGCGCTGGTCAACGACGACGACCAGCTGCCCCTGCTGGAGGCGGCGGTGTCCATCGCCCAGGACGAGTACCCCGAGCTCGACGTGCAGCAGGTGCTGGGCGACGTGGACCAGCTGCTGGCCCGCCTGCGGCGCCGCCTGCCCACCGACTCGCCGCCCCTGCAGCGCCTGCGCGCGCTCAACCAGTTCTTCTTCCGCGACCTGGGTTTTGGCGGCAACGTCAACCACTACTACGACCCCGACAACAGCCACCTGCATGTGGTGCTGCGCACCCGGCGCGGCATCCCCATCAGCCTGGCCGTGTTGTGGCTGGAGCTGGCGCAGGGCATGGGCCTGTCGGCACGGGGTGTCAACTTCCCAGGTCACTTCATGGTCAAGGTCAACCTGCCGCGTGGCCAGGTGGTGATCGACCCCTTCACCGGCCAGTCGCTCAGCCGCGAAGACCTGGCCGAGCGGCTGGAGCCCTACAAACGCCGCAACGGCCTGGTGGACGACTTCGACGTGCCGGTGGGCCTGTACCTGCAGTCGGCCACGCCGCGCGACATCCTGGCGCGCATGCTGCGCAACCTCAAGGACATCCACACCACCCACGAGGACTGGACCCGCCTGATCCAGGTGCTGGACCGCCTCATCGTGCTGCTGCCCGAAGCCCACACCGAGTACCGCGACCGTGGCCTGGCCTGGGCCGAAAAGGGTGAGCTGCGGCGCGCCGTGGGTGACCTGGAGCACTACCTGGCCCACGCCGACGACGCACTCGACATCGACGCCGTGAGCCAGCGTGTGAGCGAGCTGCGGCGCGAATTGAGCTGAACCCTTGGCAGGCAAAACGCTTCTGATTGCCGGCGCCACGGGTTTGGTGGGCTCGCACGCGCTGCGCCTGGCGCTGGCCGACGAGCGCGTCGAACGGGTGGTGGCACCCACCCGCCGCGCCTTGCCCGCCCACCCCAAGCTGCTCAACCCCATCGAAGACTTTGCCCATCTGCCGCCGCTGGCGCCCTGGTGGCGGGTGGACGGCGTGGTGTGCGCGCTGGGCACCACCATGGCCAAGGCCGGCTCAAAAGCTGCGTTTGAGGCGGTGGATTACGACATGCCGCTGGCGGTGGCGCGGCTGGCGCTGCGCCAGGGCGCACAGGCGTTTGCGCTCAATTCCGCTCTGGGCGCCAACCCCGATTCGCGGGTCTTCTATTCGCGCGTCAAAGGCGAGCTGGAGCAGTCGTTGCGGGACATGAAAAACCCCGGCTACCCCTCGCTCACCTTTGTGCGGCCCGGCCTGATCGGCGGCGAGCGACCGGAGCACCGACGGGGCGAAAGCCTGGCCATTGTGGCCACGCGCTTGCTGTCGCCGCTGTTGCCCCAGCGCTACCGGCTGGTGCCGGCAGAACGCATCGCGCACCATCTGGTGGAGGCCGCGTTGGCTGCGGCGCCGGGTGTGGCGGTGCTGGCGTCCGAGCAGTTGCTGTAGGCGCCGGTCAGGCCACGACCACGGCAGCGCCTTCGCCGCGCGCTGCGATCTGACCGATTTCAAACACCGTCTCGCCCAGGCCACGCAGGGTGGCGGCACAGGCGGCGGCATCAACGGCTTCGATCACCACCACCATGCCGATGCCGTTGTTGAAGGTGCGGTTCATCTCGATGTCGTCGATGCCGGCGGTTTGTTGCAGCCAGGCAAACAGCTCGGTCTGGGGCCAGCTGCCCTTCTTCAGGTGGGCGGCCATGCCTTCGGGCAGCACACGCGGGATGTTCTCCAGCAGGCCACCGCCTGTGATGTGGGCCAGGGCCTTGATGGGGTGGGCGGCCAGCGCGGCCAGCACCGGCTTGACATACAGGCGCGTGGGCGCCATCACCGCGTCGCGGAAGGGCTGGCCGTCCAGCGTGGCGGGCAGGTTTGCGCCTGCGCGCTCGATGCATTTGCGCACCAGCGAGAAGCCGTTGGAGTGCACGCCGTGCGAGGCCAGGCCCAGCACCACGTCGCCGGGTTTCACGTCCTTGCCGCTCAGGATCTTGGATTTTTCGACCGCGCCCACACAAAAGCCGGCCAGGTCGTATTCGCCTGCGGGGTACATGCCGGGCATTTCGGCGGTCTCGCCGCCAATCAGCGCGCAGCCGCTGAGTTCGCAGCCTTTGGCGATGCCACCGACCACCGCCGCGGCGGTGTCCACGTCGAGCTTGCCGCAGGCAAAGTAGTCGAGGAAAAACAGCGGCTCGGCGCCCTGCACCAGCACGTCGTTGACGCTCATGCCCACCAGGTCGATGCCCACGGTGTCGTGTTTGTTCCACTCGAAGGCCAGCTTGAGCTTGGTGCCCACGCCGTCGGTGCCGCTCACCAGCACAGGCTCTTTGTAGCGCTTGGGCACTTCAAACAAGGCGCCAAAGCCACCGATGCCGGCCAGCACGCCTTCACGCATGGTTTTTTTGGCCAGGGGCTTGATGCGTTCGACCAGGGCGTCGCCTGCGTCGATGTCCACGCCAGCGTCTTTGTAGGAGAGGGGGGTGTTGCTCATGGAGGGGCCAGGAAAGTGGCAATAAGGGCGGGTGAGGGCAGGTACACCGGGCAGCGTCACCCAGGGCCGATAAAATTTGTCCGATTTTACGGTCCCCCGTTTCACACCATGCAATTTTCCCCCGCTCAGATTCGTGCCGCCACCTGGCTGGGCATGGGATTGCTGGCCTGGTTGCTGCTCGCAGCCCTGTCCCCCGTGCTGATGCCTTTTGTGCTGGCCGCCGTGCTGGCCTACGCCCTGCACCCCTGGGTGGAGCGCATGGCGGCGCGCCGTGTGCCGCGCTGGCTGGGCGCCGGGCTGGCCATCACGGTGCTCATGCTGGTGATGGTGGCCGTGGCCCTGCTCATCGTTCCGGTGGTCAGCAAACAGTTGCCGCTGTTGCGCGAGCAGGTGCCGGCGCTGCTCGAACACCTCAACGAGTGGCTGACGCCGCTGGCCGCCCGTTTCGGGCTGGATTTGCAGATCGACGTCAACCTGGTGCGCGACACGCTGCGCCGTCTGGTGTCGGGCCATGAAAGCGAGCTGATCGATGGCCTGTTGTCCTCGCTGCGCATTGGCGGCAGCGCGGTGCTGGCCATCATCGGCAACTTCACCCTCATGCCCATCGTGGCCTACTACCTGCTGCTCGATTGGGACGGCATGGTCGGGCGCGTCAAGGCCCTGGTGCCGCCGCGCTGGCTGGAGCCGACCCAGCGTTTTCTGGACGAGACCGACGACGTGCTGGGCCAGTACCTGCGCGGGCAGTTGCTGGTCATGGGCATCCTCGCGGTGTTCTACACCGTGGCGCTGGCTTTGTGTGGCCTGAAGCTGGCCCTGCCCATCGGCGTGTTCACCGGCCTGGCGGTGTTTGTGCCTTACCTGGGGTTTGGCCTGGGCCTGGTGCTTGCCTTGCTGGCCGCGTTGCTGCAATTCCAAAGCCTCACCGCCGTGGCCCTGGTGGGCGTGGTGTATGCCGTTGGCCAAGTGGGCGAGAGCATGTACCTCACGCCGCGCCTGCTGGGTGAACGCATTGGCCTGCACCCCATCGCGGTGATTTTTGCGCTGCTGGCCTTTGGCCACTTGCTGGGTTTTGTGGGCGTGTTGATCGCCTTGCCGGCCAGTGCCGTGCTGCTGGTGGCCTTGCGCCGCTTGCAGGCGCTGTACGTGGACAGCGATCTCTACCGGGACGCCAAGTGAAACAGCTCGCCCTGGACATTGGCCTGGCGCCCCTGCCGTCGCTGGACAACTTTGCCTCTCACGGCAACGAGGCCGCGCTGGAGCACCTGCGCCTGTGGGCGCACAACCCATTGCGTTCGCCCGTGCCCACCCTGCTGTGGGGCGCGCCGGGCTGCGGCAAGACCCACTTGCTGCAGGCCGTGCGTCTGGCCTTGCTGGGGCAGGGCACACCCGTGGGTTGGCTGGACGCGTCCATGGCCGACCCGCCCGCCTTCGACGACCGCTGGGGCGCCGTGCTGATGGACGATTGCCACCTGTTCACCGCGGCCCAGCAGGCGGCGGCCTTCAACTGGTTTGTCAACGCCCAGACGCCCCACGCCGGCCAGGCGCGCTGGGTGCTGGCCACGTCGGACCGCCCGCCGGCCGACCTGCAACTGCGCGAGGACCTGCGCACCCGGCTGGGCTGGGGCCATGTGTTCCAATTGCAGGGCTTGGCCGAGGCCGAGCGACGCGCCGTGTTGCGCCGTGCCGCCGACGAACGGGGCGTGTTCCTCGGTGACGAGGTCATGGACTTCATGCTCAACCGCTTCTCGCGCGACCTGGGCAGCCTCATGGCCCTGCTCGACGAACTCGACGCCTACGCGCTGCGCACCCAACGCGCCATCACCATCCCGCTGATCAAGGCCATGCTAGAAAACGAATGAGACTTGCGCTGTTTGACCTGGACCACACGCTGATTCCGCTGGATTCGGACCACGCCTGGGGCCAATTCACCGTGGCACAAGGGTGGCGCGACGCTGAGGCGTTTGGCCGCGCCAACGACGCCTTCTACGCCCAGTACAAGGCCGGCACGCTGGACATCGCCGAATACATCCGCTTCGCCACCGAAGTCATACGCGAACTCGGGCCTGAGCGGGCCGCTGCCGCCCACGCCGACTTCATGCGCGAGATGGTGTTGCCCCACCTGCAGCCGCAGGCCTTGCAGCTGGTGCGCCACCACCAGGCCGCCGGCGACACGGTGCTCATCGTCACCGCCACCAACGAGTTTGTCACCCGCCCCATCGCCCGTGCTTTTGGTGTTGAGGAGCTGATCGCGATCCAGCTGGAACGCGACGCGGCCGGCAACCCCACGGGTGAAATCCTTGGCACGCCGTCCTTCCGCGAGGGCAAGGTGGTGCGCGTCGCCGACTGGCTGGCCACACAGGGCCTGGGTTGGGGCGACGTGAGCCACAGCACCTTCTACAGCGACTCCATCAACGACCTGGCCATGCTCGAACACGTGCACGAGCCGGTGGCCGCCAACCCCGATGCGCGCCTGCTGGCCATTGCGCGCGAGCGCGGCTGGCGCATACTGAACCTCTTCCATGATCAAGAAATTTTTTGACAAGCTGCTGGGCAAAACCAGCCCCGCCGCGTCCCGCTTTGGCAAACGCGAAGACGTGCCGGTGTCGGTCCACGGCATCGACCCCACGCTGGTGGACCAGCGCGCGCTCGACGTGGTGGAGACCCTGCAGCGCGCCGGCTACCAGGCCTACATCGTGGGTGGCGCTGTGCGCGACCTGCTGCTGGGGCTCAAGCCCAAGGACTTCGACGTGGCCACCGACGCCACGCCCGAGCAGGTCAAGGGCCTGTTCCGCCGCGCCTTCATCATCGGCCGGCGTTTTCGCATCGTGCACGTGGTGTTTGGTCGGGGCCGGCAAGACCGGGGCCTGAGCGAGGTGATCGAGGTCTCGACCTTCCGCGCCCACCTCGACAGCGCCGACGCCGAGCAGGTCAGCGGCAACGAACGCACCAGCAAAAACGCCCTGGCCGGCATGACCCACGCGGTCGATGCCAGCGGCCGTGTGCTGCGCGACAACGTGTGGGGCCCGATCGAACACGACGCCGCCCGCCGTGACTTCAGCATCAACGCCATGTACTACGACCCGCAGACGCAGGTTGTGGTCGATTTCCCCCCCGGCATACGCGACGCCACAAAACGGGTGCTGCGCATGATTGGCGACCCCGCCACCCGCTACCGCGAAGACCCGGTGCGCATCATCCGCGCCGTGCGCTTTGGCGCCAAGCTCTCCGCCCTGGGCTTCAAGTTCGACGCCAAGACGCGCGAGCCGCTGCAGTCCTCGCGCAGCCTGCTGGCCGACGTGCCGCAGAGCCGCCTCTTCGACGAGATGCTCAAGCTGCTGCAGACCGGCCACGCGCTGGCCAGCGTGGAGCAACTCAAGGCCACGGGTCTGGCCACCGGCATCTACCCGCTGCTGGACGTGGTGGTGCAGCGCGCCGACGAGCCCTTTGTGAAACTGGCCCTGCAGGACACCGACCGCCGCGTGGGCGAAAACAAACCCGTCGCACCCAGCTTCCTGCTGGCCTGCGTGTTGTGGGCCGATGTGCGTGCCGGCTGGGACAAGCGCCAGGCGGGTGGTGAACAGTCGTTTGCGGCACTGCAAGACGCGGTGGACGACGCCTTCAACGCCCGTGTGGGCGACGTGTCGGGCCGGGGCAAGCTGGGCACCGACATGCGCGAGATCTGGACCATGCAGCCGCGTTTCGACCGACGCACCGGTTCCTCGGTGTTTTCGCTGGTGGAGCAGCCGCGCTTCCGTGCCGGTTTCGACTTCCTGCGCCTGCGCGCCCAGACCGGCGAGGTGGACGAGGAGCTGGCCCACTGGTGGGAAACCTTCAGCACCGCCAGCGATGCTGTGCGCCGCGACATGGTGGACGCCGTGCGTGTGGAGCAGCAAAAACAAAAGGGCGGCGCCAAGGCCACCCGCGTGCGCCGCGTGCCGGCCGCCGCGCCAGCGCTCGAACAAGACCCGCGTTTCCGTGAGGTGGAGAACGAGGGTGACGCCGATGGTGACCAGGCATTCGACGCCTCGGTGCAGGCGCTGGACGCCGCCGCCGAGGGCGCGCCCGCGCGCAAGCGCCGCCGTCGTCGCCGCAAGCCCGGGGGGGGCGAAGCCGGCTGCGCGCCTGCACCGCAGGGTGGCGGCGACTGACACATGACGGCGGCGACCGTGTCCGCCTTTGTGGCCCTGGGCGCCAACCTGGGCGATGCGCCCGCCACCGTGCGTCAGGCGATCGCCGATCTGGATGCCTTGCCCCAGACCCGTCTGGTGCGCGCCTCGGGCCTGTACCGCAGTGCCCCGTGGGAGGCCAGCGGACCCGATTTTTTCAACGCTGTGGCCGAACTTGTCACCGCACTCGATGCCCACAGCCTGCTGGCCGCCCTGCACACGCTGGAGCAGGCCGCTGGCCGCAAGCGCCCCTACCTCAACGCACCGCGCACACTCGACCTGGACCTGCTGCTGTACGGCGATGAGCACATCGCCAGCCCCACGCTGACCGTGCCGCACCCGCGCATGTGGCAACGGGCGTTTGTGCTGCGCCCGCTGGCCGAGATTGCGCCCGACCGGGTGAGCGCTGCGGCCTTGGCCGCCGTGGCCGAACAGGACGCGAGGCCGCTGTGATTGCCGCCCGCCGCCATTCGACGTGGTGGTGGGTAGGCTTGTTGTTGCTGTTGTTTGTGTTGGTTGGCTGCGCCGCCACGCCCGCGCCCAAAGGCGAGGTGCCCGCGGCGCCCGCCACCGCCGCCGAATTGGGCCAGTCCGACGTCAACCGCATGGCCACGCTGGGCATGCGCGCCAACCTCGACAGCCTGCTGAGCCTGGCCGACAAGCTCTACCGCCGCAACCCGCGCGAATGGCGCAAGGGCGGGGCGGCCAGCCGCGAGGAGGCGCTGGAGCGCCTGCGTGTGGCGGTCGATCAGCGCCAGATGTGGCCCACCCTGCAAGGCCGGCGCGATGTGGCGGCCCTGGCGCTGGCCTTGTCACCCGAATTTGCGGCCGACCGCGTGGCCGCCTTCATCGCCGCCATGGCCGACATGCTGATCGTGGCCCACGGCGGCAAAACCGAGTTCTACCTGATCGACGGGCTGGACGCCCAGAGCCTGCACAACGCCGCGCGCAACGTGGAGATTGCCGTGTGGATGCTGGCCCAGCGCCGCGATGCCGGTGGCCAGCCACTGCTGCTGGCCGATGAAATCGGTGCGCAGGGGCGCAACCTGAGCTTCGAGCGCGAGTTTGGCAAGGTCGTGGCCCGGCTGGACCTGCTGGCCGCCGTGTCGGCTGAGAAATACCGCCGCGCGGTGGTGAGCTATGTGCAGAACCTGCTCGGCGGCACGCTGCTGCAGTTTTTGCCGGTGCGCGCGGTGACGCAGTGACGACCGTGACGATCAGGGCGCCAGGCGCTCGCGCAGCCAGCTGCCGTCGTCCTGGAGGCGGTAGCGCAGCCGGTCGTGCAGGCGGCTTTTGCGGCCCTGCCAGAACTGCCATTCCTGGGGCTTGAGGCGGTAGCCGCCCCAGTGCGGCGGGCGCGGCGGTTGCAGCAAAAACTTGGCGCCAAACTTGGCCGCGTTGGCCACCAGCACGCCTCGGCCTTCAATCACCTCGCTCTGCGGGCTGGCCCAGGCGCCGATGCGGCTGTCCAGCGGCCGGCTGTGGAAGTAGGCATCGCTTTCTTCGTCGCTCACCTTCTCCACCACACCCTCGATGCGCACCACACGCTCCAGCTCCACCCAGTGGAATTGCAGCGCGGCAAAGGGGTTGCCCGCCAGCTCGCGGCCCTTGCGACTCTCGTAATTGGTGTACCAGACGATGCCACGCTCGTCGCAGCCTTTGATCAGCACCACGCGGGTGCTGGGGCGCAGGTCGCTGCCCACGGTGGCCACGGTCATGGCGTTGGGCTCGGGCACCTGGCCCTGAATGGCCTGTTGCAGCCACAGCTCGAATTGCTTCAAGGGGTCGGCGCGCGATTCGGTCTCGCTGAGCTCGGCTTTTTCGTAACTCTTGCGCAGGTCGGCGATGTTCATGTGGGGTGTTTCGTGGCAGAGGTGTTGGGGGCCAGCGCCACCACACGTTCCAGTTCGGCGTCGATGATGCCGATGGCGCGCAGGTGTTCGCAGGTCAGGCGGGCGTAGTCGATCGTGCTGCCGTAGCGCCCGCGCGAGTGGGCAAAGATCTCGCGGTAACGGGCGTCGCTCAGGCGGCCTGTGAAGTTGGGGCTGTGGCGCGACAGGGTGAAGGAGAGGGCCCTGACCGGCCCCTGGGGTGTCTGGCAGGGCAGCCATTTCGGGTCGTACACCGGGTTGGGCATTTCGCGCTGCCACAGCTGGGGCAGCATGTCAGGCACATGGTCGGCCTTCACCCGCAAGGCCATGCCGGCGCAACTGCCGCCGTTGATAAGCGCCAGCACCAGGCCGGGGCGTTCGGGCGTGCCCCGGTTCACGCGGCTCCACATCTGCAGGGCGCGGTGGTGGCCGTGCACCCGGGCCGGGCGCTTTTCGGCCACCTCGAACTCGGTTTTCCAGATCAGCGAGCCGTAGGCAAACAGCCAGAGGTCGTCGCCTTGCGCGCGCCACTCCTCGAAGGTGCGTTGCAGCATGGTGGCGGCGCAGCGAACGGTGGTCATGGGGCGGCAACTAAAATGTCAGACAGTTCTTTCAAGCATACCCGCGAGCGCATGGCCACACGACTTCTTCCCGATAGCCTCGATTTGCGTCACCTGGCGCAGTCGGGCGACACCCTGACGGGCGAGGGCGCCATCGACCTGTTTTCACGGCTGGCGGCCGAAGCCGCCGACGCCGAACCGCGCCTGGTGCGCTGGTCGGCCCAAGCCGAGTGGCGGCGGGCCGTGGCCGCACCCGGCACGGCTGCCGCGCAGCCGCCCGTGTTGTGGCTGCACCTGAACGCGTCGACCGAGTTGCCGGTGGTGTGCCAACGTTGTCTGTCGCCCGTGGTCGAGGCGCTGGCGGTGGACCGGTGGTTCCGTTTTGTGGCCGACGAGGCCACCGCGGCCGCCGAAGACGAGGACAGCGAGGAGGACGTGCTGGTGTTCCAGCCGGCCTTCAACCTGGTGGAGCTGATCGAGGACGAACTCATCATGGCGCTGCCCCTGGTGCCCATGCACGAAGTTTGCCCGACCGCCTTGCCCACCTCGGCCGGGCCGGTCATCGAAGACGCGCCCGCCCGCCCCAACCCGTTTGCGGTGCTGCAGCAGATCAAGAAGGGCTGAGCGGCGTTTGGCAGGCGCGTCAGATGAGGCTATAATGCGTGGTTTGGCGCCGGCCACGGCTTGAGTGGATTCAGCGCATTCCACTTACTTTCACTTTTTTTTCAGGAGCCAACCATGGCCGTTCAGCAAAACAAAAAGTCGCCCTCCAAGCGCGGTATGCACCGTTCGCACAACGCCCTGACCACCCCGGGCACGGCCGTTGAGCCCACCACCGGTGAAATCCACCTGCGTCACCACATCAGCCCCAACGGCTTCTACCGTGGTCGCCAGGTGCTGAAGAACAAATCCGAGGCCTGATCGCGCCACCGCGCTTATCGGTCCCACGGCTTTTCTTCAGCCCAATCAAGGCCCGGCGCTACGCCATCAGTAGCCTCGGGCCTTTTTGTTTGTACGCATGATCACCCTTGCCGTTGACTGCATGGGCGGCGACCACGGTCCCGCCATCACCCTGCCGGCTTGCCGGCGCCTGCTGGAGCGGCATGTCGACGTGCATTTGCTGCTGGTGGGCCTGCCCGAGGCCTTGAAGGGGTTCGTGCACGAGCGCGCCACCGTGGTGCCCGCCAGCGAGGTGGTGGCCATGGACGACCCGGTGGAGATTGCGCTGCGCCGCAAGAAGGATTCCTCCATGCGCGTGGCCATCCAGTTGGTCAAGGATGGTCGGGCGCAGGCGGTGTTATCTGCTGGCAACACGGGGGCTTTGATGGCGATCGCACGCTATCTGCTCAAAACCCTCGATGGCATCGACCGGCCGGCGATTGCCTACCCCATGCCCAACGCTTTGGGCGGCTCCACCACCGTGCTCGATCTGGGCGCCAACGTGGACTGCACTGAGCAGCATTTGCTGGAGTTTGCGGTCATGGGCTCGGCGCTGGATTCGGTGCTCAAGAACAAACCCCAGCCCACCGTGGGCCTGCTCAACATCGGCTCCGAGGCCATCAAGGGCAACGAAGTCATCAAAAAGGCCGGCGAACTGCTGCGCAGCGCGGCCGAGGCGGGGGACCTCAACTTCATTGGCAACGTCGAGGGCAACGACATCTTCAAGGGCACGGCCGACATCGTGGTCTGCGACGGTTTTGTCGGCAACGTGGCGCTCAAGGCCAGCGAAGGCCTGGCCTCGATGATCGCGGCCTTTCTCAAACAAGAGTTCTCGCGCAACATCTTCACCAAAATGGCGGCACTTGTGGCCTATCCGGTGTTATCTGCATTCAAAAAGCGCGCCGACTACCGCCGTTACAACGGTGCTGCGCTGCTCGGCCTGCGTGGCCTAGTGTTCAAGAGCCACGGCTCGGCCGACCCATTTGCTTTTGAGCAGGCCTTGAACCGGGCGTATGATGCGGCCCGCAACCACCTGCTGGAACGTGTGCAGGCCCGCATTGCGCACGCCGCGCCTTTGTTGACCGGCGCCAGCGCTGTGCCCGTCTCCGCGGCCGCCCCAGATTAAATGAGCGCTTTTTCTCGCATCACCGGCACCGGCAGCTATTTGCCGCCGCGCCGTGTCACCAATGCCGACCTCGCGGCCGAGCTGGCCGAACGTGGTCTGGAAACCTCCGACGAATGGATCGTGGAGCGCACCGGCATCCGGGCGCGCCACTTTGCCGCGCCCGATGTGTGCAGCAGCGATCTGGGCGTTGAGGCCGCGCGCAGCGCCATGGACGCCGCTGGCGTGACGCCGCAAGACATCGATCTCATCATCGTTGCCACGTCCACGCCGGACATGGTGTTCCCCTCCACCGCCGCCATCCTGCAGCACAAGCTGGGCATCGCTGGCTGCCCGGTGTTCGACGTGCAGGCGGTGTGCAGCGGTTTTGTCTACGCGTTGACGGTGGCCGATGCGCTGATCCGCACGGGCACGGCCAAGAAGGCGCTGGTCATCGGCGCCGAAGTGTTCAGCCGCATCCTCGACTTCAACGACCGCACCACCTGCGTGTTGTTCGGTGATGGCGCCGGTGCCGTGGTGCTGGAAGCCAGCGACACGCCGGGCATCCTGGCCACCGACCTGCACGCCGATGGCAAACACGTGGGCATCCTGTGTGTGCCGGGCACGGTGTCGGGCGGCCAGGTGCTGGGCGAGCCCACCCTGAAGATGGACGGCCAGGCGGTGTTCAAGCTGGCCGTGGGCGTGCTCGAAGGTGCCGCCCGCGCCACGCTGGCCAAGGCCGGCCTCAAGGACACCGACATCGACTGGCTGATCCCGCACCAGGCCAACATCCGCATCATGACCAGCACGGCGCGCAAGCTCAAGCTGTCCATGGACAAGGTGGTGGTCACGGTGGACCAGCACGGCAACACCTCGGCCGCGTCCATTCCCCTGGCGCTGGACCACGCGGTGCGCGCCGGCCAGGTGCAAAAGGGTCAGAAGCTTTTGCTCGAAGGTGTGGGCGGCGGCTTCACCTGGGGCGCGGTGCTGCTCACGTTTTGACCCTCCGAATGGATTCAGTGTGTGGGCGCGTGCCCACCCAAGGTTGATGTCATGAAATCCTTTGCTTTTGTTTTTCCCGGCCAGGGCTCGCAGTCCGTGGGCATGCTGGACGCCTGGGGCGACCACCCGGTGGTGCTGGAGACCTTGAAAGAGGCGTCCGACGCTTTGGGCCAGGACGTGGGCCGCCTGATCCAGGAAGGCCCGAAAGAGGCGCTGGCGCTGACCACCAACACCCAGCCGGTGATGCTGGTGGCCGCTGTGGCCGCCTGGCGCGTCTGGCGTGCCGATGGCGGCGCGCTGCCCGCGGCCGTGGCCGGCCACTCGCTTGGTGAATATTCGGCCCTGGTGGCTTCGGGTGTGCTCACGCTGGCGCAAGCCGCACCGCTGGTGCGTTTCCGTGCCGCCGCCATGCAGGAGGCCGTGCCGGTGGGCACGGGCGCCATGGCCGCCATTCTGGGCATGGACGCCGCCAAGGTCATTGCCGGCTGCGCTGAAGCACAGGCCACGTTTGGCGCGGGCAGCGCCGAGGTGGTGGAGGCCGTCAACTTCAACGACGCCGCCCAGACCGTGATCGCCGGCAGCAAGGCGGCGGTGGAAAAAGCGTGCGAGGTGCTCAAGGCCAATGGCGCCAAACGTGCCTTGCCGCTGCCGGTGTCCGCACCTTTCCACTCCAGCCTCATGAAACCGGCGGCCGACAAGCTGCGTGCCAAGCTGGCCGACACCGCCTTTGCCGCGCCGCAGATCCCGCTGGTCAACAACATCGATGTGGCGGTGGAGCTTGATGCCGATCGCATCCGCGACGCGTTGTACCGCCAGGCCTTTGGCCCGGTGCGTTGGGTCGAGTGTGTCCAGGCCATCAAGGCACGTGGCATCACCACCCTGGTGGAATGCGGCCCCGGCAAGGTGCTGGCTGGCATGACCAAACGCATCGACGCCGAGCTGACCGGCGCTGCATTGTTCGATCCGGCCTCGCTGGCCGACGTGAAGGAGTTGCTGGCATGAGCGACGTCAAATTCGAAGGCCAGGTGGCCCTGGTCACGGGCGCCTCGCGTGGCATTGGTGCGGCGATTGCGCTTCAACTGGCCCAGCAAGGCCTCAAGGTCGTTGGCACTGCCACCAGCGACGACGGCGCGGCCAAGATCAGTGCCGCCTTGTCTGCCCACGCGGGCTGCCGTGGCGCCAAGCTCGACGTCAACAACGCGGACGAGGGCGAAGCCCTGGTGGACGCCATCGTGAAAGAATTTGGCGGCCTGCAGGTGCTGGTCAACAACGCTGGCATCACCCGCGACATGCTGGCCATGCGCCTGAAGGACGACGACTGGGACGCGGTGCTGGACACCAACCTCAAGGCCGTCTTCCGCATGAGCCGCGCCGTCATCCGCCCCATGATGAAACAGCGCTACGGCCGCATCATCGCCATCACCAGCGTGGTGGGCGCCTCGGGCAACCCGGGTCAGGCCAACTACGCAGCGGCCAAGGCCGGCGTGGCCGGCATGACCCGTGCCCTGGCGCGCGAACTCGGCAGCCGCAAGATCACGGTCAACTGCGTGGCCCCCGGTTTCATTGAAACCGACATGACCGCCAGCCTGGCCGAAGAGCAGCAGAAAGCGCTGCTGGGCCAAATTCCGCTGGGCCACCTGGGCAAGCCGGCCGACATCGCGCATGCGGTGGCGTTTCTCGCCTCGCCCCAGGCGGCCTACATCACCGGTCAAGAGCTGCACGTCAATGGCGGCATGTTCATGGCCTGACCCTGTTCTCAACGTCGTTTGAACCCGCCCGGCGGGTCGGGCAGGGCGCATTTAGGTGCGGTACCCTAGCCCGGCTAAAATGGCGGCCTTCAATCCAACCACCCTTTGAGGGACTTATGAGCGATATCGAAGCACGTGTGAAGAAAATCATTGCCGAACAACTGGGCGTGGAGGAAAGCCAGGTCACCAACGAAAAGGCTTTCGTGGCCGATCTGGGCGCCGATTCGCTCGACACCGTGGAGCTGGTGATGGCGCTGGAAGACGAGTTCGGCATCGAGATCCCCGACGAAGACGCGGAGAAGATCACCACGGTGCAAAACGCCATCGACTACGCAGTCGGTCACCAGAAGGCTTGATTTGGCATGACCAGACGCCGTGTTGTCGTGACCGGTCTGGGCTGCGTCAGTCCCGTGGGCAACACGGTGGACGAAGCCTGGGCCAACCTGCTCGCCGGTCGCTCCGGCATTGACCTGGTCACCAAATTCGATGCCTCCAACTTCTCCTGCAAGATCGCAGGCGAGGTCAAGAATTTTCCGCTCGAGTCCTACATCGGCGCCAAAGAGGCGCGGACCATGGACACCTTCATCCACTACGGCATTGCCGCTGCGGCCCAGGCCGTGGCTGATGCCGGGTTGAAGGTGGGCGACGCGCTCGAGGGCGATGCCGCCGAGCGCATCGGCTGTGTGATCGGTTCGGGCATCGGCGGTCTGCCGATGATCGAAGATACCCACACCGAACTGACGAACCGGGGCCCACGGCGCATTTCGCCGTTTTTTGTGCCAGCGTCCATCTCCAACATGATCGCCGGTCATGTGTCGATGCGCTTTGGCTTCAAAGGCCCCAACCTGGCCATCGTCACCGCCTGCACCACCGGCCTGCACTGCATCGGTGAAGCCGGCCGTCTGATCGAATACGGTGACGCCGACGTGGTGGTGGCCGGTGGCTCCGAAGCCACGGTGTCGCCACTGGGCCTGGGCGGTTTTGCCGCCATGCGCGCGCTCTCCACCCGCAACGACGACCCCGCCACCGCGTCCCGCCCCTGGGACAAGGACCGCGACGGTTTTGTGCTGGGTGAGGGCGCCGGCGTGCTGGTGCTCGAGGAGTACGAACACGCCAAGGCCCGTGGCGCCAAAATCTACGCCGAGCTGGCGGGTTTTGGTATGAGCGCCGACGCCGGCCACATGACGGCGCCCAGCATGGACGGCCCGCGCCGCGCCATGGTGCTGGCGCTGCGCAATGCCGGCATGAATGCCGATCAGATTGACTACCTGAACGCACATGGCACGTCCACCCCGCTGGGCGACGTGAACGAGACCAACGCGATCAAGGCCGCGCTGGGCGATCACGCCAAAAAGACGGTGGTCAACTCGACCAAGTCCATGACCGGTCACCTGTTGGGCGGCGCGGGCGGCATCGAGTCGGTGTTCACCGTGCTGGCGCTGCACCACCAGAAAAGCCCGCCCACGATCAACATCTTCAACCAGGACCCCGAGTGCGACCTGGACTACTGCGCCAACACCGCACGTGACCTGAAGATCGATGTGGCGATGAAAAACAACTTCGGTTTTGGCGGCACCAACGGCACGCTGATTTTCAAGCGCGTCTGAGCCCCCGTTGTTGAATGCCTGGCACGACCCGCTACCACGCCCCGCCGGTGTCCTACCCGGCGGGGCGTTGTTTTTGGGCGGGCTGGGGGCTGCTGGGCGTGTCCCTGCTGCTGCTCGGTGCGCTGGCCGCCGCCGCAGGACAGGGCGCCGATCCGCGCGAACATGCCGCTGCCGCCCGTTTCCTGACGCTGGGCCTGGCGGGTTGGGTGCTGGTGGTGACCTGGGCCGGCTGGTGGTGGCAGCGCAGCCCCCGGGGACAGCTGCTGTGGCGAGAAGGGCAGTGGCAATGGGCACTCGATGGCTGCGGCGAGCCCGCGCCTGTGGCGGCGGTGCATGTGGCTTTGGACGTGCAGTGCGTGCTGCTGTTGCGTCTGGAGGGCGCGCCGCGCGCGCCACGCTGGCTGTGGCTGGAGCGCCGGCGCGATGTGGCGCGCTGGGACGACCTGCGCCGCGCGGTGTGGGCGGCCCGACCCATGGGGTATATTTCGCGGCCACCTCAGCCACCATGAACCCCGACGACCACATTTCCCCGCCTGCGCCCGATAGCGATGTTCTGCTGGTCCAGCGCACCCTGGCAGGCGAGGAGCGGGCCTTCGAGATGCTGGTCATCAAGTACCAGCGGCGCATCGAGCGCCTGATCGGCCGCATGGTGCGCGACGTGGACCTGGTGCCCGACATCGCGCAGGAAACCTTCATACGCGCTTACCGGGCCCTGTCGCAATTCCGTGGCGACGCCCAGTTCTACACTTGGCTCTACCGCATCGCGGTCAACACCGCCAAGAAGCAACTGCTGGAACTGAAACGCGATCCGGTGATCCTGATGTCGTCCATGAAATCGGCCGACGACGATGAAACTTCCGGGTCCGATCTGGAACCAACCCAGCAGATCGCCGATGCCGAGACCCCCGAGGCCGTGCTGGCCAGCAAGGAAATCGCAGCGGCCGTCAACGCCGCCATGGAGGCCTTGCCCACCGAGTTGTGCCAAGCCATCACCCTGCGCGAAATCGATGGCCTGAGCTACGAGGAAATTGCGGCGGCGCTGGATTGCCCGATCGGCACCGTGCGGTCGCGGATTTTCCGTGCCCGTGAGGCGATTTCGGCCCGAATCAAGCCCATGCTGGAAAACCAGTCGGGCAAACGCTGGTGAGGCCACCGGCACCGACGACGCCCTATTTTGTGAGTGTGACCATGAACCGCCCAACGTCTTCAGCTCCCGTTCCATTTGGTGCGGCGACCACGCCGGCCGCCGATGGGTCCGTGCACGAACACCTGTCGGCGCTGGTCGATGGCGAAATCGATGCCGCCGCCGAGGCGGCGCTGTGGCGGGACGATGCTGACGTGGTCTGCTCCACCTGGGCGCGCTACCAGCTGATCGGTGATGCGCTGCGTGGTGCGGCGCCCCAGGCCGCCGACGGCGCAAGGGTGGCGGCCATCATGCAGCGGGTGCGCCAGGAGCGCGCTGCGCCTGCACACGAACTCATCGCTGCGCCCGTGGTGCTGGCGCCCACGCGTGCCGAAGCCGCCAATGACGCGGTGTTCCGCTGGAAGATGCTGGCTGGTTTTGCGTCCCTGGCCGCCGTGGTGGCCGTTGCATGGAACATGGCAGGCACGGGTGCCATGGACGGTGCGGCCGGCCCGCAGCTGGCGCAGATGCCGGTTCAGAGCGCGCCTGTGGCTGCGGCCAGCGTGGAGGCCGCCGCACCTGTGGTGGTGGCGGGTGAGCAGGGCCCCGTTCTGCGCGACCCCCGCCTCGAAGAGCTGATGGCGGCCCACCGGCAGGCCGGTGGCATGTCGGCGCTGCAGATGCCGGCCGGCTTTTTGCGCAACGCCGCCTTCGATCTGCCGGAAGGGCAACGATGAGCGTCGGCGGCGTCCACCGACTGTCCGTGCGTGCCCTGGGCCGACCCGTGGTGGGTCTGGCCTTGTGGGCGGCACTTGTTGCCCCGGGGGCCATCGCGCAGAGCGCGGGTGTCTTCACCACGGGGCCAGGCACGCCACCGCCGAGCCTGAACCAGTGGCTGGACCGGCTGCAGGAAGCCTCGCGCCGACGCGCCTACATCGGCACCTTTGTGGTGTCGGCAGGCAGCGCCATGTCGGCCTCCAAGATCTGGCATGTGTGCGATGGCACGCAGCAGATGGAGCGCATTGACTCGCTGACCGGCACCGCGCGCACCACGCTGCGCAAAAACGACGAGGTGCTCACACTGGTGCCCGAATCGCGTGTGGCCTGGGCCGAAAAACGCCAGGCCTTGCGGCCGTTCCCCGATCAGATCAAGACCCCCGGCAACGCCATTGAAGAGCACTACACCCTGCGCATGCTCGGCGTGGAGCGGGTCGCCGGCTTCGATGCCGACGTGCTGCACATCCAGCCGCGCGATGCGCTGCGTTTTGGCTACCGCGTGTGGTCCGAAAAACAGACCGGCCTGACCGTGAAGATGCAGACCTTGGACGGGCAGGGCCAGGTCATCGAGCAGATGGTGTTCTCCGAACTCCAGCTCGACGCGCCGGTAAAGATGGAAACCCTGGCCCGGCAGATGGCCAAGACCCAGGGCTACAAGATCCTGCGTCCCCAGCTCAACAGCACCACCGCCGAAGCCCAGGGCTGGCGGCTGAAACAGGACGTGCCCGGCTTTTTGCCCATGAGCAGCCACACCCGGGGCGACCCGGCGGCGGCGCCTGGCACGGTGCCCATGCAGTGGGTGTTTTCCGATGGCCTGAGTTCGGTGTCGCTGTTCGTGGAACCCTATGACGCGCAGCGCCACCGCCGTGAAGGCGCTTCGGCCGTGGGCGCCACCCATTCGCTGACGAAGCGCCTGGGCGATCACTGGCTCACCGCCATGGGCGAGGTGCCACCAGCGACCCTGCGCGAATTTGCGCAATCGCTGGAACGTCTGCGCTGACGGCGGATCACAGCAGGCACGCGGGGCGCGGCGCCCCGCAGGGTTGAACATCCGGCCACCAGCCCCCACTTCGTGGAAGCCATTCGTTTCGGAAGGACAAGCATGCACATTCAGACGCCAAGCACCTGGGGGCAGCGCATCGCGACGCTGGCCCTCGTCTCCACCCTGTCGGTGGCTGCCACCATCGCGGTCATGCCGCTCAAGCCGGTGGCCGCACAAAGCGCGGGCGCCGCGCCGCTGGTGCGTGGCCTGCCCGATTTCACCGAGCTGGTCGATGTGGTGGGGCCGTCGGTGGTCAACATCCGCACGGTTGAAAAGGTCCGCCAGGGCGCACGCTCCGGCGGCCAGGAAGAGCAGATGCTGGAGTTCTTCCGCCGCTTCGGCATCCCCATTCCGCCCGGCGCCACGCCGCGTGGCCCCCGCGCCGAGCGCGATGGCGACGAGGCCGACCGCCCGCGTGGTGTGGGCTCGGGTTTTGCGCTCACCGCCGACGGCTTCATCATGACCAACGCCCACGTGGTGGATGGCGCCGACGAGGTCATCGTGACCCTGCCCGACAAGCGCGAGTTCAAGGCCCGCATCGTGGGCGCCGACAAGCGCACCGACGTGGCGGTGGTCAAGATCGAGGCCACGGGCCTCAACGCCGTGAAGATCGGCGACGTGAACCGCCTGCGCGTGGGCGAGTGGGTGATGGCCATTGGCTCGCCTTTCGGGCTGGAGAACACCGTCACCGCCGGTATCGTGAGCGCCAAGCAGCGCGACACCGGCGATTACCTGCCCTTCATCCAGACCGACGTGGCCATCAACCCCGGCAACTCGGGCGGCCCCTTGATCAACATGCGCGGCGAGGTGGTGGGCATCAACAGCCAGATCTACTCGCGCTCGGGTGGCTTCCAGGGCATCTCGTTTGCCATCCCCATCGACGAGGCGGTGCGTGTGTCGGACCAGTTGCGCAGCAGCGGTCGCGTCACGCGCGGGCGCATTGGCGTGGGCATCGACCAGGTGAGCAAGGAAGTGGCCGAGTCCATCGGTCTGGGCAAGCCCGAAGGCGCGCTGGTGCGCAGCGTCGAGCCCGATTCGCCTGCGGCCAAGGCCGGCATCGAGCCGGGCGACATCATCGTGCGCTTTGACGGCAAGACCATCGAGAAGTCGGTCGATTTGCCGCGTTTGGTGGGCAACACCAAGCCGGGCGCACGCAGCACGGTCACCGTGTTCCGCCGTGGCAGCACCAAGGACCTGACCATCACCGTTGGTGAGGTCGAGCCTGAGCGCGTGGCACAACGCCCCGAGCCCAAGGACACCAAACCGCCCGTGACCAGCCTGGTCAAGTCGCTGGGCCTGAGCCTGAGCGAGCTGACCGACGAGACCAAGGCCGAGCTCAAGCTCGGTGGCGGCGTGCGCATCGACGGCGCCGAGGGCGCGGCGGCCCGCGCCGGGCTGCGCGAGGGCGACGTGATCTTGGCCGTGGCCAACACCGAGGTCAAGGATCTCAAAGCCTTTGAGGCGGTGGTGGCCAAAGCCGACAAGGCGCGCCCCATCAACGTGTTGTTCCGCCGCGGTGAATGGGCTCAGTACGCCGTCATCCGCCCCAGCGCCACCCGTTGACGTTTCGTGAACAGGCCGTGAAAGGCCCCCCGCTCGGGTGGGCTTTTCGCGGCCTGTTGGCTTTTTTAAACAGTCTTCAGCGACCCCGTGGACAGGATTAAAAGTAGGTGAGCGGTCACCAACTTGTTTGGGCTGTGACCTGAACCGTTAAAATCCCGCCCAATCGCCACCGATTGGTGGTGTGTCTTGTGGGGATGGTTCGCGATGCGAAAGGCCAGGGGACTTGCTCACAGGCCCTGAAAACGCTGCGCGAACAACTTGTGATTAACTTGTGGATAATTGGGCGTTGTGACCTGGCAACAGGGGCTGCTCCCCATTTTCACGGCGGTGCGCCCCCCGCTTTTTGCCTAAAATGAAGCCCCAACTATCGCAGTTGCCATTGATTGTTGGTTCGGGGCGCGTCAACAAGTTGACGCGCCCCTTTTTCATGAGCTCGGCCCGGCCGTTGGCTCATGGTGTCCCAGGCCTCAGCATCCTTGCTGGCGCCCTTGTTTGAGCCTTTCTCGTGATGAATCACATCAGGAATTTTTCCATCATCGCCCACATCGACCACGGCAAATCCACGCTGGCCGATCGCATCATTTCGCGCTGTGGCGGCCTGTCGGACCGCGAGATGAGCGAGCAGGTGCTCGACTCGATGGACATTGAAAAAGTGCGTGGCATCACCATCAAGGCGCAGACCGCCGCGCTCAAGTACACCGCACGCGACGGGCAGGTCTACAACCTCAACCTGATCGACACGCCCGGCCACGTGGACTTCTCCTACGAAGTGAGCCGCTCGCTGAGTGCCTGCGAAGGCGCGCTGCTGGTGGTGGACGCCAGCCAGGGCGTGGAAGCCCAGACCGTGGCCAACTGCTACACCGCGCTCGACCTGGGGGTGGAGGTGGTGCCGGTGCTCAACAAGATGGACTTGCCCAACGCCGACCCGGACAACGCCAAGGCCGAAATCGAAGACGTGATCGGCATCGACGCCACCGATGCCATCCCCTGTTCGGCCAAGACCGGCATGGGCGTGGAAGACATCCTGGAAGCGGTTGTCGCGCGCATCCCGGCGCCCAAGGGCAACCCGAACGCGCCGCTGCGCGCCATGATCGTGGACAGCTGGTTCGACACCTACGTGGGTGTGGTGATGCTGGTGCGTGTGGTGGACGGCCGCCTGCAAAAGGGCGAGCGCTTCAAGATGATGGCCACCAACACGGTGTACAACGCCGACACGCTGGGTGTGTTCACCCCCGCCAACGAAGCGCGCGATTCGCTGGAAGCGGGCGAGGTGGGCTACATCATCGCCGGCATCAAGGAGCTGCAGGCCGCCAAGGTGGGCGACACCATCACCCTGGAAAAAAAGCTGCCCAACAACCTGGGCCCGGCCGCCGAGGCCTTGCCCGGCTTCAAGGAAGTGCAGCCGCAGGTGTTTGCCGGCCTGTACCCCACCGAGGCCAGCGAGTACGACGCCCTGCGCGACGCGCTGGAAAAACTCAAGCTCAACGACGCCGCGCTGATGTACGAACCCGAGGTGTCGCAGGCGCTGGGTTTTGGCTTCCGCTGTGGCTTTCTGGGCCTGCTGCACATGGAAATTGTGCAGGAGCGCCTGGAGCGCGAATTCGACCAGGACCTCATCACCACCGCGCCCAGCGTGGTCTACCAGGTGGTCAAGGGCGATGGCGAAGTCATCATGGTGGAGAACCCCTCCAAGATGCCGGACCAGGGGCGCCTGGAAGAGATACGCGAGCCCATCGTCACGGTGCACCTGTACATGCCGCAGGAGTACGTGGGTGCCGTCATGACGCTGGCCAACCAGAAGCGTGGCGCCCAGATCAACATGGCTTACCACGGCAAACAGGTCATGCTGACCTACGACATGCCGCTGGGCGAGATCGTGCTGGACTTCTTCGACAAGCTCAAGTCGGTCAGCCGGGGGTATGCGTCCATGGACTACGAGTTCAAGGAGTACCGCGCCTCCGACGTGGTCAAGGTCGACATCCTGCTCAACGGCGAAAAGGTCGATGCCCTGTCCATCATCGTGCACCGCAGCCAGTCGCAGTACCGCGGGCGCGCCGTGGTGGCCAAGATGCGCGAGATCATCAGCCGCCAGCAGTTTGACGTGGCCATCCAGGCCGCGATTGGCGGCACCATCATCGCGCGCGAATCCATCAAGGCCCTGCGCAAAAACGTGTTGGCCAAATGTTATGGTGGTGATATCTCGCGCAAGCGCAAGCTGCTGGAAAAACAGAAGGCGGGCAAGAAGCGCATGAAACAGATCGGATCGGTGGAAGTGCCCCAAGAGGCATTTCTGGCCATTTTGCAAGTGGAGGATTGATGCAGCAGTCGACGATGAGTGGCGTGACCGCCGTGGTGCTGGGCCTGTTTGTGGGCTATGCGGGCGCCTGGTACCTGGGTTTGGTGGAGGGCAATTTCGCGCTGCTGCTGTTTTTGGCCACGGTGGTGACCGGTGTCTACTGGGTGGCCGAAAAGCTGGTTTTCAAACCACAACGCGAGCGCGCCGCGCAGCAACTGGCGGAACAACATGCCCAGCGCATGGCCGAGCTCAAGCGCCAGGGCATCACCAAGTTCGACACCGACGCCACCGAACCGGCGCGCCAGAAGCTGCTGGCCCAGCCCTGGTGGCTGGACTGGACCGCCGGCCTGTTCCCGGTGATCCTGGTGGTGTTCGTGTTGCGCTCCTTCCTGTTCGAGCCCTTCAAGATCCCCTCGGGCTCCATGATCCCTACACTTTTGGTGGGTGACCTGATCCTGGTCAACAAGTACCACTACGGTGTGCGCCTGCCGGTGATCAACAAGAAGATCATCGCCAACAACGAGCCGCAACGCGGCGACGTGATGGTGTTCCGCTACCCGCCGCAGCCCAGCCTCGACTACATCAAGCGTGTGGTGGGCGTGCCGGGCGATGAAGTGGCCTACCTGAACAAGCGCCTGACCGTCAACGGCCAGCCCGTGCCCACGGCGGCCCAGCCCGACTTTTTCGACGCCGACAGTATGCGCTACAGCAAGCAGTTCAAGGAAGAGCTGGGCGGCAAGACCTATGGCACGCTCAACGACGATGGCCGACCCGCCTTCATCCCCGGCGCCACCGAATTCCCGTTCAACGACCAGTGCCGCTACAGCGCCGAAGGCGTGGTGTGCAAGGTGCCCGAAGGCCAGTACTTCATGATGGGCGACAACCGCGACAACTCGCTGGATTCGCGCTACTGGGGCTTTGTGCCCGAGGCCAACATCGTCGGCAAGGCGTTTTTTGTCTGGATGAACTTCGGCAATTTCAAACGCATCGGGTCCTTCCAGTGAGTAAGATGCACGGCATCCGAATGTCAACAACCCTCTGGAGCTGGGCATGAAATCGACACAGCGTGGACTGTCCCTGATCGGGCTGCTGGTGGTGGGCGGCATGCTGGCCTTTCTGGGCGTGATCGCCGCCCAGGCCGTGCCGGTGATGTTGGAATACCAGGCCATCATCAAGGCCTCCAAGAAGGCGGCGCAGGAAACCACCGTGGCCACCGTGCGCGCCGCTTTCGACCGCGCCCAGGCCATCGACGACTTCAGCTCGGTGGCGGGCAAGGACCTGGAAATCACCAAGGAAGCCGACAAGGTGGTGGTGTCCTTCGCCTACGAGCGCGAAATCCCCCTGGGCGGGCCGGTCTACCTGACCTTCAAGCTCAAGGGCAACTCCAAGTGAGCACGTGACCCACGATTTGCAGGCGCTGCAACAGCGCCTGGCGCACACCTTCCGCCAGCCGCGCCTGCTGGAGCAGGCGCTGACCCACCGCAGTTTCGGGGCCGACCATTACGAACGGCTCGAATTTCTGGGCGATTCGGTGCTCAACCTGGCCATTTCCGGTTTGTTGTACGAGCAGCTGAGCCAGCAGGCCGAGGGCGACCTTTCCCGCATCCGCGCCAACCTGGTCAAGCAGGACACACTGCATGGCCTGGCCGTGGCCTTGGGCTTGCCCGCACTGCTGCGCCTGGGCGATGGCGAAAAACGCTCCGGTGGCAACAAGCGACCGTCCATCCTGGCCGACACGCTGGAGGCCATTATCGGTGCCGTCTACCTGGACGCCGGTTTTGATGCCGCACAGGCGCTGGTGCGCCGGCTCTACCAGAAGGTGGATGTCAATCCGACGATGGTTGCCAGCGCCAAGGACCCCAAGACCGAGTTGCAGGAGTGGCTGCAGGGTCGCAAAATGAAGCTGCCGCAATACCGCGTGGTGGCCACGCTGGGCGAAGCCCACAAACAAACCTTTGACGTCGAATGCGAGGTGGCCGAACTGGGTCGAAGCGAACGTGGCATAGGCAATTCGCGGCGCGCCGCCGAACAATCCGCAGCTGCTGCCATGCTGCTACACCTCAGAACCCTGCCCTGATGAGCCCCAAATCTTCGAAACCCGCCGACGCCACCCCGCCCGTGCCCACCGACCCCGATCTGGAGGCCATGCTGGCGCGCGCGCTGGGCCAGCCCGGTGCCGAACCCGCCCCGGCCGAAGAGGCGCCCCTGGCCGAACCTGAGGTGGTGCCGCCCGAAGCACAGCACTGCGGCTTCATCGCCATCGTCGGCAAGCCCAACGTGGGCAAATCCACGCTGATGAACGCGCTGGTGGGGCAAAAGGTCAGCATCACCTCGCGCAAGGCGCAGACCACCCGGCACCGCATCACCGGCATGCGCACCGTGGGCGCCACGCAGTACGTGTTTGTGGACACGCCGGGCTTTCAGACGCGCCATGGCAACGCACTCAACAAGTCCTTGAACAAAACCGTGGTCGGCGCCGTCAACGACGTGGACCTGATCGTGTTTGTGGTTGAAGCCGGGCACTTCAACCTGGCCGATGCCAAGGTCCTGTCGCTGTTGCCGGCCAACGTGCCGGCCATTCTGGTGGCCAACAAATTCGACCTCGTGCACCGCCGTGGCGAGCTGGCGCCCTGGCTGCGCAGCATGCAGGAGCGCCACGCGTTTGCCGAATACGTGCCGATGTCGGCCAAGAACCCGCGCGATGTCTCGCGTTTCTTCGGCATCTGCGAAAAATACCTGCCTCAGCAGCCCTGGATGTTTGACGCTGAGGCCTTGACCGACCGCAGCGAACGTTTCATGGCCGCCGAAATGGTGCGCGAAAAGCTGTTCCGCCTGACTGGCGACGAGCTGCCCTACACCTCCACCGTGGTGATCGACAAGTTCGAGGAAGACGGCAACCTCAAGCGCGTGGCCGCCACCATCGTGGTGGAGCGCGACGGGCACAAGGGCATGGTCATTGGCGACCGCGGCGAAAAGCTCAAGCGCATCGGCACCGAAGCCCGCATCGAGCTCGAAAAGCTCTGGGGCTGCAAGGTGTTTCTGGAGCTGTGGGTCAAGGTGCGTTCGGGTTGGGCCGACGACGAAGCCCGTGTCCGCTCTTTTGGCTACGAGTGAACGCCCGCGTCACCGACGAACCCGCCTTCATCCTCCACAGCTACCCGTGGAGCGAGTCCAGTCTCATCCTTGAAGCCTGGAGCCGGCACCACGGGCGTGTGGCCCTGGTGGCCAAGGGCGCCAAGAAGCCCACCTCCCAGTTCCGCCCGGTGCTGCTGCCGCTGCAGCCGCTGCGCCTGAGCTGGGGCGGTGACGCCGAGGTGCGCACGCTCAAGGCCGCGCACTGGCCGGGCGGCCACGTCATGCCCACGGGCGAGGCGCTGCTGTCGGGGTACTACCTCAACGAATTGCTCATGCGCCTGCTGGTGCGCGATGACCCGCACCAAGCCCTGTTCGACCACTACACGAATGCCGTGCGCCACTTGGCCGAAGCGGCCGGGTCGCAGCAGGCGGTGTTGCGCACATTCGAGCTGCTGCTGCTGCGCGAGCTGGGCTGGCTGCCGGGGCTGCACACCCTGGGCAACAGCGCCCAGCCCGTGGCGGCCGACACGCCCTGTGTGTTGATGCCCGAAGGTGGCCTGCGCGAAGCCCTGGACGGCGAGGCCCAGGCCCTGCGCGGCACCATCTGGTTGGGCCTGCAGCAGGCCTTGGACGGGCCGGCGCCGTTTGACGACACGCTGCTGGCCTGCCAGCCGGGCCTGAACGCGCTGCGCCCGCAACTGCGCACCCTGCTGCACTACCATAGCGGCGTGCGCGTGTTCAAGACGCGCCAGATGGTGCTGGATGTGCAGGCCCTCAGTGTCCCTGCTGCCTTGCCTGGCGCCTTGCCCGTTGCCGATCACCCACAGGCCCGTTCCGAATGAGTCACCCCACCACCGCGCTGTCCGTCAACGTCAACAAGGTCGCCCTGGTGCGCAACACGCGCCACCTGGGCATTCCCAGCGTCACGCGTGCCGCCACCCTGTGCCTGCAGGCCGGTGCCCACGGCATCACCGTGCACCCGCGCCCGGACCAGCGCCACGTGCGCACCCACGACGTGTTCGAGCTGGCCGAACTGATGTTGGCCTGGCCCGACCGCGAATACAACATCGAAGGCAACCCCTTCCACAACCTGCTCGACGTGGCGCGCGACGTGAAGGCGCGCGGCCTGCCGCTGCACCAGCTGACCTTCGTGCCCGACAGCGAAGGCCAGTTCACCAGCGACCACGGCTGGAACTTCCCCGCCGATGCCGAGCGCCTGCGACCCGTCATCGCAGAGGCCCGTGCGCTGGGGGCGCGCGTGAGCCTGTTCATGGACCCCGAACCCGCACACATGGCCGCCGCCAAGGCCGTGGGTGCCGACCGCGTGGAGCTCTACACCGAACCTTATGCCGCCGCCTGGCACAGCCCTGAGCGAGCCGCCCAGCTGGAGCGCTACCGCGCCGCCGCCCAGGCCGCGCTGGATGTGGGCTTGGGCATCAACGCCGGCCACGACCTCAACCGCGACAACCTGGGCGAATTCGTGCGCGTGGTGCCCGGTGTGGCCGAGGTGTCCATCGGCCACGCGCTGATCGCCGATGCGCTGGAGATGGGCTACGCGGACACCGTGAGGGCCTATTTGGCCTGCTTGAAATGATTTTTGGCATCGGCACCGATGTCTGCGACGTGCGCCGCATCCGCGCCAGCCTGGAACGCCACGGCGAGCGCTTCGCACGCAAGGTGCTCAGCGACGGCGAGTTCGACACCTGGCAGGCCCGCAGCGCCCGCTGGCCCGAACGCGGCCTGCGTTACCTGGCCACCCGTTTTTCCGCCAAGGAAGCCTTCAGCAAGGCCATCGGTTTGGGCATGCGCATGCCCATGACCTGGCGCAGCTGCGAAGTCGCCAAGCTGCCCAGCGGCCAGCCGGTCATCGTGCTGCACGGCGAGTTGAAGACCTGGTTTGAGGCCCGAGGCCTCAGCGCCCATGTGAGCGTGACCGACGAAACCGATTACGCGGCGAGTTTTGTCGTCGTGGAGAAAGCACCCCCATGACCCAGCATGCCCCTTTGATCATCGATGTGGCCGGCCACGCCCTCACCGACGCCGACCGCCAGCGCCTGGCCCACCCGCTGGTGGGCGGCATCATCCTGTTCGGGCGCAACTGGCAGAACCGGGCCCAGCTCACGGCCTTGTGCGCCGAGGTCAAGGCGGTGCGCGCCGACCTGCTGATCGCGGTGGACCACGAGGGCGGGCGGGTGCAGCGCTTTCGCACCGACGGCTTCACCCACCTGCCGCCCATGCGCACCTTCGGCGACATGTGGCTGCGGCCCGACAAGGCCACACCCGGCGCCAACGCCCTGGCCGCGTGCAATGCGGCGGTGGCCGCCGGCTATGTGCTGGGTGCCGAGCTGCGTGCCTGTGGCGTGGATTTCAGCTTCACACCGGTGCTCGATCTGGACCACGGCGGCAGCACGGTGATTGGCGACCGCGCCTTTGCGCGCGATGCCCGCATGGTGAGCGCGCTGGCGCAAAACATCATGCACGGCCTGCGCCAGAGTGGCATGGGCAACTGCGGCAAACATTTCCCGGGTCACGGCTTCGTCAA
>JAUYSB010000296.1 GCA_030696525.1 Hydrogenophaga sp. | reverse complement strand
AGGCCGACTTCCGCAACGTCATCATCATCATGACGACCAACGCGGGCGCCGAGACCATGAACAAGGCGACCATCGGCTTCACCAACCCGCGCCAAGCTGGCGACGAAATGGGCGACATCAAGCGCCTGTTCACGCCCGAGTTCCGCAACCGCCTGGACGCCATCGTGAGCTTCAAGGCGCTGGACGAGAACATCATCCTGCGTGTGGTGGACAAGTTCCTGCTGCAGCTCGAAACCCAGCTGGCCGAGAAAAAGGTCGATGTCACCTTCAGCGACAAGCTGCGCAAGCACCTGGCCAAGAAGGGCTTCGATCCGCTCATGGGCGCTCGCCCCATGCAGCGCCTGATCCAGGACACGATTCGCCGTGCGCTGGCCGACGAGCTGCTGTTCGGCCGTCTGACCGAAGGTGGCCGCCTGAGTGTGGACATCGGCGATGTGGCCGAAGGCAGCGATGCCGCGCCCGAGGTGCTGCTCGACATCCAGCCGCTGCCGCCCAAGGGGCGCGGTGCGAAGGCCGAGCCGGCGGAGCCGGAAGAGGCAGCAGCGGCCGACTGAACTGGCGCGCGGTTACGATCAAAAGGCCGGTGCATGGCGCACCGGCCTTTTTTCGTTGAGCCGCATGACGCACACTTTTTTCTGGCACGACTACGAAACCTTCGGCATCAACCCCCGGCGCGACCGTCCGGCGCAGTTTGCGGGCATTCGCACCGACGCCGAACTCAACGAGATTGGCGAGCCGCTGATGATCTACTGCCAGCCGCCGGTGGAGGTGCTGCCCGATCCCGAGTCCTGCCTGATCACCGGCATCACACCTCAACACTGCGCCGAGCACGGCCTGAACGAGGACAGCTTCGCACGCCAGATCGAGGCCGCACTCGGCGAGCCCGGCACCATAGGCGTGGGTTACAACACCATCCGCTTTGACGACGAATTCACGCGCTACCTGTTCTGGCGCAACCTGATCGACCCCTACGCGCGCGAGTGGCAGAACGGCTGTGGCCGCTGGGATTTGCTCGACGTGGTGCGCATGGCGTACGCGCTGCGGCCCGAGGGCATTCAGTGGCCCACCAAGGCAGACGGCCGGCCCAGCTTCAAACTCGAGGACCTGGCCCGCGCCAACGGCCTGGTGCATGAGGCCGCGCACGATGCGCTGTCCGACGTGCGGGCCACCATTGCGCTGGCGCGGCTGATCCGCGACAAGCAGCCCAAGCTGTTCGACTTCTGCCTGGGCCTGCACAAGAAGGACCGCGTGGCGGCCGAGCTGGGCTTGCCCGCCTCGCGCGAATCGGCCAAACCCTTTTTGCATGTGTCAGGCATGTTTCCGCCCGAACGCGGCTGCCTGGCGGTGATGTGGCCACTCGCCAGCCACCCGACCAACAAGAACGAGGTGATCGCCTGGGACCTCAGCGCCGACCCGAGCGAGCTGGCGACGCTGGACGCCGAGACCATGCGCTTGCGCCTGTACACCCGCAGTGCGGATTTGCCCGAAGGCGTGACGCGGCTGCCCATCAAATCGGTGCACCTGAACAAGTCGCCCATGGTGGTGAGCAACCTTAAGACGTTGCGGCCGGAGCTGGCCCAGCGCTGGGGACTGGACATGGACCAGGCCATGCGCCATGCGCAAATTGCCCGCGACCTGCCCGACATGAGCGCGATCTGGGCCCAGCTGTTCAGGCGCGCGTCGGTCGATGAGGCGGTCGATGTCGAACACGACCTCTATGGCGGTTTTGTGGGCAACGGCGACCGCCGCCGCCTCAACGCCCTGCGCGTGTTGAGCCCGCAAGAGCTGGCGCTGGACAAAACCGGCTTCGACGACGAGCGCCTGGCTGAGCTGGTGTTTCGCTGGCGGGCGCGCAACTGGCCCGATTCGCTGTTGCCCGCCGAGCAGGTGCGGTGGCAGGACTGGTGCCGCGCCCGCTTGCTGGACGGTGCCGCCAGCACCACCACCGTGACGCAGTGGTGCGAGCGCGCCGATGCCCTGGCCGAAGCCGCCAGCGAGCGCGGTGACGAACGCGCCGAGTTCGTTCTGGGCGAGCTCTACGACTGGGTGGGCGCCATCACCCCCGAGCGTTGACGCGCATCAAGACCGTGTGGTGTGCTTGAACCAGATGGACGGTGGGCGCACTACACTGGTGCCACGTTCTGGGAGTTGTTTTTGATGGTGCGTTCGTGTGTGCGGCAACTGGCCGCGGGTGTGTGTTTGGCGGCGGCGGGCGCGGGTGTGTTTGCAGCTGCGCCGGTGTTTGTGCTCAATTCGCTCGACGGCGATGTCAGCGTGGTCGACCCCAGCAGTTGGGCCGAGATCAAGCGCATTCCCACCGGCAAGGAACCGCACCACCTCTACATGACGCCCGACGAGAAATCGGTCATCGTGGCCAACGCGCTCAGCGACTCGTTGACCTTCATCGATCCGCGCACGGCCGAGGTGCAGCGTGTGGTGCGCGGCATTCTCGACCCCTACCAACTGCGCTTTTCGCCCGACATGAAGTGGTTCGTGACGGCTGCCAACCGCCTTCACCACATCGACATCTACCGCTGGGACGGCCAGAACATGCTGCTGGCCAAGCGCATTCCCACCGGCAAAATCCCCAGCCACCTGTGGATAGACAGCCGCAGCACCACGGTCTGGGCCACCATGCAGGGCTCGGACGAACTGGTCACCATCGACCTGGCCACCCAGACGCTCAAGTCGCGCATCAAGACCGGCCCCATGCCGGCCGACGTCTTCGGCACCCCCGACGACAAGACCCTGCTGGTGGCACTGACGGGCGGCGACGGCGTGGAGGTCTACGACCTCAGCGGCGCCCAGCCGCGCTTCGTGCGCAGCATCACCACCGGCGAGGGCGCCCACGCCTTCCGCGCCCAGGGCGACCGCCGCCATGTGTTCGTGAGCAACCGGGTGGCCAACACCATCAGCCAGATCGATTACCACCAGCTGCAGGTGGTGGGCAGTTTTGCCGCCCCCGCCGGCCCGGACTGCATGGACATCTCGGCCGATGGCAAGCGCCTGATGGTGGCCTCGCGCTGGGCCAAGAAGCTCACGGTCATTGATCTGGGCACGCGTGCCGTGGTGCGCCAGGTCAAGGTGGGCAAGTCGCCACACGGCGTCTGGACCCTGGACCATGCGCCGCGTCAGTGATTTTGTCCGCCGCCTTGGCCTGAGCCTGCTGGCCGGGGCGCTGCTGCCGGCCGCTGCCGACGCCAAAGCTTGCGCCAAACCGCTGTACCTCAGCTTCGACACCGGCCACATGGGCGTGGCGCCCCTGGTCGCCGAGGTGCTGCACCGCCAGCAGGTGCAAGTCACCTTCTTCGCCGCCAACGAGGCCACACAAGAGGGCGATGGCAGCCTGGGCACCCACTGGGCCGGCTGGTGGCGCGAGCGTGGGACGCAAGGCCACGCCTTCGCCTCCCACACCCTGGACCACAGCTACTGGCGGGCCGATTTACCGGGTGGGCGTTTTCGCATCAAACCCTCGGCCGGGCCCCACAAGGACCAGACGCTGGACTGGAGCGCCGCCCAGTACTGCCAGGCGATAGAGGGCTCGGCCCGTCGGCTGGACGAGATCACGGGGCAGAAGGCCTTGCCGCTGTTCCGCGCGCCGGGTGGCAAGACCTCGCCGGCCTTGCTGGCGGCGGCCGAGGCCTGCGGCTGGCGCCACGTGGGCTGGTCGGCGGCGGGTTTTCTGGGCGATGAGCTGCCCAGCGACCGCTACCCCAACGCCCAGCTCTTGCAGCGTGCCCTGCAGGGCGTGCGCAGCGGCGACATCCTGGTGGCGCACCTGGGCATCTGGTCGCGCCAGGACCCCTGGGCGCCGGCGGTGCTGGAGCCGCTGATCGTGGGCCTCAAGCAACGCGGTTTCTGCTTCAAGACCCTGCGCGATCACCCGGATCTGCGGGCCTGGATCACACAACACCCACGCTGATGCCGCCATGTTGGACCTGCTGACCGATGCCTTTGCCTGGGCGCAGCAAACCCTGTTCGAGCAGGTGGTGCAGCCCCTGGCCTTTGCCTGGGGTTTTGGCGACCTGCTGGAGCTGGCTTTCGACGGCACGGGCTGGCTGGTGGTGGGCCTGCTGCAGATCGCGGTGATGTTGCTGGTGTTTGCGCCGCTGCAGCGCCTGTGGCCGGTCGAGCCCATGCGCGACCGGGCGGCGGTGCGGGTGGACGTGCTCTACACCCTGATCCACCGGCTGGGCCTGTTCCGGTTGTTCATGTTCTTCACTGTCGAAAACTGGGTGGAGCTGGGTTGGAGCGAGTTGCGCGTGCTGGGCCTGCCCACGCTGCACCTGGACCAATGGTGGCCTGGGGTCACCGACATCGCCTGGGTCAGTTTCCTGATCTACCTGCTGGTGTTCGACTTCATCAACTACGGGCTGCACCGCGCACAGCACCAGTTCCAGTGGTGGTGGGCGCTGCATGCGCTGCACCACTCGCAACGGCAGATGACCATGTGGAGCGACAACCGCAACCACCTGCTGGACGATGTGCTGATCGATGTGGTGTGGGTGGTGGTGGCGCTGCTGATCGGCGTCGGGCCGGGCCAATTCGTGGCCCTGGTGGCCATCGGACAGCTCAGCGAGAACTTCCAGCACGCCAACCTGCGCCTGTCTTTCGGACGCTGGGGCGAGCGGCTGTGGATCAGCCCGCGTTTCCACCGGGTGCACCACGGCATAGGCGTGGGCCACGAAAGCCGCCCGGGTGCGGTGCTGGGCGGTCACAACTTCGGGGTCTTGTTGCCCTGGTGGGACGTGCTCTTCGGCACCGCCGATTTCCACACCGGTTGTGTGCCCACCGGCATACGCGATCAGGTCGAACCCGATGCGCATGGTCGGGTGCAGGACTACGGCCGCGGTTTTTGGGCCCAGCAGTGGTTGGGATTGCGGCGCCTGTTCAGGCGGCCAGCAGCGCGCTGATGTGCCGCCAGTGCGCTGGCTCCACCGGCGTGATGGACAGGCGGTTGCCGCGCTTGAGCACCAGCATCTCGGCCAGCTGCGGGTCGGCACGCAGCTCGGGCAGCGTGAGGTTGCGGGTTTTTTTCAGCACCCGCACGTCCACCAGCAGCCAGCGCGGTGATTCGGGCACGGCCTTGGGATCAAAGTAAGGCGAGGCCGGGTCGAACTGCGTGGGGTCGGGGTAGGGTGTGGACGCCACCTGCGCCAGGCCCACGATGCCGGGCTCGGCACAACTCGAGTGGTAGAACAGCACGCCGTCGCCCACGCGCATGGTGTCGCGCATGAAGTTGCGGGCCTGGTAGTTGCGCACGCCGGTCCAGGGCACGGTGGCGTTGGGCGCGGCCAGGGCGTCGTCCACCGACACTTCGGCCGGCTCGGCCTTCATGAGCCAGTAGCGCGCCGTCACCGTCGCTTCAGCGTTTGCCGCCCAGCAGGCCACCCAGAATGCCGCGCACGATCTGGCGGCCCAGGCCGCTGGCCACGCTGCGCGCGGCCGTTTTGGCCATGGTCTGCACCAGGCCGTCGTACTGGCCGCCACGTGGGCCGGTGCGGCCAAACAGGGCCTCGTTCACCATGCCGCCAATGCCACCGCCCGTGGCTTCGGGTGCGTTCTGGCCGCCCGCCGCACCGGGAATGCGCGGCGTCTTGACCCCGCCTGGCTCGGCCGCAGCGGCCTGGTCGGCGCGCGCGCCGGCATGCGCGCGCAGCAGTTCGTGCGCGCTTTCGCGGTCCACGGTTTTTTCATACACACCGGCCACCAGCGAGTTGCTCAGCAGCGCCTGCCGCTGTGCGGGTGTGATGGGGCCGAGCTGACTGCCCGGTGGCAGCACGAAGGCGCGTTCGGTTTCTGTGGGGCGGCCCTTGGGGTCGAGCAGGCTCACCAGGGCTTCGCCCACCGCCAGCTCGGTGATGGCAGCTTCAATATCCAGCCCGGCTTTGGGGCGCATGGTTTCGGCTGTGGCCTTGACGGCTTTCTGGTCGCGCGGCGTGAAGGCGCGCAGGGCGTGCTGCACCCGGTTGCCCAGTTGGCCCAGCACGGTGTCGGGGATGTCCAGCGGGTTCTGGGTGACGAAGTACACGCCCACGCCCTTGGAGCGCACCAGGCGCACCACCAGCTCGATGCGCTCGACAAGCACCTTGGGCGCGTCGGTGAACAGCAGGTGGGCTTCGTCGAAGAAGAACACCAGTTTGGGCTTGTCCGGGTCGCCGATCTCGGGCAACTGCTCGAACAGCTCCGACAGCATCCACAACAGAAAGGTGGCGTACAGGCGCGGCGAGTTCATCAGCTTGTCGGCCGCCAGGATGTTGATGACACCGTGGCCGTCCACCGTCTGCATGAAGTCGTTGATGTCGAGCATGGGCTCGCCAAAAAATCGGTCCCCGCCTTGCTGCTCGATCTGCAGCAGGCCGCGCTGGATGGCGCCCACGCTGGCGGCGCTGATGTTGCCGTATTCGGTGGTGAACTGCTTGGCGTTGTCGCCCACGTGCTGCAGCATGGAGCGCAGGTCGTTCATGTCCAGCAGCAGCAGGCCGTTGTCGTCGGCGATCTTGAACACCAGGTTGAGCACGCCGGCCTGGGTGTCGTTGAGGTTGAGCATGCGCGAGAGCAGCAGCGGGCCCATGTCGCTCACCGTGGCGCGCACGGGGTGGCCCTGTTCGCCGAACACGTCCCACAGCGTGGTGGGGCAGGCCAGCGGCTCGGGCAGGGTGATGCCACGGTCCTTGAGCACGGCGGCCAGCTTGTCGCCGATCTAGCCGGGCTGGCTGATGCCGGTCAGGTCGCCTTTGACGTCGGCCATGAACACCGGCACGCCAATGCGCGAGAACTGTTCGGCCAGGGTTTGTAAGGTCACCGTCTTGCCGGTGCCGGTGGCGCCGGTGATCAGGCCATGGCGGTTGGCCAGGCCGGGCAGCAGGTGGCATTGGGCCTGGGCGTTCTGCGCGATGTGCAGCGGGGCAATGGAACTCGACATGTTCAAACCTCTCCTGTGTGCGCCGCCAGACGGGCAAAGGGGTGCCAGCAGCCAAAAAGTAGAATATCAGGTTATCTTCAAGCGGCCCGCGTGCCGCGCCCAACCCGGCCTGTTGCGCCGGACCAGACGAGGTTTTCATGGCAGGACATTCCAAGTGGGCCAACATCCAGCACCGCAAAGGCCGGCAGGACGAGAAGCGCGGCAAGATCTGGACCCGCATCATCCGTGAAATCACGGTGGCAGCGCGCGCCGGTGGCGGTGACCTGAGCGCCAACCCGCGCCTGCGCCTGGCGGTGGACAAGGCCAAGGCCGCCAACATGCCGGCCGACCGCATCAAGTACAACATCGACAAGGCCTCGGGCAACCTCGAAGGGGTGAACTACGAGGAAATCCGCTACGAGGGTTATGGCATCGGCGGCGCGGCGGTCATCATCGACACCATGACCGACAACCGCGTGCGCACCGTGGCCGAGGTGCGCCACGCCTTCAGCAAGTACGGCGGCAACCTGGGCACCGAAGGTTCGGTGGCCTTCCAGTTCAAACACTGCGGCCAACTGGTGTTCGCACCCGGCACCTCCGAAGACAAGGTGATGGAAGTGGCCCTGGAGGCCGGTGCCGAGGATGTGCTCACCGACGACGACGGTGCCATCGAGGTGCTGACCGATCCCTTCGAGTTCGAAGCCGTGCGCGACGCGCTGGAGGCCGCCGGCCTCAAGCCCGAGGTGGCCGAAGTCACGATGCGGGCTGAGAACACCATTGAACTGGCGGGCGACGATGCCACGCGCATGCAGAAGCTGCTCGATGTGATCGAGGACCTGGATGATGTACAAGCCGTTTACCACAACGCTGAGCTGTAAATTCTGATGAAAATTCTTGTCATTGGCGGCGGGGGCCGTGAACACGCACTGGCCTGGAAACTCAAACAGTCGCCCAAGACGACCCAGGTGTTTGTGGCACCGGGCAACGCCGGCACGGCGCGCGACACCTGCCTCAAGAACGTGCCCATCACCGATGTGGTGGGCTTGCGCGAATGGGCCCAGGCCAACGCCATCGGCCTGACCGTGGTGGGCCCCGAGGCGCCACTGGCGGCCGGTGTGGTGGACGAGTTCCGCGCCCACGGCTTGCGCGTTTTTGGCCCCACCCAGGCGGCTGCACAACTGGAAAGCTCCAAGGCCTTCTCCAAGGCCTTCATGCTGCGCCATGGCATTCCCACGGCGGCTTACGAGAGCTTCACCGACCCGGCCGCGGCCCACGCCTACATCGACCGCATGGGCGCGCCCATCGTCGTCAAGGCCGATGGCCTGGCCGCCGGCAAGGGTGTGGTGGTGGCCATGAGCCTGGCCGAGGCCCACGAGGCGGTGGACTTCATGCTGGTGGACAACACCCTGGGCGTGAGCCACAACGCGGGCGGCGCTCGGGTGGTCATCGAAGAATTTCTGCAGGGCGAAGAGGCCAGCTTCATCGTCTTGTGCGACGGCAAAAACGTGCTGGCCCTGGCCACCTCGCAAGACCACAAGCGCCTGCAAGACGGCGACCAGGGCCCCAACACCGGTGGCATGGGCGCCTACTCGCCCGCACCCGTGGTCACGCCCGATGTGCACGCGCGCGCCATGCGCGAAATCATCCTGCCCACCATACGTGGCATGGAAAAAGACGGCATCACCTACACCGGCTTCCTGTACGCTGGCCTCATGATTTCGCCCGAGGGCGCGGTCAAGACGCTGGAGTTCAACTGCCGCATGGGCGACCCCGAAACCCAGCCCATCATGATGCGGCTCAAGTCCGATCTGGTGGACGTGATGCTGGCCGCCACCTCGGGTGAGCTGGACAAAACCGAACTCGACTGGGACCGCCGCACCGCGCTGGGCGTGGTGCTGGCTGCGCATGGTTACCCCCTGAACCCGCGCAAGGGCGACACCATCACCGGCCTGCCTGCCGACGCCGCCGACGCCGTGGTTTTCCATGCCGGCACGCAGCTGGACGGCGAGGCGGTCAAGGTCAACGGCGGGCGTGTGTTGTGTGTGACCGTGCTGGCCGATTCGGTCAAGGTCGGGCAGCAGCGCGCCTACGACGTCACCCGTGGCATCCACTTTGACGGCATGCAATACCGACGCGACATCGGCAGCCGCGCGCTCAAGCCATGACCCAGACCCCGACTTCGACCCAGCGGGTGCGCGATTTCCTGACCGGCCTTCAAGACCGCATCACGGGCGCCATCGCCGCCCTGGACGGCCAAGCCTTTGTGAGCGACGCCTGGGCCAAACCGCCCGGCGAAACGCTGCAAGGGCAGGGCGTCACCCGCATCCTTGAAAACGGCGCCGTGTTCGAGCGCGCGGGCTGCGGCTTCTCGCACGTCACCGGCCCCAAGCTGCCGCCTTCGGCCACACAACACCGGCCTGAGCTGGCCGGTGCGCCCTTCGAGGCCATGGGTGTGTCGCTGGTGTTCCACCCGCGCAACCCCTATGTGCCCACGGTGCACATGAACGTGCGCATGATCGCTGCCACGCCCGTGGGCGGCGGCGAGCCGGTGTGCTGGTTCGGCGGCGGCATGGACCTCACGCCTTATTACGGTTTTGAAGAGGACGCCGTCCACTTCCACCGCTCCTGTGCCGATGCGCTGGCGCCGTTTGGCGACGACAAATACCCGCGCTTCAAGGCCTGGTGCGACGACTACTTTTTCCTCAAGCACCGCAACGAGGCACGCGGCATCGGCGGCGTGTTCTTTGATGACTTTTCCGAAGGCGGCTTCGAGAACGCCTTCGCCATGACGCGTGCCGTGGGCGACGCGTTTGTGACCGCCTACCTGCCCATCGTCGAGCGCCGCCGCGCCATGCCCTGGGGCGAGCGCGAGCGCGAACACCAGCTCTACCGGCGTGGCCGCTACGTGGAGTTCAACCTGGTGTGGGACCGGGGCACCCACTTTGGCCTGCAGTCGGGCGGGCGCAGCGAATCCATCCTCATGTCCATGCCACCGCTGGTGCGCTGGGCCTACAACCACCAGCCCGAAGCCGGCTCGCCGGAAGACCGGCTCACCAGCGATTTCCTCGTGCGTCGCGACTGGATCTGAGCTCATGAGCGCAACACCCAACCCGCGAGCGGGACAGGCCAGGCCCCCGCTGCGTGTGGGCATGTTCGGCGGCGCTTTCGACCCGCCCCACTGGGCGCACCGCGCGCTGGCCGAAACCGCGCTGGGCCAGCTGCGGCTGGACCACCTGCACATCCTGCCCACCGGGCACGCCTGGCACAAACCGCGTCAGCTCTCGCCCGCCGAGCACCGCATGGCCATGTGCCGGCTGGCCTTTGATGGCCTGCTCAACGTGCGCTTCGACGAGCGCGAAATCCGCCGCGAAGGGCCGTCGTACACGGCCGACACGCTGCGCGAGTTGCGCACCGAATACCCGGGCGCCGAACTGTTCCTGGTGCTGGGTGCCGACCAGCTGCTGGCCTTCAAAACCTGGGTGCGTTGGGAAGACGTGCTCCAATACGCCACCATCGCGGTGGCCAACCGGGCCATCAACATCGGCGCCGACGCCCGGCTTGACCAAGAGGTCGAGATGGATTTGTCGGGCGTGGACGTGCCTTTCACCCTGTTGCACATGCCCTTGCGCAACATCAGCGCCACGGCCGTGCGTGCCCAGGTGCGCGAGGCCGGCGACCAGCGCGGCGCGCTCGACGTGCTGGTGCCCGAATCCGTTGCGCGCTATATTTCCGACCATCACCTTTACAACCACCATACATGACCAGCGAAACCACGGCCAACAAAAACACCCAGAAACTCCAACGCGCCATCGTCGACGGGCTGGAGGATGTGAAGGCCCAGGACATCGTGGTGTTCAACACCGAGCACCTTTCGCCGCTGTTTGAACGTGTGGTGGTGGCCAGTGGCACCTCCAACCGCCAGACCAAGGCGCTCGCGGCCAGCGTGCGCGACGCGGTGCGCGAGGCCGGCTTTCCCAAGCCCCGCACCGAAGGTGAAGAAAACGGCGAGTGGATCATCGTGGACTGCGGCGCCGCCGTGGTGCATGTGATGCAGCCCGCCATCCGCCAGTACTACCGCCTGGAAGAAATCTGGGGCGAAAAACCCGTGCGCCTGAAACACGGTGCGGCCAAGCCCGTGGTGGCCGCTAAACCCGCCGGCAAAAAACCTGCCGCCAAGAAGACTGCTGCCCAGGCGCCTGTGGCCGCCGTGCCGGCCAAAAAGGTGGCGGCCCAGGTGGCCAAGGCCGCTGCTGCGGCCAAGGTGCCCACCAAGGCCCCTGCCAAGACCGCTGGCAAGGCGCCCGCCAAGTCAGCGGCCAAACCCGCCAGCAAATCCACCGTGAAGCCGGTGGCCAAGTCGGCCGGCAAGACCGCAGCGAAACCTGTTGCCAAACCCGCTGTGGCCAAGAAGCCCGCAACCAAGGCCCCGATGAAGGTGGTCAAGGTGAACGCGCCGTCCAACAAGAAGCCGGCGGCCAAAAAAGCGGTGGTGAGCAAAGCCGCGCCGGCCCGCAAGCCCGCAGCGAAGACGGCCAAAAAGCCCGCATGAGGCTCGGCATCGTCGCGGTCGGGCAGCGCATGCCCGACTGGGCCCAGACCGCCTACGACGATTACGCCAAGCGCTTTCCACCCGAGTTGCGGGTGGAGATCAAAACCGTCAAGACCGAACCGCGCGGCTCCAAAACCCTGGAGACGCTGCTGGCGGCTGAGCGCGCACGGATTGAGGCGCAGATTCCGCGCGGCACCCGCGTGGTGGTGCTGGACGAACGCGGCACCCACCTCACCACCAAAGCCCTGGCCGAGCGCCTGAAAATCTGGCAGCTCGAAGGCGACGACGTGGCCTTGGTGATTGGTGGGCCGGATGGCCTGGAGCCGGCCTTTCGCCAGGCCGCGCACGAGCGCATCCGTTTGTCTGACCTGACACTGCCCCACGCGCTGGCCCGGGTGCTGCTGATCGAGCAGCTCTACCGCGCTTGGTCCGTCAACGCCAACCACCCCTACCACCGTGAGTGATGAATAAGCGCCCCCACGCTCCACCGTTGCACGGGTCGCTGCCCCCCGAGGGGGCTGGGCCGCCTTGGGAGCGGCCCGGCGGCGGCCCGTTCATCTACCTCGCATCCCAAAGCCCGCGCCGCAAACAGTTGCTGGAGCAATGGGGCGTGCGCTGTGAGCTGCTGCTGCCCGACCCGCAAGAAGACAGCGAAGCGCTGGAAGCGGTCAAGCCCAACGAGGCACCCGCGCGCTACGTGCAACGCGTGACCCGGCTCAAGCTGGACGCGGCGGTCGAACGGCTCAAGCGCCGTGGCCTACCACCGGCCCCCGTGTTGTGCGCCGACACCACCGTGGCCTTGGGCAAACACATCCTGGGCAAGCCCGAAAGCGCGGCCCACGCGCGGCGCATGCTGGCGCAGCTGTCGGGCCACAAGCACCAGGTGTTGACGGCGGTGGCGGTGGCCCACAAGGGGCAGGTGTTCGCCGCGCTCAGCCGCTCCAGCGTTGAGTTTGCCGACATGAAACCGGCCGAGGTGGCGCGCTACGTGGCCAGCGGCGAGCCCATGGGCAAGGCGGGCGCCTACGCCATCCAGGGCAAGGCGGCCTTGTGGGCGCGCCAGATATCGGGCAGCTACAGTGGCATCATGGGCTTGCCGGCCTTCGAGACCGCGCAGGTGTTGCAGGCCGCCGGTCTGCGCCTGCTCTGAACCCAACACCTACCCACACGCCATGAGCCAGGACATTCTGATCAACTGGGCGCCCCAGGAAACCCGGGTCGCCGTGATCGAGCAGGGCGCCGTGCAAGAGGTGCACCTGGAGCGCACCCTGGAGCGCGGCCTGGTGGGCAACGTCTACCTGGGCAAGGTGTCCAGGGTGTTGCCGGGCATGCAGTCGGCCTTCATCGACATCGGCCTGGAGCGTGCGGCCTTCTTGCACGTGGCCGACCTGATGCCGCAGATCAACGCCAAACACGCGCCCAAGGACCGCAACGCCACGGCGAGCGCGGCCTCGGCAGGCGAGGGCGTGTTGCCCATCGAAAAGCAGGTGTTCGAGGGCCAGGCCCTGATGGTGCAGGTGCTCAAGGACCCGATTGGCACCAAGGGTGCGCGCCTGACCGCGCAGATCAGCATCGCCGGGCGCTTGCTCGTGTTTTTGCCGCAAGACAACCACGTGGGCGTGTCGCAAAAAATCCCCACCGAACAACGCGAGGCGCTGCGTGCGCGCCTGACCGGCCTCACCGCCTTGCCTGGTGGAGGCACCAGCGGCGGTTTCATCCTGCGCACCAACGCCGAGGATTCGACCGACGAGGAACTGTCGGAAGACATTGCCTACCTGCGCAAGACCTGGGACCGCATCCGCGACGCCGCCACACGCCAGCCGCCGGCCAGCCTACTGCACCAGGACCTCAACCTCATGCAGCGCGTGCTGCGCGATCTGGTGGGCGCACAGACCCAGACCATACGCATCGACTCGCGCGAACAGTTTGGCCTGTTGCAGCAGTTCGCCACCGAGTTCATGCCCGGCACACTCAAACGCCTGCAGCTCTACACCGGTGAACGGCCGGTGTTCGACCTGCACAACGTGGACGAAGAAATCGCGCGGGCGCTGAGCCGGCGCGTGGACCTCAAATCCGGCGGCTACCTGGTGATCGACCAGACCGAAGCCCTGACCACGGTGGACGTGAACACCGGCGGTTTTGTGGGCGCGCGCAACTTCGACGACACGGTGTTCAAAACCAACCTCGAAGCCGCGCAGGCCATTGCGCGCCAGCTGCGGCTGCGCAACCTGGGCGGCATTGTCATCGTCGATTTCATCGACATGGTGCGCGACGAACACCAGAGCGCCGTGCTGGCCGAGTTCCGCAAACAGCTGTCACGCGACCGCGTGAAAACCATGCTGGGCGACTTCTCGCAACTGGGCCTGTTGGAGATGACGCGCAAGCGCACCCGCGAATCGCTGGCCCACATGCTCAGCGAGCCCTGCCCGTCGTGCGAGGGCAAAGGCGTGGTCAAGACCGCACGCAGCGTCTGCTACGACATCCTGCGCGAAATCCTGCGCGAAGCCCGCGCCTTCAGCCCACGCGAGTTCCGCGTCGTCGCCTCGCCCCAGGTCATCGAACTCTTCCTCGACGAGGAAAGCCCGCACCTGGCGGGCCTGTCCGACTTCATCGGCAAACCGATTTCGCTGACCGCTGAAAGCTCGATGACGCAGGAGCAGTACGACATCGTGCTGTTGTGAGTGTGAGCGTGCGTGTCGGCGGGGCAGGTCCAAGTCGAACGACGCCCAGGCCTTCGTCCCCAACAGCACTGCACATCAGGTTGTTGGCCAACTGTTGTTCCCCGAGCTCGGTTGCATCAGATCCCATTGGTTGCCATACAAGTCTTTGAAGACAGCCACGAGGCCCTGTGGTTGTGCTTCGGGAGTGCGCGTGAATTCGACGCCTGCGGCCTTGTAACGCTCGTAATCGCGCCAGAAGTCATCGGTGTAGAGGAAGAGAAAAACACGGCCACCGGTCTGCTGCCCTACGGCGGCCAGTTGACTGTCTGAACTGGCGCGCGCCAAAAGCAGGCAAGCGCCTGTGTTTCCATGCGGACGGACCACAACCCAGCGCTTGTCCTGCGAGGGAACGGGTGTGTCTTCGACAAGCTTGAAGCCAAGTTTGCCGACATAGAAATCGAGTGCTTCGTTGTAGTCGCGAACCACCAGCGAGACCAAACCGAGCGACTGCTGCATGGGAGTTGGGGTGTCTGTGTTTGAAGCGCAGGCGGATCGGCCTCAAGTCCCGCCCACACTCCCCGCCAACCCCCCATGCGCATGCAGCCGCGCATACAACCCGTCGAGCTGTATCAGCTCGCGGTGGGTGCCTTGTTCGATGATGCGGCCTTCGGCCAGCACCACCACGCGGTCGGCGTGTTCGATGGTGGACAGGCGGTGGGCGATGACCAGGGTGGTGCGGCCGGCCATGAGGCGGGCGATGGCGTCCTGCACCAGGCGTTCGGATTCGTTGTCCAGCGCCGAGGTGGCTTCGTCGAGGATGAGGATGGGGGCGTTTTTGTAGAGCGCGCGGGCGATGGCCAGGCGCTGGCGTTGGCCGCCCGAGAGTTCGGCGGCGTTGTGGCCCACCTTGCTGTGTATGCCGTGGGGCAGGCGGTCCAGCAGATCGCCCAGGTTGGCGGCGCGCAGGGCCTGTTCCACGCGCGCGGGGTCGGCTTCTGTGCCCAGCGCCACGTTGAAGGCCAGGGTGTCGTTGAACATGACCACGTCCTGGCTGACCATGGCGAACTGGCGGCGCAGCGCGGTCAGGTCCCAGTCGGTCAGGGCGTGCCCGTCGAGGTTGATCTGGCCGGATGTGGCTTCCACAAAACGCGGCAGCAGGTTGGCCAGTGTGGTTTTGCCCGAGCCCGAAGGGCCCACCAGGGCCACCACCTGGCCCGGAGCGATATCCAGGCTCACCCCTTGCAGGGCGGCGGGCCCGTCGCCTTCGTAGCGCACCCACACCTGCTCCAGCGCGATGCGGCCCTGCGCAGCGGCGGGTGCATACGTGCCACCGCGCTGGCTGGGCGTGTCGTCGATCAGGGCCAGCCCGCGTTCCAGCGCGGCCAGGCCACGCGCGATGGGCCCGGCGATTTCGGCCAGGTGGCGTATGGGCGTGACCAGCATCAGCATGGCGGTGACGAAGGACACAAAACCGCCCACCGTGACGCCGCTGCCGCCGCTTTGCACCAGCGCCACCGAGATGACGGCCGACAGCGCGGCGGCGGCCAACATCTGGGTCAGCGGCGTCATGGCGGCCTGGGCGATGGTGGTTTTCATGGCCAGGCGGCGCAGGGCCACGCTGAGCACATCAAAGCGCCCGGCCTGCTGGCCTTGCGCGCCGTGTAGGCGCACCATGCGGTGGGCGAGCACGTTTTCTTCCACCACATAGGCCAGGTCGTCGGTGGCCTGCTGGCTGGCTTGTGTGAGGCGGTACAGGCGGCGCGAGAACACCCGCATGATCCAGATCAGCCCGGGAAACAGCAGCAGCACGATGAGCGTGAGCTTCCAGTTCAGATACAGCAGGTAGCCCATCAGCGCGGCCAGGGTCAGGCTGTCTTTGGTGAGGGTGAGAAAGGCGTTGACCAGGGTGGTCGAGCCGGTCTGCACCTCGTACACCAGCGTGTTGGAGAGCTTGCTGGCGTTTTGCTGCGAGAACAGCGCGAGTTCGGCGGCGTTGAGCCGCTCGAACATGGCGCGTCGCAGGTTGAGCAGGCCCAGGCTGGCGGTGTAGGTCAGGGCGTACTGGGCCACGAAGCCGGCCAGCCCGCGTATGCCAAACAGGCCCAGCAGGGCAGCAGGCACGGCCCACAGCGGTATGCCCCGGTCCACAAAACCCTTGTCCAGCAGCATCTGCAAAAAGGCCGGGATCAGCGGTTCGGTCAAAGCGCCGATCAGCGTGCCCACGGCGGCCAGCGCAATGCCCCAGCGCGCCGAGCGGAAGTAGGGCCAGAGCCGTGCGAGCCGCTGCATCAGCGTGGGGGTGGGGGCGGTGGTGGTCAAGGCGGGTGCAAAAAATCGGAGGTGCGGCGTTGGGGGAGGGAACCTCGGCGCGCGGGGCTGGTCCACGGAGGGCACAACTTGTCACGTCCAGGCGCTGGCCGGTCCAGTATTATCGGCGCCATGTTGGCGGCCGGCCGCGCCGCGCGCCTGGCCTTATCCCTGCACACAAACAATGACCCGTCCCGAACTCCCTGATTTTTCCCATGTTCGCCCCGCCGTGGGGCGCCGCTCCGTGCTGGCGGGCGCGTCAGCGCTGGTGCTGGCGGGTGTGGCACTCGCTGCCCACGCGCAATTCCGCGTCGAGGTCTCTGGTGTGGGCCTGACACAAATCCCCATCGCCATCGCGCCTTTCCGTGGTGGTGAGGCGGCGCCGCAAAACGTGGCCGCCATCGTTCAGGCCGATCTGGAGCGCAGCGGCCTGCTGCGTGCCGTGCCGCCCGTGGGGGGAGCGCTTGACGAAACCTCGCGCCCCGACCTGGCACCCTGGCGCGAACGCCAGGCCGACGCCTTGCTGACCGGCAGCGTGACCCGCCTGGCCGATGGCCGTTACGACGTGCGCTTTCGCCTCTGGGACGTGGTGCGTGCGCAAGACCTGGGCGGTCTGAGCTTCCCCGTGCCGGTGGGCGATTTGCGCCTGGCGGCCCACCGCGTGGCTGACCACGTGTACGAAAAACTCACCGGCGACAAGGGCGTGTTTTCCACCCGTGTGGCCTATGTGTCCAAACAGGGCGCGCGCTACAACCTGTGGGTGGCCGACGCCGATGGCGAGAGCGCCCAGGCTGCGCTCACCAGCCCCGAGCCCATCATCTCGCCCGCCTGGTCGCCCAACGGCTCGCAACTGGCCTACGTGTCCTTCGAGGCCCGCAAGCCGGTCATCTACGCCCACGACGTGGCCACCGGCCGGCGCCGCCTGCTGGCCAATTTCCGCGGCTCCAACAGCGCGCCGGCCTGGTCGCCCGATGGCCGCCAGGTGGTGGCCACGCTCACGCTGGGCGGCCAGTCGCAGCTGTATGCGCTCGACGCCGGCGGCGGCGAGCCCCGGCGCCTCACCCAGTCGGGCAGCATCGACACCGAGCCGGCGTTTGCCCCCGACGGGCGCTCGATCTACTTCGTGAGCGACCGTGGCGGCTCGCCGCAGATCTACCGCATGCCCGCCCAAGGTGGCAACGCAGAACGCGTTACCTTCACGGGAAACTACAATATTTCACCTTCACCCAGCGCCGACGGCCGCTGGCTCGCCTATGTGTCGCGCATTGGCGGCGCCTTCAAGCTGTATGTGCTGGACCTCCAGTCCGGCCAGTCCAACCCGCTGACCGACACCACCGCCGACGAAAGCCCCAGCTTCGCGCCCAACAGCCGCATGATCGTGTACGCCACCCGCCAGCAAGGCCGCGAGGCCCTGATGACCACCACCGTGGATGGCCGCATCAAGACCCGGCTGGCCAGCGCGCAAGGCGATATCCGCGAGCCGGATTGGGGCCCGTTCCAGCGCTGATTTGATCCGTTTCGTTTTTTTTGTTTTCTCTCTTCCACCCTTGTCATGAACTTCCCTAACCTGTCTTCTGTTTTTTCCTCCAAATGGGCCGCGCGCCTGGGCCTGCTGGTGCTGGTGGGCGCGCTGGGCGCCTGCTCCAGTGTCAAGCTCGATGACGTGGCGGTTGAAGACCGCAACGCCACCGCCGTGGCGGGTGGTGCCGGTGGCGCCGGCAGCGGGCAGGGCAGCACCGGCGCGGTCGATCCGCGCGGCGTGGCCGGCGTGCAGGTGGGTGCCAACCAGCCGGGCCAGCCGCCCGCAGGTGTGGCACGCGTGGTGTATTTCGACTACGACAGCTTCGCCATCAAGGCCGAGTTCAACGCCTTGCTCGAAGGCCATGCCCGCCACCTCAAGGCCGACAACCGCCGCCGCATCGCCCTGGAAGGCCACACCGACGAGCGCGGTGGCCGCGAGTACAACCTGGCCCTGGGCCAGAAGCGCGCCGAGGCCGTGCGCCGCGCGCTGGGCCTGCTGGGCGTGAGCGATGCCCAGATGGAAGCCGTGAGCTTCGGCAAGGAAAAGCCGGCCGATGCAGGCAGCGATGAAGCCGCCTTTGCCAAGAACCGCCGCGTCGAAATCACCTACCGTTGAGCGTTTTCACCATGCACGCAGTCCGTCTGTTGCTTCGCGCGTCGGTCCTGGGGGCGGCGGGCTTCATGGCCTTGCCCTCGCACGCCATTTTTGGCGACGACGAGGCGCGCAAGGCCATCATCGAGTTGCGTGACAAGGTGGAGGCCAACCGCCAGGCCTCGGATGCGGCCAACCGCCGCCTGGAGGCCGAACTCACGCGCCTGACCGAAGAGAGTGCCGCGCCCACACGGCGCAGCCTGCTGGAGCTGTCCAACCAGATCGAGGCCTTGCGTGCCGAGATGGCCAAGCTGCGCGGTCAGAACGAGCAGCTCGCGCGCGACGTGGCCGACCTGCAGCGCCAGCAGAAAGACGTGCTGGCCGCACTGGACGAGCGGCTGCGCACGCTGGAGCCGATGAAAGTGCAGCTTGATGGCGCCGAGTTCAACGCCACGCCGTCCGAAAAACGCGACTTCGAGGCCGCCATGGCCGAGCTGCGCAAGACCGAATTCCCGCGTGCCGCGCAGCTCTACCAGCAGTTTCTGCTGCGCTACCCCGACAGCGGCTACACGCCGGCCGTGCAGTACTGGCTGGGCAACACGCATTACGCGCTGCGCGAGTACAAGGACGCCATCGCCGTGTACCAGCGCCTGATCGCGGGCACACCCAAACATGCGCGTGTGCCCGAAGCCATGTTGGCCATCGCCAACTGCCAGATCGAACTCAAGGACGTGCGTGCCGCCAAGCGCAGCCTGGAGGATCTGGTCAAGGCCCACCCCCAGTCCGAAGCGGCATCCACCGCCCGCGACCGCCTCGCGCGCCTGCGCTGACCCCTCGCCATGGAACTGAGCGAATTTGAAAGCCTGCGGGCGCAGGTGCTGTGGGCCGCGTTTGTGGTGTCCGTGGCGTTTGGTGTCATCGCGCAGCGCACCCATTTCTGCACCATGGGCGCGATCAGCGACATCGTCAACATGGGCGACTGGACCCGCATGCGCATGTGGGGCCTGGCGGTGGGCGTGGCGGTGCTGGGCTTTGCGCTCATGGTCTGGCTGGGCTGGATCGATCCGACCAAGACCATCTATGCGACCGGCCGCATCATCTGGCTCTCGGCACTGATCGGCGGCGCGCTGTTTGGCTTCGGCATGGTGCTGGCATCCGGCTGCGGCAGCAAAACGCTGGTGCGCGTGGGCGGCGGCAGCCTCAAGTCCCTGGTGGTGTTTGTGGTCATGGGCGTGGCGTCTTTTGCCACGCTGCGCGGCGTCACCGCCGTGCTGCGCACCGAAACCGTGGACCAGGTGGCTTTTGAGTTGGCGCCTGGCAGCGGCCTGCCCTTGTTGCTGGCGGCTGCCACCGGATGGTCGGCCACCAGCACCACCCTGTGGCTGGGGCTGGCCGTGGGCGGTGCGCTGGTGCTGTGGGCCTTGCTGGGCGCAGGCTTTCGCAGCGCCGACAACGTGTTGGCTGGCGTGGGCATAGGCGCCACGGTGGCCGCCATGTGGTGGGTCAGTGGCCGGCTGGGTTTTGTGGCCGAACACCCCGAAACCCTGGAGGCCGTCTACCTGGCGTCCAACACCGGCCGCATGGAGTCGCTGACCTTCACCGCCCCCATGGCCTACACCCTGGACTGGCTGATGTTCTTCAGCGACCGCAGCAAGCTGCTCACGCTGGGCGTGGTGTCGGTGGCGGGCGTGGTGCTGGGCGCTTTCGTCTATGCGCTGGCCACCCGCAGCTTCCGCTGGGAGGGTTTTCGCGACACACGCGACACCGCGCTGCACCTGGTCGGCGCGGTCTGCATGGGCGTGGGCGGCGTCACCGCCATGGGCTGCACCGTGGGCCAGGGCCTGTCGGGCCTGTCCACGTTGAGCCTGACCAGTTTCATCGCCGTGGCCGGCATTGTGGCGGGCGCCTTGTCGGGCTTCCGCTTCCAGCTCTGGTTGCTGGAACGCGACTGAATGCTGGCCGATTTCGAGCGCCGTTTTGGTGGCTTGCGCCGGCTCTACGGTGTGGTGGGTGCCCAGCGCATTTTTGACGCCCACGTGATGGTGGTTGGCATCGGTGGTGTGGGCTCCTGGGCCGCCGAGGCCCTGGCACGCAGCGGGGTGGGGCGCATCACCCTGGTGGACATGGACCACATCGCCGAGTCCAACGTCAACCGCCAGGTGCACGCACTCGACGCCACCCTGGGCCAGGCCAAGGTGCTGGCCATGCGCGAGCGCATGCGGGCCATCAACCCCGGCGCGCAGGTCAGCGTCATCGACGAATTTGTCAACGCCGACAACTGGGCACGCATCGTGGCCGATGCTGTGGTGCAGAACGGCACCTTGTCGGCCGTGATCGACGCCTGCGACCAGATGGCGGCCAAGACCAGCATGGCCGCTTGGGCGCTGGCCCAGCGCATGCTGTTTGTTGCGGTGGGCGCGGCCGGTGGCAAGCGGCTGGCGCACCGGGTGGAGGTGGACGACCTGCAGCTGACCACCCACGACCCCTTGCTGGCCCAGTTGCGCTACCGGCTGCGCAAGCACCATGGCGCTTCGCGCGATGGCCGCATGGGGCTGAGCTGTGTGTTCAGCCGCGAGGCGGTGGCGCCACCCGATCCCTCGTGTGCGGTGGAGGGCGATGGCTCGCTGAACTGCCACGGTTACGGCTCAAGTGTGGGTGTGACCGCGACCTTCGGCCTGTGTGCGGCAGGCTGGGTCATGGACCGTTTGGCCTCGAGCGCAGAAAAAGTTCAGGCGCCTTCAAAATCAAGAAAAATGACGCTATAATTTGAGGCTTCGCAGACAACGACGCAAGAAGTTGAATGTGGTGAGTGGGACGTTAGCTCAGTTGGTAGAGCAGCGGACTTTTAATCCGTTGGTCGTGGGTTCGAATCCCTCACGTCCTACCATTCTCATGTTCGGGTTCTTAGCTCAGTTGGTAGAGCAGCGGACTCTTAATCCGTAGGTCGAGTGTTCGAGTCACTCAGGACCCACCAGATATTGGTACAAAAAGCACCTTGAGGTTTTGCCTCCAGGTGCTTTTTTATTGGCCCTTTGCGTCGGGCAAGACCCACCGGCAGTGCACAATTCCCGCCCATGAAATGGGAGTTGCTGTTGTCGCGTCTGCGGCCCGTGTGGATCGCCTTGCTGGTGCTGCTCAGCGCCTGGGCGCTGGCCTGGTTGGTGGTGCCGGTCTGGCTCAAGGGCTTTGTGCAGGATCAGGGCCGTGCAGCGCTCGGGCGTGAAGTCCGGGTCGAGGCGGTGTCTTTCCGACCGTGGTCGCTTGAGCTGGAGCTCAAAGGCCTGGAAGTAGCTGGTGCGACGCCCGACGCACCTGCGCTGCTGGAAGTCGCCAGGCTGTACCTGGACGCCGAGCTGCAATCCGTCTTTCGGCTGGCGCCGGTTGTGGATGCGCTGGCGGTCGAACAGCCCACCTTGCGCTTGCGTCACCTGGGCGATGGACGCTACGACATCGACGATCTCCTCACGCGCTGGGCACAACGCCCGCGTGGCGGCGAAACCACCAGCTTCGGTTTGTTCAACCTGGCGCTGACCGGTGGTGAACTGCAGCTGGATGACGTGCCCGCCGGGGCGCAACACCGGCTGCATGACCTTTCGGTGGCGGTGCCCTTCTTGAGCAACCTGCCCACTCAGCGCGATGTGCGCACCGAACCACGCATCGCTTTCGAGCTCAACGGCAGCCGTTTTGACACGCAGTTGTCGACGTTGCCGTTTGCCGACACCCTGGCCACCCGCGCCCGCCTGAGCCTGCCCGACCTGGACCTGGCGCCCTACCTGCCCTATTGGCCCAAAAGCCTGCCTTGGCGCCCGGTGCAGGCCAGGGTGCAGGCCGATCTGACGCTCGCGTTTGAGCAGCGGCAGGTGCCGGTGGTGCAACTGGCCGGGCGATTTGCCCTGCGGGACTTGGCGCTGGTGCAGACCGGCCCCGGTGCCCCCACGCCTCAACCGCTGCTGTCGTGGCAGGCCTTGTCGCTGGTGCTGGCCGACAGCCAGCCGCTGGCGCGGCAGGTGCATATCGAGCAGATGACCTTGCAGGCGCCCCGTCTGCACGTTTCGCGCGACGCTCAAGGGCAGCTCAACCTGTCCCGGCTGCTGCCGCCCGCCAGTGCTGCCAGGGAGCCGGCCCCGGTCATGGCACCACCTGCCTGGGACGTCAAGCTGGACCAGTTCAAGCTGACCGATGGCACCCTGCATTGGCGCGACGCCAGCGTGGCGCCCGCCTGGGACACCACCGTCGAAGCGCTCGCGTTGTCCACCGGTGCGGTGGCCTGGCCGGCCAAGGCCACCACGCCGGTGGAGGTCAGTGCCCGCTGGCTGGGCGCGTCGCTGGGTGCCCAGGGTGAGCTCAGCCCGACCCAGGCCGATCTGGCGCTGAATTGGCGCGATCTTGGTTTGCGTGGGCTTGCGCCCTATGTGGACCAGGTGCTGACGCAACCGCTGGCTGGCCGCAGCGCCGGCGATCTGAAGCTGCGCTGGCAGGCCGCTGCACCCCAGGCGCCCAAGCCGGTGCCGCCGGTTCTTCAGCTTCAGCTGCAGGACGTGTTGCTGCAAGACCTGGCGCTGGGGCCGGCGGCACGGCCGGCGCTGGCGTTGCGCGAACTGCGCCTGCAAAACGGCAACATCGACCTGGAAGGCCACAGCGCGGACCTGGGGCAGCTCAGCCTGTCGCGGCCCTTGCTGAATGTGGCACGAGATGCGGCCGGCCGCTGGGTGTGGGACGACTGGTTGCGTGTGGCAACCGACGCGCCGGCCGCCAGCGAGACAGCTCCCACCGGGCCGGGCTGGCGCCTGGGTTGGCAAGGCCTGCGCCTGAGCGAAGGCAGCGGGCGCTTCGACGATGCGGCCACGCCCGTGCCCGTGCCCGTGGCCTTGCGCTGGAGCGCGCTGCAGCTGCAGATGGGCGCTTGGCGCAGCGATGCGGCAGTGGACACGCCGGTGTCGGTGGCGACGCGCCTGGCGGCGGACGGGCAGGGTGCTGCGCCGGGCAGCCTGTCGCTGGACGGTCGGCTGGCGCTGCGCCCCGCCAGTGCCACAACGGCCACGGACGGCAAGCTGGCCGCGCGCCTGACGCTCGACCGCCTGCCCGCCCACAGCCTGGCGCCTTATCTGGCCGACCGGCTGAACCTGGCGCTGCGCCAGGCCGACACCAGCTGGCGCGGCGACCTGACGCTCAGCCACGGTGCGGCCGGCCTGGCTGCGACGGCAGCGGGCGACCTCACGCTGGACGAGTGGCGGGCGGTGGACGCCAACGACGGCTCGCCACTGCTGGACTGGAAAACCCTCAACCTGCGCGGCCTGCAGCTCGCGCTGACACCCGGCCAGGCCCTCAAGCTCAGCGTGGCCGAGACCGTGCTCAGCGACTACTTCGCCCGCATCGACATCGACCCCAGTGGGCGCGTCAACCTGCAAAACCTGCTGCGCCCAGCACCCGCCGACGCCTCAACGCCCCAAGCGGCGGAGCCGCCAGCGCAGCTGAGCTTCGGCCCCATCACGCTGGTCAACGGCCAGATCGCGTTCTCCGACCGCTTTGTGCGGCCCAACTACAGCGCCAGGCTCAGCCAGGTCACGGGCGGTATGGGTGCGTTCAGCAACCAGGGCGATGCCAGCGCTGCGCCGGCCAAGGTGAGCCTGCGCGGGCGGGTCGAAGGCACGGGCTCGCTGGACATCGAAGGCGTGCTCCAGCCGCTGGCCACGCCGCCTGTGCTGGACATCGCGGGCAAGGTGCGCGAACTGGAGCTGCCGCCGCTTTCGACCTACGCCTTGAAGTACACCGGCCATGGCATCGAGCGCGGCCAGCTCAGTGTGGACGTGCGCTACCAGGTGGGTGCCGACGGGCAACTCAACGCCAGCAACCAGCTCACGCTCAACCGCCTGGTGTTTGGCGAGCGTGCGCCCGACAGCGAGGCGCCCAATCTGCCCGTCAAGCTGGCCGTGGCGCTGCTGGCCGACCGCCATGGCGTGATCGACATCAACCTGCCCATCAGCGGCTCGCTCAACGACCCGGAATTTCGCCTCGGCCCCATCATCGGCCGGCTGGTGCTGGGCCTGATCGGCAAGGCGGTGACTGCGCCCTTTGCCTTGCTCGGCAACCTGCTCGGCGGCGCTGAGGCGCAGACCGGCCGCATCGACTTCGTGCCTGGCACCGACCGCCTTCAGGAGAGCGCCACGGCCGCCTTGTCGGCCATCGTCAAAGCCCTGAACGAGCGGCCCGCCTTGCAGCTCACGGTGGTGGGGCACAGCGATGTGGCGGCCGAGCGCGAGGCCTTTCAGCGCGAGCGCCTTCAGGAAGCCGTGCGGGCCGAGAAGCGCCGCCAAACCGTGCGCGCAGGGCAGGGTGCCGATACCGAAGCCGGGGTCGCCCCCGAGGACTACCCCGCCTTGCTGCGCGAGCTCTACCGTCGCAGCGACTTTCCCAAGCCGCGCAACGCCATCGGCTTGCTCAAGGACCTGAGCGTGCCCGAGATGGAAGCGCTGTGGTTGACCCACGCGCCAGCGCCTGACGAGGCCTTGCGCGAGCTGGCCACCCGCCGCGCTGTGGCCGTGAAGGCGCGGCTGGTGGCCGACGGCCTGGCGGGCACCCGGGTGTTTGTCGAGCTTGCCAAAACGGGTGCGGGCACCAGCGGTCCACAGGCCGAATTGCAGCTGTCTCTGCCCTGAGTTGTTGGCTTGTGATGCTGGCTTGCTGAAAGAGCGGCCGACTGCGGCGACAATACGCGTTTGCCCAACCAGACACGCCTTGTGGCCATTGCGACCGTGAACTCCGCTCAAACGAACTCCTCCTCCGCCAAAACTGCAGACACCCAAGCGCTGGACGCGCTGACCGGCGGGGTGTTCTCGGCCGCCACCTCGGGCGACCGCGCTGCGCGGGTGCGCGAGTGGCTGGCCACCGATCCCGCGCCCGAGCGCATGGCCGAGGTGTTCAAGGAACTCTCGCACCGCGACAAAGGCGCAGCCAAGCCCCTGCGCGAAAAACTCGAAGAACTGCGCCGCGCCAAGGCCCAGGAAACCATGGCTGTGGAATGGGCCGACAAGGCCAACGCGCTGCTGGCGCTGCCGCGCCTGAACATGGCCGATGCCCTGGCCTGGCAGCGCGATGCCGCCAAGGCCGGCGCGCCGCTGTCGCGCGAGCCGCTGGCTGGTCTCAAGCTGGCGTTGGCCGAACGCGTCAAGGCCATTGAAGACCTGCAGCACCGCGTGCAGGTGGAGCGCGAGGCCGCCGTGTTGCTGGCCCAGCGCATCGAGGTGCTGTCCACCAAATCGTGGCGCGATGCCCAGTCCAGCGCCGAGGTGCTGGGCAACGACGTGGCCAACTGGCAGACCCAGACCATGGGCCTGAGCGCCGACGCCCACTGGGCCAGCATGGACGTCAAGTTTGCCCCCATGCTCGACACCGCCCGCCAGCAGTTGACGCTGGTGTGGGAAGCCTTCCAGGGCGCGCTGGCCCAGGCCGTGGCCGCTGCTGCCGACGCCCAGGCCCCGTTGCCCGCCGTGCCGGTGTGGGCCGAGGAACTGCGCAGCGCGCGCGGCGAGGCGGCGCCCGAAGCCCGCCCTGCTGCCGCGGCGGTGGACAACGCCGCCGCGCAGGCCCGCCGCACCGAGGCCGCAGATGCCGTGGGTGCCGCACTCAAGGTGCTGGTGAAGGAAGTGGCCGAGGGCCATGGCAAGGCCACGCCGAAGGCCGCCGCCGACCTGCGCGCCGCGCTCAAACAGCACGGCCGCCACATTGGCGGCGAACTCGAAGCCCAGGTGCACGCCGCGCTGACCCAGGCTGGCGAGATGGAAGGCTGGCAGCGCTGGCGCGCCGACCAGTTGCGCGAAGAGCTGCTGGCCAAGGCCGAGGCCCTGACCGCCGCGCCCGAAGGCCAGCGCCTGGGTGGCCGCAAGATGCAGGAAACCCTGCGCCAGCTGCGCGAGCAGTGGAAGGCCACCGACCAGGGCGGCGTGCCCAACCACGGCCTGTGGAAAAAATTCGATGACGCCTGCACCCGCGCCCACAAGCTGGTGGAAGCCTGGCTGGACAAGGTGCGCGAGCAGGCCGAGCAGCACAAGGCGCAGCGCCAGGCGCTGCTGGCCGAGGTGCGCGCCTGGACCGAGGCGCACGCCGAGAGCAGCGACTGGAAAAGCCAGATCCGCGAACTGCACCAGTTGGCCGAACGCTGGCGCGAAGCCGGCCACCTGAGCGAAAAGCAGTTTGCCGAATTGCAGCCGCAGTGGAAAGACGCCATGCACCAGGCCCACGCCCGCCTGGAAGCCGCCCAGGCCGAGAGCCTGGCGCGCCGCCGCGCCATGATCGACGAAGCCACCGCGCTGGGCGCAGCCCCCATGTTGCGCATCGACGCCGTGAAGGCGCTGCAGCAGCGCTGGCAGGCCGAGGCGCAGGCCGTGCCGCTGGACCGCAAGCAGGAGCAAAAACTGTGGGAGGCTTTCCGTCTGCCCATCGATGAAGCCTTCAACCGCAAGGGCGCCGACCGCGAAAAAGCCGCCCAGGCCGTGAGCGAACACGACCGCCGTGTGCTGGACGCTGCCAAGGCCGTGGAGGCCGCCAACCAGAGCGGCGACGCGCAGCAGATCCGCGCCGCCGTGGCCGCGCTGGAGGCCGCCTTGCGTGGCCAGGCGCTGGCTCAGGCCCAGGCGCCTGCCGCGCCTGCCGAAATACCGGCACCTGCCGCTGCGGAGTCGGTTGCAGAAGCCGCCGCGCCTGCCGCTGAGGGCGATGCGCCTGAGGAAACGGCTGCAGATGCCGAGGAAGCCATTGCGCAAGAAGCGCCAGCACCCGCACCGGCGCCGGCCGCGCCACCCAAGAAGGTGGTGGCCGTGCGCGGCGACGACCGCCCCGGCATGAAAAAGGCCGAGCCGGCCGGCAACGACCGGGGCCGCCCGGGCGACCGCGATCGCAAGCCCGGCGGCCGTGACGGTGGCCGCCCCGGCGGCGACCGTGGCCCGCGTGGCGATGCCCGTGGTGACAACCGTGGCGACTTCCGCATGGGCGAACGCCCCATGCGCGAAGACCGTGGCCCGCGCCTGGGCGACGCCGCCTTCCGCGCCCAGCGCGAGGCCCTAGAGCGCGCCGACATGGCCCTGCGCAAGCTGGCCGCACAAGCCCATGGCGAGGTGTTGTCGCGTGTGATGACCGCCTGGGAAAAACGCGACGCCGAAGCCCTGCCCAGCGTGCAGGAATTGGGTGGCCGGGTGGCCGCGCCCGTGCGTGGCGCCTGGGTCCAGGCCCTGTCGGCAGGCACGGCCAAGGAAGACCAGGCCGCCACCGCGCTGCTGCGTCTGGAAATCGCCGCCGACGTGCCCACGCCGGCCGACCAGATCAGCGCCCGCCGCATGTACCAGCTGCAGTTGCTGACCAAACGCAACGAGGCCGCGCCCGCCCAGACCTGGGGCCAGGACGCCGCGCAGGTGCTGGCCAGCGGCTTTGATGCCACGGCCGCACGCCGTTTGCAGAACGCCCTGAAGGCCTTGCTCAAGAAGGCTTGAAGGCCGGTCTGAAAAAGCCGTCCAGCAGCCGCAGCAGTTCCGGAAATTCCTGCCCGAAACGCTCGCGGCTGACCCAGTAGGCCTCACAGGCCACAGCAAAGAACTCGGCGGGCGAGTGGGCGCCGTAGCTGTCCAGCCAGGGCGGCGCCTCACCAAAACGCTGGGCCATCACCACCTGCTCCTTGAAGGCCGCGTAGGCGTGGCCCAACACCCTGCGCCAGTGCCGGCGCGCTTCCGAGCCGCTGCGTTGACCGAGAAAGCCCGCTGGCAACACCGGGCAGCCGTCGGCGCCTTGGCCAGGCGCTTTGCCACGCATGTCGAACTTGTGCGCAAACTCGTGGATGACCAGGTTGTGGCCGCTGTGGGTGGTGTCGCCGGCTTGGGCCACGTGCTGCCAGCTCAACATGACCGGGCCGCGTTCCATGGCCTCGCCCAGCAGGGTTTCGCGGTAGCGGTGCACCACGCCGGCACCGTCGGTCACTTCGCGCTGCGCCACGGCCTCGGCCGGGTGCACCACGATGGTCACGAAGTCGTCGTACCAGCCCAGCGCGTCGTCGCGCCAGCGGCCCTGGCCAGGCAGGTGCACTAGCGGCAGGCAGGCCTGCGCGGCAATGGCCAGCGCGATCTCGTCGGTGATGGTCAGGCCGTTGGCGCCGTGGAATTCCTTGCTCGCCAGAAACTGCGCGCTCAAGGCCCGCAGACGCTGTTGCGCCGGCAAGGGCAGGGCGGCCAGAAAGGGGTAGCGCACCAGGGTGTGCAGCCACAGGCCATCGGGGATGGCTTCGGCTTGCCGGCGCAGAAAAGGCAGCCGGCTGCGGGCACGCCGCCACAGCCGTGAGAGGTTCAAAGTCATGGCCTCACAACTGAGGGCTGCCCCGGCTATTGCAACAGTGGCAGGCGTTCGGTGTGGCCATCGGCGTGCAGGCGCAGCACCTCGGCGCGCGGCGGCATCGCTGATGCGTCCCAGTCGCTCAACACGTGGCGTGTGAGGCCGGACGCCAGAACGTGATCGGCAGGGCGGTGGGTGTGGCCGTGGACCAGCACCGTGGCGCCATGCTGCGCCAGCGCCGCGATGGCGGCCGGGCCATCGACATCGGCGTAGGTGGCGCCGCTGTGTTTGCGCGCTTCGCTCTGCTGGCGCAGGGCCAGGGCCGTGGCCTCGCGCTGCGCGATGGGCTGGGCCAGGAAGGTGTTTTGCCAAGCGGGGGTGCGCACCTCGGCGCGAAAGCGTTGGTAGTCCACGTCGCCCAGGCACCAGGCGTCGCCGTGGCTGAGCAGAAAACGGTGTGGCCCCAACTGCAGGGCACAAGGGTCGGCCAGGGGGCGCACGCCGGTGTGTTCGAAGAAGCGCTGGCCGAGCAGGAAATCGCGGTTGCCGTGCATGACGTGCACCGGGCGCTGCTGCGCGGCTTGCGCCAGCACCTGGGCACATTCGCGCAGAAAGGCGGCTTCGCCTGGGCCCGAGGTGCCCAGCACATCGTCGCCCCACCAGACTTCAAACAGGTCGCCGAGGATGAACACGGCCTCGGCCTCGGGGTTGGGCGCCAGCAGGTAGTGGCGCCAGCATTCAAAGGTGGCCGGGTCGCCCGCGTGCAGGTGCAGGTCGGAGATCAGGTCCACCGCGCGCCAGCCTGGCGACACCACAGCGTGAGCGGCAGGCATGGCGCTGTGCGGCCGTGGAATCAGAGGGCCACGGCCTTTTCGATCACCACGTCGTTGAGCGGCACGTCGTCGTGGAAGCCCTTGCGGCCGGTCTTGACGGCACGGATGGCGTCCACCACCTCGGTGCCGGCCACCACCTTGCCGAACACGGCGTAGCCCCAGCCTTGGGCGGTTTCAGCCGTGTGGTTGAGGAAGCCGTTGTCGGCCACGTTGATGAAGAACTGCGCGGTGGCGGAGTGGGGCGCCTGGGTGCGCGCCATGGCCACGGTGTACTTGGTGTTCTTCAGGCCGTTGTTGGCCTCGTTCTCAATGGCCTCCTGGGTGGGCTTTTGCTGCATGCCGGGCTCGAAGCCGCCGCCTTGCACCATGAAGCCGTCGATCACGCGGTGGAACACCGTGTTGTTGTAGTGGCCGCTGGCCACATAGGCCAGGAAATTGGCGGCAGATTTGGGCGCTTTTTCGGCGTCGAGTTCGAGGGTGATGACACCGTGACCGGTGATGTGCAGTTCGACTTGGGGGTTGGCCATGTTCATTTCTCCAGGCTGGCTTTGAGGATGGTGACGGGGGTGGTGGGCACGTCGCGGAAGGGGCCACGGGCGCCGGTGGGCACGGCGCGGATCTTGTCGACCACGTCCATGCCGGCCGTCACCTTGCCGAACACGGCGTAGCCGTTGCCCGGGCCGGTGGCGTTGAGCATGGCGTTGTCCACCACGTTGATGAAAAATTGGCTGGTGGCCGAGTCGGGCACATTGGTGCGCGCCATGGCGATGGTGCCGCGCTCGTTCTTGAGGCCGTTGGTGGCTTCCAGCGCGATGGGTGCGCGCGTGGCTTTTTGCTGCATGTCGGTGTTGAAGCCGCCACCCTGGATCATGAAGCCGGCGATGACGCGGTGGAACACCAGGCCGTCGTAGTGGCCATCCTTGACGTACTGCAGGAAGTTCTCGACCGATTTGGGCGCCTTCTCGGCGTTGAGCTCCAGCACGATGTCGCCCAGCGAGGTGCTGAGTTTGACCTTGGCCGGGGCCGACTGGGCGTGTGCGCCGCCCACCAGGCTAAGGCCAAGCGCGGTGGCGGCGATCAGGCCCAGGCTGCGGCGGCGGAGGTGTGTCAAAGGCATGGTGTGGGTGTCCTGTCGAGGAAATGAAAAAACAAAACGGGAGGCAGGCGACGGCGCGCGTGCCCGTTCATTCATCGCGATGTCAGCGGGCCGATTTTTTGGCCGGCGGCGTGAGCATCGCGTTGACGGCCTTGAGTTTTGCGGGAGCGGTGGTGTTGCCGCCATCGATCTGCAAAGCCTTGCCGTAGGACTGGGCCGCCAGGCGCGCATACACGTCGCCCAGGTTTTCGTGGGCGGTGGCGTAGCTGGGGTTGGTGCGCACCGCCATTTCAAGTGCGATGCGGGCCTTATCAAACTGGTTCTGCGCCGCGTGGATCACGGCCAGGTTGTTGTAGGGCTCGGGCAGCTCGGGGTAGTCTTGCGTCAGCAGCGTGAAGGTGGCGAGCGCCTCGTCGGTCTGGCCGCGCTGTTGCTGGATCACGCCCTTGAGGAAACGCATCTGCGGGTCCTTGGGGT
>JAUYSB010000291.1 GCA_030696525.1 Hydrogenophaga sp. | reverse complement strand
CTGGCGGGGTCCAAACCCAGCTCGGTGGGGTCCACCTGGCAGCCCATGTCGGTGAAGCGGTGCAAGGCCGATTCGCACACGTCCAGCACGCCCGCCTCCATGGGCAAATGCCCGTTCAGGTCGCGCAGCCAGCCGATGCGTTGGCCGGTCGGGTCGTGGTCCAGTGGCGCGGCAAATGCGCTGCCGTTCTGGGCAATGCTCAGCGGCGAACGCGCATCGTGCCCCGCCTGGATGGACAGCAGCAGGGCCACGTCGCGCACGCTGCGGCCCATGGGGCCTTCGGTGCCCAGTTGGGCCAGCCACACGTCGTTGGCCGGCCACATGGGCACACGGCCTTGCGAGGGGCGCAGTCCGAACACGTGGTTCCAGCCGGCGGGGTTGCGCAGGCTGCCCATGAAGTCCGAGCCGTCGGCCACGGGCAGCAGGCGCTGGGCCAGAGCCACGGCCGCACCACCGCTGCTGCCGCCGGCCGACTTGCCGAGGTCGAAGGCGTTGCGGGTGGGGCCGAACACGGCGTTGAAGGTGTGTGAACCCAGGCCGAACTCGGGCGTGTTGGTCTTGCCGATGACGATGCAGCCAGCGGCCTTCATGCGTGCGGCCATCAGGCCGTCCTCGGCCGCCACAAAGTCGCGCATCAGGGGCGAGCCCAGGCTGGTGCGCAGGCCGGCGGCGTTGGACAAGTCCTTGATCGCCTGTGGCATCCCGTGCATCCAGCCCATGGACTCGCCACGCGCGAGTTGCGCGTCACGCGCGTCGGCCTCGGCCAGCAGCACATCGCTGTCGCGCTGGCTCACGATGGCATTGACGCGCGGGTTCACATGACCAATGCGTGCGAGGGTGGCTTGCATCACCTCGCGGCATGACACTTGCTTTTGGTGTATCGCTTGCGACAGCACATCGGCCGTCATCAGGGTCAGGTCGGAGGGCAGGTGGCTCATGTTGGCGCTATATTGCGGCTGTGACCGTTGATGTTTGAAGTTTCAACCAATCCATATTTTGACTGGAGTGTTCATGAAGCGTCGTTCCCTGGTTTCCATCGCTGCTGCGGCAGCCGTCTCCGCTGCCATGGTGTTGCCTCTGGCGGCACATGCACAGGCCAAAACCCTGCGCATCGTGCCGCACGCCAACGTCACCATCCTCGACCCGATCTGGTCCACCGCCTTCGTCACCCGCAACCACGGCTACATGATTTACGACACGCTGTTCGGCACCGACGCCAGCGGCGCCGTCAAGCCGCAGATGGTGGACAAATGGAGCGTGAGCAAGGACAACCTGACCTGGACCTTCACCCTGCGCGACGGCCTCGAATTCCACGACGGCGCGCCTGTGACCAGCGCCGACGCCGTGGCCTCCATCAAGCGCTGGGCCAGCCGCGACAGTTTTGGCGGCGTGATGGCCAAAAGTGTGGCCGAGTACGCCACGCCCGACGCCAAGACCTTTTCCATCAAGCTCAAGGCCCCCTTCGGCGTGATGCTCGAAGCCCTGGGCAAGCCGTCGAGCAACGTGCCCTTCATCATGCCCGCCCGCATCGCGGCCACGCCGGGCAGCGAGCAGATCAAGGAGAACATCGGTTCTGGCCCCTACAAGTTTGTGCAGGCCGAGTACAAGCCGGGCGAGCGCCTGGTCTATGTCAAGAACGACAAGTACAAGTCGCGCAGCGAAGCACCCAACGGCACCACCGGCGGCAAGCCGGTGTTTGTGGACCGCGTGGAGTGGGTCATCATCCGCGACCCGCAGACCCAGTTCAACGCGCTGGTGGCCGGCGAGGTGGACATCATCGAGCAGCCCACCTTCGAGCAGTACGCTTCGCTCAAGTCCACCAAGGGCGTGCAGATCGTGGACGCCCAGCCGGCCGGTCTGCAGTACATCTTCCGCTTCAACCACAAGCACCCGCCGTTTGACAACGTGAAAATCCGCCAGGCCGCCATGGTGGCCCTGGGCCAGGAGCAACACCTCAAGGCACAGGTGGGCGCGCCCGGCATGTACAAGTTCTGCAAGAGCATGTTCCCCTGCGGCACGCCTTACGCCAGCGACAACACCGGCATCTACACCGGCAGCGCCGACCCCAAAAAGGCCGCGCAGATGCTCAAGGACGCCGGCTACAAGGGCGAGCCGGTGCTGCTGATGCGACCCACCGATCTGGCATCCATCGCCAAGCTGCCCCTGGTGGCCAAACAGCAGCTCGAAGCCGCCGGTTTCAAGGTGGACATGCAGCAGATGGACTGGGCCACCCTGGTGGCGCGCCGCGCCAAGAAAGACGCACCCAACGCCGGCGGCTGGAACGCCTTCATGACCGCCTGGACCGCTGGCGACATCCAGAACCCGCTGACCATGGCCATGATGAACGCGGCTGGCGACAACGGCTGGTTCGGCTGGCAGGACGACAAGCAGATCGAGGAACTCAAGGTCAAGTTCTCGCAGGCCGGCAGCGACGCCGAGAAGAAGAAGCTGGCCGAGCAGCTGCAGCTGCGCGCCATCGAGACCGTGTCGCACGTGCACCTGGGCCAGTACAACAACCCGGCTGCGGTGCGCGACAACGTCAGCGGCATCGTGCCGGCGGGCGCGCAGGTCTACTGGAACGTCAAAAAGAACTGAAGCACCGGCCCGCCCCCAGGCGGGCCTTTTTTGCTGACCCAAGACGCCGGGAGGGCGCGTGCTGAGATTCCTACTCAAACGGCTGCTGGCCATCCTGCCGGTGCTGCTGGTGGTGGCCGTGGTGGTCTTTCTGATCCTGCGCCTGACCCCCGGCGACCCGGCGGCCGTGATTGCCGGCAACAGCGCCACCAACGCCGACATCGAACGCATACGCGAACAGCTGGGCCTGAACCGGTCCTTGCTGGCGCAGTTCGGGATCTGGATGGGCGGTGTGCTGCAGGGCGATCTGGGCTACTCCTACTACCTGGGCAAACCCGTCACCGAGCTGATCGCGCAGCGCGTCGAGCCCACACTGTCGCTGGCGCTGGGCACCATCGTGCTGGCGGTGCTGGTGGCGGTGCCACTGGGCACGCTGGCGGCCTGGCGCCTGGGCGGCTGGCTGGACCGGCTGCTGTCCGGCTTCTCGGTGCTGGGTTTTTCGGTGCCGGTGTTTGTGGTGGGCTACATCCTCATCTACGTGTTTTCCATCCAGCTCAACTGGCTGCCGGTGCAGGGCTACCGGCGCCTGTTCGGGCCCTCGTCAGAAGGGTTGGGCGCCTGGGCGCAACAGCTGGTGCTGCCCTGGGTCACGCTGTGCACCATCTACGTGGCGCTGATCGCGCGCGTCACGCGGGCCAGCGTGTCGGAGGCGCTGACCGAGGACTACATCCGCACCGCCCGAGCCAAGGGCATTGGTGAATTGGCCGTGCTGCTGCGCCACGCGCTGGCCAACGCGGCCGTGCCCATCGTCACCGTGGTGGGCATAGGCGTGGCGCTGCTGATCGGCGGTGTGGTCGTCACCGAGACGGTGTACGCCATCCCCGGCCTGGGTTCGCTCACGGTGGACGCGGTGCTCAACCGCGACTTCCCCGTCATCCAGGGGCTGGTGCTGGTGTTCAGCGTGTTGTATGTGCTGATCAACCTGCTGGTCGATTTGAGCTACCTTTTCTTGGACCCGAGGATTCGGTACTGACATGGGCGTCCTCAAAAAACTCTGGCGCAACAACGCCATCCGCTTCGGCACCGTGGTGCTGGGCCTGCTGCTGGCCATTGCAGCGGCCGCGCCCTGGCTGGGCACGGTCGAGCCGTCGGCCATGGACTTCAGCCACATCAACACCGCCTCGGGCACGCGCGGCGAGTTCGCCCTGCCCACCGGCGAGACCGTGCCCCACACCTTCTGGATGGGCAGCGACAACGCCGGCCGCGACATCTACAGCCGGGTGATCTACGGCACCCGCGTGTCGTTGCTGGTGGGCCTGTTCACCGCCACGGTGGCGGTGGCGCTGGGGGCGCTGCTGGGCATGCTGGCCGGCTACTTTCGCGCGGTGGACGCGGTGCTGATGCGTTTCATGGACGGCCTCATGGCCATTCCCGCCATCCTGCTGGCCATCGCGCTGGTGGCCGCGCTGGGGGCGCAACTCTGGACCGTGGTGGTGGCGATTGCCGTGCCCGAGATACCGCGTGTCACGCGCCTGGTGCGTTCGCTGGTGCTGAGCCTGCGGGAGGAACCTTTTGTCGAAGCCGCCAAGGCCCTGGCCACGCCCACGCCCACCATTTTGTGGCGCCACATCCTGCCCAACGCGCTGGCGCCGCTGATCGTGCAGGGTACCTTCATCGCCGCCAGCGCGGTGCTGACCGAGGCCATCCTGAGTTTCCTCGGTCTGGGTCTGCCGGCCGACGTGCCGACCTGGGGCAACATCATGGCCGAAGGCCGCGTGCAGTTCAGCCAGTACCCCGGCAACGTGCTGTTCCCGGCCATGTTCCTGGTGCCCACGGTGCTGGCCATCAACCTGCTGGGCGATGGCTTGCGCGACGTGCTCGACCCCAAATTTGCGAAACGGGTGTGAGCACCATGAGCCAACCGATTCTTGAGATCCAGGGCCTGCAGGTGGCCCTGCCCACGGGCGCCGACCGCGCCCACGCGGTCGATGGCGTGAGCCTGTCGATTGCGCCCGGCCGCACCCTGTGTGTGGTGGGCGAGTCCGGCTCGGGCAAGTCGGTCATGTCCACCACCGTCATGGGCCTGCTGCCGCGCGAACTGCGGGTGGCCGGCGGCGGCATTGCGCTCAAGGGCGAGTCGCTGTTGCAGGCCACGCCCGCCCGCCTGCGCGCGTTGCGCGGCCAGGCCATGGGCATGGTGTTCCAGGAGCCCATGACCGCGCTCAACCCGGTCATGAGCTGCGGCGACCAGGTCGATGAGCTGTTGCGCACCCACACCGACTGGCCTGCGCTCAAGCGCCGTCAGGCCGTGCTCGACATGTTTGCGCGCGTCAAACTGCCCGACCCGCAGCGCATGGTTCGCAGCTACCCGCACCAGTTGAGCGGTGGCCAGCGCCAGCGCATCGTGATTGCGATGGCGGTCATCCTCAAGCCCGCGTTGCTGATCTGCGACGAGCCCACCACCGCGCTGGACGTGACCACACAGCGCGAAATCCTCGCGCTCATCAAACAGCTGCAGGAGGAGCAGGGCAGCGCCGTGTTGTTCATCACCCACGACATGGGCGTGGTGGCCGACATCGCCGACGAGGTGCTGGTGATGCACAAAGGCTGTGCGGTGGAGCAGGGCACACGCGACGACGTGTTGTTCCGCCCGCAGGCCGACTACTCCCGCATGCTGTTGTCGGCCGTGCCTTCCATCACCCCGCCGCTGCCCCGGCCCGCGCCGAGTGGCGCCTCGCTGCTGCGCGGCGAGTCGGTCAGCAAAACCTACACCGCCCACGACTGGATGGGCCGCGCCCGCCAGCACCGCGCGCTGGAGGCCGCCAGCGTGGCCGTGCGTGCGGGTGAAACCGTGGGCATCGTGGGCGAATCGGGCTCGGGCAAGTCCACCCTGGCGCGTTGCCTCATGCGCCTGATCGATCCCACCGAGGGCCAGGTGTTCTGGGGCGGCGCCGAGGTGGCGCGCCTGCCCGAAGGCCGGCTGCGCCCGCTGCGCAACCGCGTGCAGGTGGTGTTCCAGGACCCCAACCGCTCGCTCAACCCGCGTTTGCGCATCGGCGAGGCGCTGATCTAAGGCGCGCTAAACTTTGGCACGCCGCGAGCCGCGGCCGAGGCCCTGGCCGCGCAGCTGATGGACCAGGTGCGCCTGCCACGCGAAGGCCTGCTGCGCTACCCCAGCCAGTTCTCGGGCGGGCAGCGCCAGCGCCTGGCCATCGCCCGCGCCCTGGCCTGCAAACCCCAGGTGCTGGTGGCCGACGAGGCGGTGAGCGCGCTCGACGTCAGCGTGCAGGCGCAAATCATGGCGCTGCTGCGCGAGATACAGGCCGAGCTGGGCCTGGGCCTGCTCTTCATCACGCACGATCTGCGTGTGGCCGCGCAGCTGTGCGACCGCGTCATCGTCATGCACCAGGGCCACATCGTCGAACAAGGCCCCACCGCCGAGCTGTACGCCCACCCCCAACAAGACTACACACGGCGCCTGTTCGCGGCCGCGCCCGGCCACGACTTTGCACAACACGCCTTGGCATCACACGCCGTGACCATTGGAGACCCCCCTTGACCCGCCGCATCCTCATCGCCGGTTACCAGCACGAGACCAACACCTTCGCCCCCAGCCTGGCCGACTGGGCCGCCTTCCAGACCGGCGAGTCCTTCCCGGCCTACGTGCGCGGCCAGGCCGTGGTCGATCAACTGGCCGAGGCCAACATCCCTGTGGGCGGTTTCATACAGGCCGCACGCCGCAACGGCTGGACGCTGCTGCCCTCGGCCTGGGCCGGCGCCACGCCGTCGTCCTACGTCACCGAAGACGCCTTCGAGCGCATCGCCGCCGCCATCCTGGATGACGTGCGTGCCGCCTTGCCCCAGGGGCTGGACGGCATCTACCTTGACCTGCACGGCGCGGCCGTGGCCGAACACGCCGACGACAGCGAAGGCGAATTGCTGGGCCGACTGCGCGCCCTGGTAGGGCCCGATCTGCCCATCGTCGCCAGCCTCGATTTGCACGCCAACGTGACCGAACGCATGCTGCACGAGGCCGACGCGCTGGTGGCCTACCGCACCTACCCGCACGTGGACATGGCCGACACCGGCGGCTTGGCCGCCGAGCTGCTGGAGCGCCGCCTGGCACTGGGCCGGCGCGAGGCGCTGTTCTGGCGCCGCCTGCCCTTTCTCATCCCGCTCAACGCGCAAAGCACCTGGATGGAGCCGGCACAAACGCTGTACGCCTACCTGCGTGCGCTCGACGGCGACCACGGTGCCTTGCTGAGCTTCTGCATGGGTTTCCCGGCCGCCGATTTCGCCGAATGTGGCGCCGTGGTGTGGGGCTATGGCGAACAGGCGCAACTGGCCGGCGAGCTGCTCTACACCCGCGTGGCCGAACCCACGCAGTGGCGACCCGACTGGCTGGACGCCCGCGAAGCCGTGGAGGCCGCGCTGGACCTGGCCGCGCGCAGCGACAAGCCCGTGGTGCTGGCCGACACGCAGGACAACCCCGGCGCCGGCGGCGACAGCAACACCACCGGCATGTTGCACGCGCTGCTGCAACAACACGCGGGCCAGCGCTTTCCGGGCCGTGTGGCCCTGGGCCTGCTGTTCGATCCCGAGGCGGCACAAGCCGCAGTGGCCGCCGGTGTGGGCGCGCAGATCGACCTGGCCCTGGGCCGTGCCGTGCCCACCTACACCGGTTCGCCCAGCGACGCGCCGGTGCAAGGGCGTTTCACCGTGCGTGCGGTCAGCGATGGCCGTTGTGTGCTCAAGGGCGCGATGATGACCGGCCTGACGGTGGAGCTGGGCGCCAGCGCCTGCCTGGAGCTGGACGGCGTGCGGGTGGCGGTGGTCAGCGGCAAGATGCAGCTGCTCGACCGCGAGCTGCTGCGTTTGGTGGGCATCACACCCGAGGACATGAAGCTCATCGTGGTGAAAAGCTCCAACCACTTCCGCGCCGACTTCACGCCCATTGCTGCGCGCGTGATCGTGGCCAAGGCCGCCGGCCCCATGGCCGCCGATCCGGCCGATCTGCCCTGGAAAAAACTGCCCGCCACCACACGGAGGACCCCATGAGCACACCCACCGATCTGGCCGACTGCAGCGCCTCCCAACTTATCGAGCTCTACCGCAGCGGCGACGCCTCGCCTGTTCAGGCCACGCAGGCGGTGCTGGCCCGCATCGACCGCCACAACCCCACGTTGCGCGCCTATTGCCACGTGGCCCACGACGCCGCACTGGCCAGCGCCCGCGCCAGCGAGGTGCGTTGGTCCACCGGCCGGCCCTGTGGCCCGCTCGACGGTGTGCCGGCTTCCATCAAGGACCTCATCCTGACCCAAGGCTGGCCCACGCTGCGTGGCAGCCGGACCGTCAACCCCGACCAGCCCTGGGACGTGGACGCCCCCGCCACCGCCCGCCTGCGCGAGGCCGGCGCGGTGCTGTTGGGCAAAACCACCACGCCCGAATTCGGCTGCAAGGGCGAGACCAACTCGCCACTCACCGGCATCACCCGCAACCCCTGGAACCCGGCCAAAACGCCGGGCGGCTCGTCGGGCGGCACTGCGGCCGCCGTGGCCGCCGGCATGGGCCCGCTGAGCGTGGGCACCGACGGCGCCGGCAGCGTGCGCATCCCCGCCGCCTTCTGTGGCAACTTCGGCTTGAAGCCCAGTTTTGGCCGTGTGCCCGCCTACCCGTTGTCGCCTTTTGGCAGCGTGGCCCACCTGGGGCCGCACACCATGGACGTGCGCGATGCGGCGCTCATGATGAACGTGCTCAAACAACCCGATGCCCGCGACTGGACATCGCTGCCGCCCGACGATGCCGACTACCTGAACGGCCTGGACGAAGGCATACGCGGCTGGCGCATCGCCTATTCGCCCACGCTGGGCTACGCCAAGAATGTGCACCCCGAGGTGGCGGCTGCGGTGGAAGCGGCCGTGCAACAACTGGCCGACCTGGGCGCGGTGGTGGAACAGGTGGACCCCGGCTTTGACGACCCGCTGGACATCACCACCGGCCTGTGGTTTCTGGGGGCCTGGACGGTGTGGAACACCTTGAGCCCCGAGCAGCAGGCCGTGACCGACCCCGACTTCCGCGCCGAGGCCGAGATCGGCAGGCGCTACAGCGCGCTGCAGGTGCAGCAGCTCAACCTGCGGCGCGGCGTGCTGGGCTCGCACATGCGCCAGTTCATGCAGCGTTTCGATCTGCTGGTGACACCCGCCGTGTCGGTGCCGGCCTTTGACGCCCAGCCCGCCGGGCACACCGCCATGACACCCGAGGCCATGCTGGGCTGGACGCCGTTTTCCTACCCCTTCAACCTCACGCAGCAACCGGCCTGCAGCATCCCCTGCGGGCTCACGCGCGATGGCCTGCCCATCGGCCTGCAGATCGTCGGGCCCATGTTCGGCGACGCACAGGTGCTGCGCGCGGCGCGCGCCTACGAGCGGCTGTGCCCCATTGCGCGCCCCGCGCTGGCCGCCTGAGCCGGGCGGGGAAAACCCCAGTCACGGCTTGGTCATAATGCGCGCATGACTTTTCTGGCACTGGACGTCGGCAACACGCGCCTGAAATGGGCGATGTACGAGAGCCCGCAGTTGGGCGCCCGCGTGCTGGCGCACGGTGCGCAATTCCTCGAAAACATCGAAACCCTCGCGGAAGGCGACTGGGCCGCGTTGCCCGTGCCACACCGCATGCTCGGTTGTGTGGTGGCGGGCGACGCCGTCAAACGCCGCGTCGAGGAACAGATGGAGCTGTGGGACACCACGCCGCAGTGGGTGGTGTCTGGCAACGCCGAGGCCGGCCTGACCAATGGCTACGACCACCCGGCCCGCCTGGGCTCGGACCGCTGGATCGCCATGATCGGTGCGTTGCAGCACCTGCGCGCCAGCGGCCGCCACCAGCCCTGTGTGGTGGTGATGGTGGGCACGGCGGTCACGGTGGAAGCCATCGATGCCAGCGGCCGTTTTCTCGGCGGCATCATCCTGCCGGGTCACGGCATCATGTTGCGTGCGCTGGAGTCGGGCACCGCCGGCCTGCACGTGCCCACCGGCGAGGTGCGCGACTTCCCCACCAACACCAGCGATGCGCTGACCAGCGGCGGTACCTTTGCCATTGCCGGCGCGGTGCAGCGCATGGTGGAAAACCTCAAGCGCCACACCGGCGCCGAGCCGGTGGTCTTCATGACCGGCGGCGCCGGCTGGAAGATGGCACCGAGCATGTCGGTGCAGTGCGAGCTGGTGGAAAGCCTGATCTTCGACGGCCTGCTCGAAATCGCCTCGCGGCGCTTCGGTTAAGCAGCCAGCCCGTCCACCGCCTGGAACATGGCCTGCCGTGCCTGGCTGATGATCTGGCCGCGCCAGGCGTCGGTGTCGGTGTAGAAGGCGTCCATCAGCTGCTGCTTGATGGCGGCGTGTTGCGCCGCAGGTGCCTCGGGGTGCTGGTGCAGCCAGTGGTCGGCGCGCAAGGCCTGGCTCACGTCGTTGAAGGGCAGGGTGCCGTACTCCATGGCGATGCCGGTGTATTCGGCCTGCGGGCATTCCTCGTAAATCGAAATCCACATCAGACCGGTCAGAAAGGCCGAGGTGGACGAGCCGTCGTAGATGGAGGTGATGCGGGTCTCGCCCTTGGGGTCCCACCAGGCCTTGGCGCGCTCGAACGCCGCTTTGTCGTCCTTGCAGGCAAAGATGCGTTCGCCCACGCCGCTGGGGCCCAGGCCGGTGTGCAGGTCGATCCAGGCGATGCGCTTGGCTTGCCGGCCGTAGGTGCGCAAGACCTCGCGCAGCGTGGTGTTGCTCCAGGTGGGCGCGGTGCCACCGTAGAACAGGCCGTCGGCAAACTGGTACTGGCCTTGCGACACGGCAGCCTGGAACTTCAACTGCCCGTTGCTTGCGATGTAGTTGCCGATGGCTGCGGTGTTCTCGGCCGTGGGCGGCCACTGGGCGGGCAGCAGCAGGTCGTGGATCTCGGCGTAGGCGGCGTTGACCGGCACCGGCTGGCTGAAGTCCTGGAAGTTGCGGTTCAGGTCCACGTTTTCGTTGGTCACGCGGCGCACGTGCGAAAAGCCATGTGGGTTGAGCGCGTGGATGTAGAGCACGGCCACGCCGGCGTCGCGCGCCTTGGCACGCCACTCGGCATCATGCGTGGCAAACACCTGCACACCCGAGCCGCAATACCCTTCCACGCCGTGGCAGGCGCTGCTGACGATGAGCAGGCTGTGTGCGTCGGCCGGGCCGTCCAGCGCCACGTCCATGGCCAGGGTCTCGCCGTCGCGGCCCTTGAGCGGGTGGTCGAACGAGCGTATGGCCAAACCGGCCGTGGCAGCGCCCTCCAGAAACTTCACACGCGCCTGCGCGTAGCGGGCCGAGAAGGCCGCGTTCACATCGATCATCGGGAATCCTTGTGTGGGTTCAAGCCTGGGTCGGGTGGGCCAGCCAGCGCGTGGCCAGCTCCACCCAGTAGGTCGCGCCCAGCGGGATCAGGTCGTCGTTGAAGTCGTA
>JAUYSB010000205.1 GCA_030696525.1 Hydrogenophaga sp. | reverse complement strand
GGCCACATAACGGCAGGCGTAGGCGGCCGAGCGGTCGACCTTGGTCGGGTCTTTGCCGCTGAAGGCGCCACCGCCGTGTGGGCAGGCGCCGCCGTAGGTGTCCACAATGATCTTGCGCCCGGTCAGGCCGCAGTCGCCCTGCGGGCCGCCAATCACAAAACGGCCGGTCGGGTTGATCAGGTACTTGGTGTCCTGCAGCCACGCCTTGGGCAGCACCGGCTTGATGATTTCCTCGATCACCGCCTCGATGAAACTGGCCTTCATCTTGGTCTGCGTCTCGCTCTGGTCGGGGCTGTGCTGGGTGCTCAGCACCACGGTGTCGATGCTGTGTGGCTTGCCGTCCACGTAGCGCATGGTCACCTGGCTCTTGGCGTCAGGGCGCAAAAAGGGCAGGCGGCCGTCTTTGCGCAGCTGCGCCTGGCGCTCTACCAGGCGGTGGGCGTAGTAGATGGGCGCGGGCATCAGCTCGGGCGTTTCGTCGCAGGCGTAGCCGAACATCAGGCCCTGGTCGCCGGCGCCGGTGTTCAGGTGGTCGTCGCTCGCGTGGTCCACGCCCTGGGCGATGTCGTTGCTCTGCTTGTCATAGGCCACCAGCACGGCACAACCTTTGTAGTCGATGCCGTACTCGGTGTTGTCGTAGCCGATGCGCTGGATGGTGTCGCGCGCCACCTGGATGTAGTCCACATGCGCGTTGGTGGTGATCTCGCCCGCGAGCACCACCAGGCCGGTGTTGGTCAGCGTTTCGGCGGCCACGCGGCTGCGTGGGTCCTGCTTGAAGATCGCATCGAGGATGGCGTCGGAGATCTGGTCGGCCACCTTGTCAGGATGGCCCTCGGAAACAGACTCGGACGTGAAGAGAAAATCGTTCGCCATTTAGACTCCATTGAAACAGGTGGTAGAGGCGTTGCCTCAGGCCTGTGAGCCCCGGCGAACGCTTTAGCAGATTTGTCAATATATGACAAGGCACAATCACTTCACGTTGGCCGTGGGTGTTTGTGTGTCGCCCTGCAAGTTGCTCTGTTAACTCAGCGACGCCTTGATTGTATCCCTGAGCTTTTGATGCCTGCCTTGTTCCGTTTTCTGTCCCGGTTTCCCTTGTGGGCGCTGCATGCGCTGGGTGTGCTGCTGGGCTGGGCGTCGTTTCTGCTCTCGCCCAGCTACCGCCGCCGCCTGCTGGCCAACTCGGCGCAGGCCGGCTACGGCTTTGCCCAGGTGCGCGGCGCCGTGGCGCACGCCGGGCGCATGAGCGCCGAGTTGCCGCGTTTGTGGATGGGCGCGCCCGTGCCTTTTTATTGGGACGGCCAGGAAAGCGTCGAAGCCGCTTACGCCCAGGGCAAGGGCGTGGTGTTCCTCACGCCGCACATGGGCTGTTTCGAGGTGATTGCTCAAGCTCTGGCGTCGCGCTACGGCCAACAACACGGGCCGCTCACGGTGTTGTTTCGCCCGGCCCGCCAGCCCTGGCTGGCCAGCGTGATGGACGGCGCACGCGAACGCCCCGGCCTGGAAACCGCGCCCACCACCCTGGCCGGCGTGCGGCAGATGATCAAGGCCTTGCGCCGGGGCCACGCCGTGGGCCTGCTGCCCGACCAGGTGCCACCCGAAGGCATGGGCCTGTGGTCGCCATTTTTTGGCCGACCGGCCTACACCATGACCCTGGCCGCGCGCCTGGCGCAGCAGACCGGTGCCGTGCCGGTGCTGGTGTGGGGCGAGCGGCTGTCGTGGGGGCGCGGCTTCAAGCTGCGTTTCCATGCCATGCCCGAGCCGCTGTCGGCCGATCTGGAGGCCGCCGTGCTGCAGATCAACCAGGCCATGGAACGGCTGATCCGCCAGGAGCCGTCGCAGTACCTTTGGGGCTACGCGCGCTACAAACAGCCGCGGGCGGAGCTGTAAGCCATGTTGTCCCGAGCCGCCATTGTTGTCATGCGCCTGCTGGCCTTTCTGCCGCTGGCCTGGGTGCGCGCGCTGGGCCGCTGGCTGGGCCTGGGCCTGCATGCGCTGGCCGGGCGCCGTCGCAAGATTGCGCTGACCAACCTGCGCCTGTGTTTCCCCGAGCGCTCGGAGGCGGAACGCGAGGCGATGGTGCGGCAGAACTTCGTGTACTTCATGCAGGCCTGGCTGGACCGCAGCTGGTTGTGGCACGCGCCGCGTGCGGTGCTGGAGTCGCGCTTCACACGCACGGGCGACTGGAGCGTGTTCCAGGGCGAGGCGCCCACCATCGTGTTCGCGCCGCATTTCTACGGGCTGGACGCGGGCGCCATGGCCTTGGCCATGGCGGCCGACCGGCGTTTCACCACCATTTACACCGCCCAGGTCAACCAGGCGGTGGACGAATGGATGAAGGTGGGCCGCGCGCGTTTTGGCGACGTCAGCCTGCTCAATCGCGACGACGGCGTCAAACCCATCGTCAGCAGCTTGCGCAAGGGCGGCTTGTTGTACCTGTTGCCCGACATGAATTTCGGGCCGGAAGAATCCATCTTCGTGCCCTTCTACGGCGTGCCCACGGCTACCGTGCCCTCGCTGTCGCGGTTTGCGCGCCTGGGCCGCGCCCAGGTCGTGCCGTTGGTCACCCGATTGACGGCAGCTGGTTACGAGATCGAGGCCATGCCGGTGTGGACAGCCTTCCCCTCCGATGACGTGGAGGCCGACACCGCGCTCATGAACGCGCGCCTGCAAACCTGGATCAACCAGGCGCCCGACCAGTACTGGTGGGTGCACAAGCGCTTCAAGACGCGGCCGCCGGGCGAGCCTTCGGTCTACGGCGGGCGGGACTGATTCAGGTCTGCGCCAAGGCGCCGGCCAGCCAAGCCATCACGCGTTGCGGCTGCTCGTGCACCACCCAGTGGGTGGCGCCGGGCAGGCGGGTCAGGTGCAGTTTGGGTACGTAGCCGTCCAACCCGTCCAGCAGCCCAGGGGGCAGGGCGCTGTCGTCCAGCGCCCAGAGCACATGGGTGGGCACGCGCAGGTCCAGCATCGCGCGCGGCAGCGTCACCGCTTGCGCGCCGGGGTCTGTGGCGGTGGCGGGGCGCAGCGGTGAGGCGCGGTAGTAGTTCAGCGGTCCGTCCAGACCCTGGCGCCACACGGCGCGGTACTGGTCCTTCACCGCTTCGGTCAGCCAGGCGTGTGGGCCATCGGCTGCCCCCATGTTCGTGAAAAAAGGCCAGAGCCGGCGGAAGTCGTCTTCGGCCAGCAGCGCCGCCGCATCGGGCCGGCACAAAAAGTTCATGTAGGCGCTGGCGCGCTGCTGCTCGGGCGACTGCTGCAGCTCGCGCAGAAAAGTGCCCGGGTGGGGCGCGTTGATGATGGCCAGGCGCTGCATCTGCTGCGGATGAAGTGCCGCCAGGTTCCAGGCCACGGCGCCGCCCCAGTCGTGGGCCACCAGCGCGGCCAGCGGCGCGTCACCGGCTTCAAGGGCCATGAGTGCCAGCACGTCCTGCACCAGGTGTTTGGCGCGGTAGTCCCGCACATCGGCCGGGGCGCTGGAGCCCGCGTAGCCGCGCAGGTTGGGCGCCACACAGCGGTAGCCACCGTGTTCGGGCTTTGAGAAATGCGCCAGCAGTTCGTCCCACACAAAGGCCGCCTCGGGGAAGCCGTGCAGAAACAGCAGCACGGGCCGGCCGCGTTCGCCGCTGCTGCGGCATGCCAGGCTGATGCCGTGGGGCAGGGCGAGCGTGCTGTGTTCGATCATGCGGGCGGTGTTTCAGGCGGTGTGCCGGGGTCGGCATCTTCAGTCGGTGGCGCTTCGTCGGCCTGGGCCAGCGTGATGGTGGGTGCGGTGCGCACCCAGCGCCACAGCAGTTGCGCCACCTCGTCCAGGCCCTGCTTCTTGAGGGCCGAGAACAGTTTGGCCTCGCCGCCGCCGGCCTGCAGTCGCGCAATCGACAGCGCCTTGTTGGCCTCGGCGCGGGTGAGCTTGTCGGCCTTGGTCAGCAGCACCAGGAACTGCAGGCCTTCTTCCACGCGCGGGCGGATGATGTCGAGCAGGATTTCGTCGAGCTCGGTCAGGCCCAGGCGCGGGTCGCACAACAGCACCACGCCACGCAGGTTTTCGCGCGTCATGAGGTAGTTGGACATCACCCGCTGCCAGCGCAGCTTGGCCTCTTTGGGCACGGCCGCGTAGCCGTAGCCGGGCAGGTCGGCCAGCACGGCATCGGTAACCCCTTGTTTGCCCAGCGAAAACAGGTTGATGCTCTGGGTGCGACCGGGTGTTTTGGAGGCAAACGCCAGGCGCTTTTGTTGTGTGAGCGTGTTGATGCTGGTGGATTTGCCGGCGTTGGAGCGCCCCACAAAGGCGATCTCGGGCACGGTCAGCGGGGGCAGAAACTGCAGCTGGGGCGCGGTGGTCAGGAAGCGGGCGGTGTGCAACCAGCCGTGGGCGATTTTGGCGTCCACGTCGGGGCTGACAACCTGGGTTGCGGGGGATGTGGTGTCGTTCATATGGGGCGCCTTTGCGGCCATTGTAAAATGCCGGTGTTTTGCGCCTGCGCGGCGCGCCGAAAGGTGTTTGCGCGGGTGTTCCGTAAACCGCGTCAAGATCGCCCACGTTGATAGCCTTTGACATGAAACCGTTTGCCACCTTCCTCAGCGCCGCTGCGCTGGCCTTTGTTTCCCTGTCTGTTCAGGCGCAGGCCGTCAAACCCGATCTGAACAAGGGCGCAGCGCTCTACGGTCAGGTGTGTGTGGCCTGCCACGCGGCCGACGGCAATTCGTCCACCCCCGCCAACCCCAAGCTGGCGCAGCAGCACCCCGAGTACCTGGTCAAGCAGCTGCAGGAATTCAAGTCGGGCAAGCGCGATAACGCGATCATGAAGGGCTTTGCCGCCGCCATGTCGGACGAAGACATGCGCAACGTGTCCTACTGGCTGGCAAGCCAGAAGGCCAAGCCCGGCTTCGCCCAGGAAAAAGACCTGGTCAAGCTGGGTGAGCGCATCTACCGCGGTGGCGTTGCCGACCGCAAGATCGCCGCCTGCGCGTCCTGCCATGGCCCGGCCGGTTCGGGCATGCCGGCCCAGTACCCGCGCGTGTCGGGTCAGCACGCCGAATACACCGCCGCCCAGCTGCGCGCCTTCCGCGACGGCGCCCGCAAGAACAACCTGCAGATGACCCAGGTGGCGGCCTACCTGACCGAGCGCGAGATCAAGGCCGTGTCCGACTACATTGCCGGCGTCCGCTAAAAACGCATGGCCCCGCAACCTGGCGGGATATAAGTCAACGTTAATATTTGGCGGCACAATGCGAAAAATCGTGTGGATGCACTGAACCGCCAAGCCTAAATCGCATCACATGGGGCGGGTCTTGAACAAGGCCCGCCCTTTTTTACACCCCGCTTCTTCATGACCGTTTCCACCCAAGGCCTGCAGATCGACACCGGCTCGCGTTTCATGCGCAACGCGGTGGAGTTGCTGTCGTCCATGCGTTTCGCCATTTCGCTGCTGACGGTGATCTGCATCGCCTCGGTGATCGGCACGGTGGTCAAGCAGCACGAGCCGATCAACAACTACGTCAACCAGTTCGGCCCCTTCTGGGCCGAGGTGTTTGGCGCCATGAGCCTGTACGCGGTCTACAGTGCCTGGTGGTTTCTGTTGATCCTGGCCTTTCTGGTGCTCAGCACCAGCCTGTGCATCATCCGCAACACGCCCAAGATTTTTGCCGACCTGCGCACCTACAAAGAGAACCTGCGCGAGCAAAGCCTCAAGGCCTTTGGCCACCGCGCTGAAAACACCCTGGCCGAAGCACCTGAGGCGGCCGCTCAGCGCATCGGCCAGACCCTGGCCTCCGGCGGCTGGAAGGTGAAACTGCAGCCGCGCGAGACCGCCACCGGCACCGGCTGGATGGTGGCGGCCAAGGCGGGTGCGGCCAACAAGATCGGCTACCTGGCGGCCCACAGTGCCATCGTGCTGGTGTGCATCGGCGGCCTGCTGGATGGCGACCTCATCGTGCGCGCGCAGATGTGGTTCAACGGCAAGACCGTGTTCGAAGGCGGCGGCATGATTGCCGACGTGCCGGCCCAGCACCGGCTCTCGCCCGCCAACCCCACGTTCCGCGGCAACATCCTGGTCACCGAAGGCACGCAGTCCGGCACCGCCATCCTGAGCCAGCCCACCGGCGTGCTGCTGCAGGACCTGCCTTTTTCCATCGAACTCAAGAAGTTCATCGTCGAGTACTACTCCACCGGCATGCCCAAGCTGTTCGCCAGCGACATCGTCATCCACGACAAGGAGACCGGCGAGAAGAAGGAAGCCCGGGTCGAGGTCAACCACCCGGTCAGCCACCGCGGCGTGCAGATCTACCAGTCCAGCTTTGACGACGGCGGCTCGCGCGTGAAGTTGCGCGCCGCGCCCATGGGCGCCGTGACGGCGCCGTTCGAGGTCGAGGGCACCATCGGTGGCTCGACCGAGCTGTCCAACGGCGACCAGCGTCTCACGTTGGAGTTCACCGGCCTGCGCGTCATCAACGTCGAGAACATGAGCGATGCGGCTTCGGCCTCGGGCGCCGACGTGCGCAAGGTCGACCTGCGCCACGCGGTGGAAAGCCGCCTGGGCGCGGCCAACAAGACCAACAGCAAGAAAGAACTGCGCAACATAGGTCCCAGCATCACCTACAAGCTGCGTGACGCCGCCGGCCAGGCCACCGAATTCCAGAACTACATGCTGCCGGTGGACGTGGATCGCGGCCGCATGTACCTGCTGGGCATGCGCGAGACGCCGGCCGAACCGTTCCGCTACCTGCGTGTGCCGGCCGATGACCAGGACAATCTGGACGGTTTTGTGCGGCTGCGCGCCGCCCTGGCCGACCCGGCCCAGCGCGCCCGCGCCGTGGCCCGCTACGTGGTGCGCGCCGCCGACAGCAGCAACGCCCAGCTGACCCAGGCGCTGGCCGCTTCGGCCGCGCGCGCGCTCGACCTGTTTGCCGGGGCCGACCCGGCGCTGGCCGACCTGAAACCGGCCGACCAGACCGCGCCGCTGGGCGGGCTGCAGGCGGTGTCGCGTTTCATGGAAACCAATGTGCCCGAGGCCGAGCGCGAACGCGCCAGCGAGGTGCTGGTGCGCATCCTCAACGGCACGCTGTTCGAGCTGCTGCAGATCAGCCGCGAGCAGGCCGGCCTGCCACCGCTGGCGGGCGAGGCCGAGAGCACGCAGACCTTCATGACGCAGTCCGTGCTGGCGCTCAGCGACGCTTTCTTCTACCCCGCGCCCATGGTGCTGCAGCTGGCCGATTTCACCCAGGTGCAGGCCAGCGTGTTCCAGGTGGCGCGTGCGCCCGGCAAGACCATTGTCTACCTGGGCTGCCTGTTGCTCATCCTGGGCGTTTTTGCCATGCTCTACGTGCGCGAGCGCCGCCTCTGGGTGTGGCTGGCGCCGGCCGCCGCGGGCGGCGCCACCCAGGCCACCATGGCCTTGTCGTCCAACCGCAAGACCATGGACGGCGACCGCGAATTCGACATGCTCAAGTCCCGACTGATACAGGTAACGCCATGAACACCGCAAGCCAGACCCTGAATCCCAAAACACCGCAGGCGCTCAGCCTCAACGGCAGTTTCCTGTCGCGCCGCGACGCCTTTGACTGGCTGTTTGCCGTGCTGGTGCTGGCCGGCACGGTGTTCGCCTTCACGCGTTACGCCGACTTCATGGACGTGTACGAAAAAGCCATCCTCATCGGCACCGCGCCCTGCGCCATCTGGCTGGGCTGGTTCTGGCGCCCGCTGCGCGCGCTGATGGTGGTGGTGGCGGCCTTGTCGCTGCTGGCCATTTCGCTGTACCAGATCGACGGTGGCGCGCAGCTTGCGCGCGCCGAAGAGGCTTTCTTGCTCAAGTATTTCATCTCCAGCCAGTCGGCCATCCTGTGGATGAGCGTGCTGTTTTTCATGAGCACCCTGTTCTACTGGGGCGGGCTGTTCAGCCGCCGCGTGGGCGACAGCTTCGAACTGCTGGGCTCGCGCCTGGCGTGGGTGGCCGTCACGCTGGCGCTGGTGGGCACCATGGTGCGCTGGTACGAGAGCTACCTCATCGGCCCCGATGTGGGCCACATCCCGGTCAGCAACCTCTACGAAGTGTTCGTCCTGTTCTGCTGGATGACGGCCGCCTTCTACCTTTACTACGAAGACCGCTACGACACCCGCCGCATGGGCGCCTTCGTGATGTTGGTGGTGAGTGCGGCCGTGGGCTTTCTGCTCTGGTACACGGTGGTGCGCGAGGCGCATGAAATCCAGCCCCTGGTGCCCGCGCTGCAAAGCTGGTGGATGAAGCTGCATGTGCCGGCCAACTTCATTGGCTACGGCACCTTTGCCATTGCCGCCATGCTGGCTTTCGCCTACCTCATCAAACAAAGCGCCGGTGAAACCCGTTGGTACAAGCTCGCGCCGCTGTGGGTGTTGGGCGTGGTGCTGTGCCTTGAACCTCTGGTGTTCCGCCAGTCTTCGATGGAAAAGGGTGGCAGCTACTGGTTTGTGTACTTCGGCATCTCGGCGCTGATCGTGGCCGCCATCATGCTGGGCCGCCAGCGCATCGCCGAGCGCCTGCCCAGCTTTGAGGTGCTGGACGACGTGATGTACAAGGCCATCGCGGTGGGCTTCGCCTTCTTCACCATCGCCACCGTGCTGGGCGCGCTGTGGGCGGCCGAGGCCTGGGGCGGTTACTGGAGCTGGGACCCGAAAGAAACCTGGGCACTGATCGTGTGGCTCAACTACGCCGCCTGGCTGCACATGCGCCTCATGAAAGGCCTGCGTGGCACCGTGGCCGCCTGGTGGGCGCTGGTCGGCCTGGCCGTCACCACCTTCGCCTTCCTCGGCGTGAACATGTTCCTCAGCGGCCTGCACAGCTACGGCGAACTTTGAGCCCTGTGGGGTCTTGAGCCGGGTGCTGGGGCCCGGCTTGCGGAACTTGTGAGAATGCCGGGCACTCCATGCCCGAACACACCACAGGAACCGCCATGCTGATTCGCACCCGAGACAACGGCTTCGAGCACCCCATCGCCAGTGAAATCACGCCCGCTGCTGCCTACCTGCGGCGGCGCGAGTGGTTGGCTCAGATGGCGGCGGGTGCTGGTGCCTTGAGCCTGGCCGGCTGGGCCGCACGCGATGCCCGCGCGCAGATGGCGCGGCCGGGCAAACTGGCGCCGCTGCCGGGCGCCAAGTCGTCGGTGGCGGGGGCTTCCACCGTGGAGGCCATCACCGCCTACGACGACGCGGCGCTCTACAACAACTTCTACGAGTTCGGCACCGACAAGTCGGACCCTGCCGCCTATTCCAAACAGTTCAAGACCCGGCCGTGGACGGTGCAGGTCGAAGGCCTGGTGAAAACGCCCAAGACCTACGGCATCGACGAGCTGCTCAAGCTCAGCGCCATGGAAGAGCGCATTTACCGCATGCGCTGCGTCGAAGGCTGGTCCATGGTGATTCCTTGGGTGGGCTATTCCGTGGCCGAGCTGATCAAAAAAGTGGAGCCGCTGGGCAGCGCCAAGTACGTGGAGTTTGTGACCCTGGCCGACAAGGCGCAGATGCCTGGCTTGCGCTCGGGTGTGCTCGACTGGCCCTATGTGGAAGGCCTGCGCCT
>JAUYSB010000158.1 GCA_030696525.1 Hydrogenophaga sp. | reverse complement strand
GGTCAGCTTCATGATGCGCACCCGCATGCTCAGCGCCGAACAGTTCGAGGACGCGCGCCAGATCCTGCGCGACCTCGACTCGCTGGACAGCCACACCGCCTTCCTGTTCGACAAGATCAACTTCCTGATGGATGCCACGGTCGGTTTCATCAACATCAACCAGAACAAGATCATCAAGATCTTCTCGGTGGCCAGCGTGGCGCTGCTGCCGCCCACCCTGATCGCCAGCATCTACGGCATGAACTTCCAGCACATGCCCGAGCTGACCCAGCAATGGGGCTACCCGGCGGCGCTGGTGCTGATGCTCGCTTCTGCAGTGGGACCCATGCTGTATTTCCGCAAACGCGGTTGGCTGAAATAGGACCACCCCCGTTTCTCGCTCACTGCGTGTAGCTCGAATCCCCCCTCAAGGGGGCGCACCCAGTGGACCGGCGGAGCCGGATCCACGGGTGCCCTGGGTTTGCGGCTCTTCGCGCCTGCGGGTGGGTGTCTATAGTGGTGCGTAAAACACCACGGAGACGGACTTGCAACTTGCCCACCTGCTGTTGCGCCACGCGCGCCTGAACCCCGACGCCACCGCTGTTTTCTATGGCAGCGCGCACTGGGCCAGCCACGCCGAGTGGGCCGCGCGTTCGGCGGGGCTGGCGCAGCGCTTGCGTGACGCCGGCCTGGCGCCGGGCGACCGTGTGTTGCTGTTCATGCGCAACCACCCGCGTTACCTCGAAGTCCTTTGGGCCGCGTGGTGGGCCGGGCTGGTGGTGGTGCCCGTCAATGCCAAGCTGCACCCGCGCGAGGCCGAGTGGATCGTGGACAACGCGCAGGCGCGCTGGGGTTTTGTCACCGCCGATGTGGCGCCCGAGCCACTGGCCGGGCTGGAACGCCAGGTGGACGTCGAGTCCGCCGAGGCCGAAACGCTGCTGGCGCCGGTGGCCGACCCCTTTGCCGTGCTGGTGGCCGAGCGTGCGCCCGACGACCTGGCCTGGCTGTTCTACACCAGCGGCACCACCGGCCGGCCCAAGGGCGTGATGCTCACGCACCGCAACCTCATGACCATGGGCCTGACCTACGGCATCGATGTGGACCCGGTGGCGCCCAGCGACAGCATCGTCTATGGCGCCCCCATGTCCCACGGCGCCGGCATCTACGCCATCCCACACCTCATGGCCGGCGCGCGCCACGTGGTGCCAGCCTCGGGCGGCGTGGAGCCGGCCGAGCTGTTCGCGCTGGGCCAGCAGATCGGCCCCCTCTCCACCTTTGCCGCGCCCACCATCGTCAAGCGCCTGGTGGACCACGCCGAAGCCGCGGGCCTCACGCCTGAGGACGCTGCCCGCGCCTTCAAGACCATCGTCTACGGCGGCGCGCCCATGTACCTGGCCGACATCGAACGCGCCCTGCGCGTGATGGGGCCGCGTTTTGTGCAGATCTACGGCCAGGGCGAAACGCCCATGGTGGGCACGGCGCTGTCGCGCCAGGTCATTGCGGACACCGGCCACCCCAGGCACCGCGAGCGCCTGGCCTCGGTGGGTGTGGCGCAGACCCCGGTGCGCGTGCGCGTGGCCGACGCGCAAGGCCACGAGCTGCCCACCGGCGAGATCGGCGAGGTGCTGGTCCACGGCGACAGCGTGATGGCCGGCTACTGGCGCAACCCCGAGGCCACGGCCGCCGCCATCCGCGACGGCTGGCTGCTCACCGGCGATGTGGGCTGCCTGGACGCCGACGGCTTCCTGACACTCAAGGACCGCAGCAAGGACCTCATCATCAGCGGCGGCTCCAACATCTACCCCCGCGAGGTGGAGGAAGTGCTGCTGACCGCACCCGGCGTGGCCGAGGTGGCGGTGGTCGGCGCGCCCGACGCCGAATGGGGCGAGGTGGTGGTGGCCTTTGTGGTGCCTCTGCCCGGCGCCGCGTCCACACCCGAAACGCTGGACCAGCATTGCCTGACCCAGATGGCGCGCTTCAAGCGGCCCAAGCGTTACCTGCTGGTGGACAGCCTGCCCAAGAACAACTACGGCAAGGTGCTCAAGACCGAATTGCGCGCCCGTCTTGCGCCCGTTTGACGCGACAGCCGACCTGGCACGGGTTGTGCTGGACAGGTCTGACCTTCGTTAACATAGATCTGTCTATACAACAAGCTGGTGCATCTCCGGATGTGGCCTGCGTCAAGCCGGGGCACCATTCACCAATCCGGTGCTTTTTGTGATTTCGCCTTGGGGCATCTCAAACAGCCACCGGTTTTGTGTTTACAAGTTCTTGTATAGACAGGTAAACTTTCCCTCCACGGGGAGCCGGGTTCAAGCGAAGGTCTGGTTGCCGCTGCGGCGGTGGTTCATTTTCAAAAAGGAAGCTCATCATGCGCACATCGTTCGTCACATCCGCGGCCCTGCTGGCCTGCACCGCCGCCCTGTCCACCGCCGCCGTGGCACAAGACACCAAGATCGCCCTGGGCATGTCGGGCTGGACCGGGTTTGCCCCGCTGACCCTGGCCGACAAGGCTGGAATCTTCAAGAAACACGGCCTGGACGTCGAGATCAAGATGATTCCGCAGAAGGACCGCCACCTGGCGCTGGCCTCCAAGGCCATCCAGTGCGCGGCCACCACAGTGGAAACCCACGTGGCCTGGAACACCAACGGCGTGCCCATCGTGCAGATCTTCCAGATGGACAAGTCCTATGGCGCCGACGGCATCGCGGTACGCGGCGACATCAAGAACTTTGCCGACCTCAAGGGCAAGACCATCGGCGTGGACGCGCCCGGCACCGCGCCCTTCTTCGGCCTGGCCTGGATGCTGAGCAAAAACGGCATGAGCATGAAGGACGTCAAGACCGTCACCCTGTCGCCCCAGGCATCGGCGCAGGCGTTTGTGGCCGGCCAGAACGACGCCGCCATGACCTACGAACCCTACCTGTCCACCGTGCGCGCCAACCCCGCGGCCGGCAAGATCATGGCCACCACGCTGGACTACCCCATGGTGATGGACACCGTGGGTTGCGCGCCCGACTGGCTCAAGGCCAACCCCAAGGCCGCCCAGGCCCTGACCAACGCCTACTTCGACGCGCTGGAGATGATCAAGGCCGAGCCCGCCAAGGCCAACGAGATCATGGGTGCCGCCGTCAAACAAAGCGGCGAGGCCTTTGCCAAGTCGTCGGCCTTCCTGCGCTGGCAGGACAAGGCCGCCAACCAGAAGTTTTTTGCCGGTGAACTGCAGGCGTTCATGAAAGACGCCGCCGCCATCCTGCTGGAGGCCGGCATCATCCGCAAGCTGCCGGAAGACTTCGGCGTGATGGTTGACACCAGCTTCATCAAGTGAAGGTCATGAGCAGCACCACCGCCGTGGCGGTGCCACCCGCCCCGGCCGCGCGCCGGCGGCGCGGCCTGGCCCCGCTGGAGCCCGTCAGCGCCAGCGCCAAGTGGCTGCTGGGCCTGGGCTTCTTCGTCGCCTTTTTTGCCGTCTGGGCCTTTGCCACCCTGGGCGGTTATGTGTCGCCCACCTTCCTGGCCAGCCCCATCACCATGGCCCAGGAAGGCTGGTTGCTGTTCACCGAATACAACTTCATCCACGACATCGGCATGACCGTGTGGCGGGTGTTCGGCGGCTTCATCCTGGCCGCCGTGGTGGCCGTGCCGCTGGGCATCGCCATGGGCGCACACAAGGGCGTGGAAGCGTTCTTCGAGCCCTTCGTCTCGTTCTGCCGCTACCTGCCGGCTTCGGCCTTCATCCCGCTGCTCATCCTGTGGGCGGGCCTGGGCGAGCTGCAAAAGCTGCTGGTCATCTTCATCGGCTCGGTGTTCCAGATCGTGCTGATGGTGGCCGTGACCGTGGGCGCGGCGCGCAAGGACCTGGTGGAGGCCGCCTACACCCTGGGCGCCACGCCCCAAGGCATCGTCAAGCGCGTGCTGATCCCCGGTGCCGCACCCGACATCGCCGAGACCCTGCGCCTGGTGCTGGGCTGGGCCTGGACCTACGTCATCGTGGCCGAACTGATCGGTTCGTCCTCCGGCATCGGCCACATGATCACCGACAGCCAGGCGCTGCTCAACACCGGGCAGATCATCTTCGGCATCATCGTCATCGGCCTCATCGGCCTGGTGTCCGACTTCGCCTTCAAGGCCCTGAACCGCCGCCTGTTTGCGTGGAGTTCGCTGTGACCAACAAACTTTCCATCCAGGGCGTCTCGCGCGTCTTCACCAGCCCCAAGGGCGCCAAAACCCAAGCGCTCACGCCAGTCGATTTCGAGGTGCGCGAAAACGACTTCGTCACCATCCTCGGCCCCTCGGGCTGCGGCAAATCCACCCTGCTGCGCATCGTGGCCGGCCTGGACCACCCCAGCACAGGCCGCGTGTTGCTGGACGGCCAGCCGGTGGACGGCCCCGGCGCCGACCGCGGCATGGTGTTCCAGAGCTACACGCTGTTCCCCTGGCTGACCATCGAGCAGAACATCCGCTTCGGCCTGCGCGAACGGGGCTTGCCCGAAGCCTTGCAAAAGGAACGCGCCGACTACTTCATCGCCAAGGTGGGCCTGCGCGGTTTCGAGCAGCACTTCCCCAAGCAGCTCTCGGGCGGCATGCAGCAGCGCACGGCGATTGCCCGCGCCCTGGCCAACGACCCCAAAATCCTGCTGCTCGACGAGCCTTTTGGTGCGCTGGACAACCAGACCCGCGTGCTGATGCAGGAGCTGCTGCTGGGCATCTGGGAGTCGGCGCAGAAGACCGTGCTCTTTGTCACCCACGACATCGACGAAGCCATCTTCATGGCCAACCGCGTGGCGGTGTTCAGCGCCCGGCCCGGCCGCATCAAGACCGAGCTGGCGGTGGACTTCCCGCACCCACGGCACTACACGATCAAGACCTCGCCCGAGTTCATGGACCTCAAGGCGCGGCTGACCGAAGAAATCCGTGCCGAGTCGATGGCATCGGCAGAACACTGACAATCTGGCCATGCCCCGCTCCACCGCCGTTCATCCTGCCCGCGCCAAACGCCACGCCGCCGCCAACACGGCGGCCCCGGCCTCATCGGTGGCGCTGTTCCAGCAGGTCAAGGACTTCATCTCGCGCAAGATCCAGGACGGCTCGCTGCGCGCGGGCGACCGCCTGCCGTCCGAGCACGAGCTGGTGGCCCAGTTCGGCATGTCGCGCATGACGGTCAACCGCGCGCTGCGCGAGCTGGTGGAGCAGGGCCGCATCGTGCGCGTGGCCGGCGTGGGCAGTTTTGTGGCCGAACAAAAGCCCCAGAGCACGCTGCTGCAGATCGCCAACCTGGCCAGCGAAATCCGCCAGCGGGGCCACGACTACCGCTGTGACATGCTGGTGGTGGAACGGGTCGCCGCTTCGCTGGAGATCGCCGCCGCGCTGGATGTACGCACCGGCGAATCGGTCTTCCATTCGGTGTGTGTGCACCTGGAAGACGGCCTGCCCATCCAGCTGGAAGACCGCTACGTGAACCCGCGCGTGGCGCCCGACTACCTGGGGCAGGACTTCAAGGCGCTGCAGCCGTCCGAGTACCTGGTGCGCACCGTGCCCTTCGACGAAATCGAACACGTGGTGGACGCGGTGCTGCCCACCGCCGAGCAGGCCACGCGACTGCACATGGCGCCGGACCAGCCCTGCCTGCTGCTGACCCGCCGCACCTGGACGCGCGGTGTGCCCGTGACCCTGGTGCGCTGCCTGCACCCCGCCACGCGTTACCACCTGGGCAGCCGCTACCGCTCCGACGGCAATGCGGTGAGCACTTGACCTGACCGACCTGACCTGCCACTGATCGTTTTTCTGTATTTGCCCTCTTGCGCGGGCGCCCATTTCCACTGATACTAACTTGTATATACAGGAGCAAACAATGTCCCAACCAACCTTCACCCTGACCCCCGGCGCGGTGCCGCTGGCCACTTGGCGCGCCATCTACCGTGGCGCCTCGCTGCAGCTCGATCAGGCCTGCGCGGCGGGCGTGGCGGCCAGCGCCGCCACGGTGGAGCGCATCGTCGCCAAGGGTGAGCCGGTCTATGGCATCAACACCGGTTTTGGCAAGCTGGCCAGCGTGCGCATCGAAGCCGAAGACCTGGAAACCCTGCAGCGCAACATCGTGCTGTCGCACGCCGCTGGCGTGGGCGAGGCCACCCCGGTGGCCATCACGCGCCTGATGATGGCGCTCAAGCTGGCTAGCCTGGCGCAGGGCGCTTCGGGCATACGGCCGGCCACGCTGGCGCTGCTGGAGGCCATGCTGGCGCGCGGTGTCATCCCAGTGGTGCCAGCGCAAGGTTCGGTGGGCGCGTCGGGCGATCTGGCACCGCTTTCGCACATGACCGCGGTGATGATTGGTGTGGGCGAGGCCGACACGCCCAGCGGCCGCCTGCCCGCCACCCAAGCCCTGGCCAGCGTGGGCCTGGGCACCGTGACCCTGGGCCCCAAGGAAGGCCTGGCCCTGCTCAACGGCACGCAGTTCTCCACCGCCAACGCGCTGGCCGGTTTGTTCGAAGCCGAACGCCTGTTCCAGTCGGCCCTGCTGACCGGTGCCCTGGCCACCGACGCCGCCAAGGGCTCGGACGCACCCTTCGACCCGCGCATCCACACCCTGCGCAAACACAAGGGCCAGATCGCCACCGCCGCGGCGCTGCGCCAACTGCTGGCCGGCAGCGCCATCCGCGCCTCGCACCTCAAGGGCGATGAGCGTGTGCAGGACCCGTATTGCCTGCGCTGCCAGCCGCAGGTCATGGGCGCCTGCCTGGACGTGTTGCACCACGCGGCATCGCTGCTGGCAACCGAGGCCAATGGCGTGTCGGACAACCCGCTGATTTTCAGTGCCGACAACGGCGGCGAGGCCCTCTCGGGCGGCAACTTCCACGCCGAGCCGGTGGCCTTCGCGGCCGACATGATTGCCATGGCCATTTGCGAAGTCGGCTCGCTGTCCGAGCGCCGCATTGCCATGCTGGTGGACCCGGCGCTCTCGGGTCTGCCGGCCTTTTTGTGCCCCAAGCCCGGCCTCAATTCGGGCTTCATGATCCCGCAGGTGACGGCCGCCGCCCTGGTGTCCGAAAACAAGCAGCGCGCCTACCCGGCCAGCGTCGATTCCATCCCCACCTCGGCCAACCAGGAAGACCACGTCTCCATGGCCGCACACGGCGCGCGCCGCCTGCTGCCCATGGCCGAGAACGCCATGGCCGTCATCGCCATCGAATGGCTGTGCGCCGCCCAGGGCTGCGACTTCCACGCGCCGCTGGCCACCAGCGCGCCACTGGCCGCCGTGCACGCCTTGCTGCGCGCCCAGGTGCCGCACCTGAGCGACGACCGCCACATCCAGCCCGACATGCAGGCCGCCATCCAGATGGTGCGCAGCGGCGCGCTGGTGGAAGCCGCCCGCCACAGCACATTGCCCGAGATCGCTTGACCTGGCCTGAACACCGAATCACCCCAAGGAGCCGACCATGACCACCAATACCGATCCCCGCCTCGACCCCAGCCGCGTCATCCGCGCCCCGCGCGGCAGCACGCTCACCTGCAAGAACTGGATTGCCGAAGCGGCCTACCGCATGATCCAGAACAACCTCGACCCCGAGGTGGCCGAGAACCCGCAGCACCTGGTGGTGTACGGCGGCATTGGCCGCGCCGCGCGCGACTGGGCCTGCTTCGACCAGATCCTCGCCTCGCTCAAAGACCTGAACGACGACGAGTCACTGCTGGTGCAGTCCGGCAAGCCGGTGGGCGTGTTCAAGACCCACAGCAACGCCCCGCGCGTGCTGATCGCCAACTCCAACCTGGTGCCCAAGTGGGCCAACTGGGAACACTTCAACGAACTCGACCGCAAGGGCCTGTTCATGTACGGCCAGATGACCGCCGGCAGCTGGATCTACATCGGCAGCCAGGGCATCGTGCAAGGCACCTTCGAGACCTTTGTCGAAGCCGGCCGCCAGCACTACAACAACGACCTGTCGGGCAAGTGGATCCTCACCGCCGGCCTGGGCGGCATGGGCGGCGCCCAGCCGCTGGCCGCCACCTTGGCCGGTGCCGTGTCGCTCAACATCGAGTGCCAGCAAAGCAGCATCGACTTCCGCCTGCGCACCCGTTATGTGGACAAGCAAGCACGCGACATTGACCACGCGCTCGAGCTGATCCAGGAACACACGGCCAAAAAAGAAGCCGTGTCCATCGCCCTGCTGGGCAACGCCGCCGAGGTGCTGCCCGAGCTGGTCAAGCGCGCGCAGGCCGGTGGCATCAAACCCGACCTCGTGACCGACCAGACCTCGGCCCACGACCTCATCAACGGCTACCTGCCGGTGGGCTGGACCGTGGCGCAGTGGAAGGCCGCGCAGAAAGACCCGGCCCAGCACAAGCGCCTGACCGACGAAGCCGCCAAGGGTTGCGCGCAACACGTGTTAGCCATGCTGGATTTCCAGGCCATGGGCATACCCACGGTGGACTACGGCAACAACGTCCGCCAGGTGGCGTTTGACCAGGGTGTGAAGAATGCCTTCGACTTCCCCGGTTTTGTGCCCGCCTACATCCGCCCGCTGTTCTGCGAAGGCAAGGGTCCGTTCCGCTGGGTGGCGCTCTCGGGTGATCCGGAAGACATCTACAAGACCGACGCCAAGATCAAGGAACTGTTCCCGAACAACAAACACACCCACCGCTGGCTGGACATGGCGCGGGAGCGCATCGCCTTCCAGGGCCTGCCCGCGCGCATCTGCTGGCTGGGCCTGGGCGAACGCCACCTGGCCGGCCTGGCCTTCAACGAGATGGTGAAAAACGGCGAGCTCAAAGCCCCCATCGTGATCGGCCGCGACCACCTGGACACCGGCTCGGTGGCCAGCCCCAACCGCGAGACCGAAGCCATGAAAGACGGCACCGACGCCGTGAGCGACTGGCCGCTGCTCAACGCCTTGCTCAATACAGCGGGCGGCGCGAGCTGGGTCAGCCTGCACCACGGTGGTGGCGTGGGCATGGGTTACTCGCAGCACTCGGGCATGGTCATCGTGGCCGACGGCACCGACGCCGCTGCCGAGCGTCTGGCGCGTGTGCTGGTCAACGACTGCGGCTCGGGCGTGATGCGGCACGCCGATGCGGGCTACGATCTCGCGATTGAGACCGCCAAGAAACAAGGCCTCAAGCTGCCCATGATCCGCTGATTTCGCGATGCCCATCCACCGCTTCAACCGCGACACCCTGAGCGCCACGCCGTGGAAAAACGGCGGCGGCGTCACACGCGAAATCGTGTGCCAGCCACCCGGCACGGGCATGGACCGCTTCGACTGGCGGGTGAGCATCGCCCACATCGAAAGGAGCGGACCGTTCTCGGCCTTCGCGGGTGTGGACCGCGTGATCACCCTGCTGGAAGGTGCTGGCGTGCGGCTGCAGAGCACCGATGGCGCCTTCGACCACGCGCTGGACACGCCACTTGTGCCCTTCGCCTTTGTGGGCGAGGCGCCGGTGGTGGGCACGCTGCTGGACGGCGACTGCCACGATTTCAACGTGATGACCCGCCGCGCGGCGTGCCGCGCCGGGGTGTGGGTGTGCCGGGGCGACACCACCACGGCCGCACCGGCCGGCCTGCTGATGGCGCTGCGCGGCACGTGGACGGCGGGCACCGAGACACTGGCGCCGGGGCAGGGGCTGTGGTGGTGCGACGCGCCGCTGACCTGGTCCCTGTCCTGCGCTGAAGCCGACGCGGCCTTGCTGGCCGTGGCCATCCACCAGGTGACCCCATGAGCGACTTCAACACCTTGCCCAACGCCGACGGCGTGTGGACGAACCTGCGTCTGGCGCCCGAGGCTTTGGGCGAAGGATCGGCCGCCGTGGAAGATGCCGCCCTCGTCGTGGCCGGCGGTCAAATGGCCTGGGTGGGCACACACAGCGCCCTGCCTGCCCAACACACCCGCGCCCCGCAGCACGACGGCCGCAACGCACTCGTCACGCCCGGCCTGATCGACTGCCACACCCACCTGGTCTACGGCGGCCAGCGCGCCAACGAATTCGCCATGCGCCTGGCCGGTGCCACGTACGAGGAAGTGGCCCGCGCGGGCGGCGGCATCGTCTCCAGCGTGCGGGCCACGCGCGCCGCGAGCGAAGAGGAGCTGTTCGCGCTGACCGCCCCGCGCCTGCAAGCCCTGCTGGCCGAGGGCGTGTGCGCCATCGAGATCAAATCCGGCTACGGCCTTTCACTCGAACACGAACGCGTCCAACTGCGCGTAGCGCGCCGGCTGGGCGAACACTTTGGCGTGACGGTGCGCACCACCTTCCTGGGCGCCCACGCCCTGCCACCCGAATACGCCGGCCGCAGTCAGGCCTACATCGATCTGGTCTGCCACGAGATGATGCCGACGCTGGCCGGCGAAGGCCTGATCGACGCGGTGGACGTGTTCTGCGAAACCATCGGCTTTTCGTTGGCCGAGACCGAGCAGGTGTTCCGCGCCGCCCAGGCTTTGGGCCTGCCGGTCAAGCTGCACGCCGAACAACTCTCCGACATGGGCGGCTCGGCACTCGCCGCGCGCTACGGCGCCCTGTCGTGCGACCACATTGAGCACCTGAGCGACCAGGGCATCGCCGCGATGAAGGCGGCCGGCACCGTGGCCGTGCTGCTGCCCGGCGCCTACTACTTTCTGCGCGACACCCACCTGCCACCCATTGCGGCCCTGCGCGCCGCCGGCGTGCCCATGGCCGTGTCCACCGACCACAACCCCGGCACCTCGCCCACCCTGAGCCTGCTGCTCATGCTCAACATGGCCTGCACGCTGTTCCGCCTGACGGTGCCCGAGGCGGTGGCCGGCGTCACCCGCGTTGCTGCGCGCGCGCTGGGCCTGCAAGCCAGCCATGGTCAGATCGCCGTGGGCCAGCCCGCCAACTTCGTGTTGTGGCCGGTGCAAGAGGTGGCAGAACTGGCCTACTGGCTGGGCCAACACCCCCAACCCACCGTGGTGCGCCAAGGGCGCATCGCGTCACATCCATGACCCACACCCTGTTTGCCGAACACGCGCTGCTGCCCACGGGCTGGGCGCGCGATGTGCTGTTGCAATGGAGCGCCAACGGCGTGCTCAGCGCCGTCACACCCGGCTCAGAGGCACCCGCCGGCACACCACGCGCACCCGGCCCGGTGTTGCCCGGCCTGCCCAACCTGCATTCGCACGCCTTTCAGCGCGCCATGGGCGGGTTGACGGAATACCGCGGGGCCGCCCAAGACAGCTTCTGGAGCTGGCGCGAGCTGATGTACCGTTTTGCCGGCACGATTGCGCCCGCGCAGCTTGAAGCCATCGCCACCGGCCTGTACGTGGAGATGCTGGAGGCCGGTTACACCAGCGTGTGCGAGTTCCACTACCTCCACCACGAGGCCGATGGCCGGCCGTATGCCGACGACCGCGAGCTCTCGCTGTGCCTGCTGCGCGCCGCACAGAACGCCGGCATCGGCCTCACGCTGTTGCCGGTGCTGTACCAGACCAGCGGTTTTGGTGGCATGCCGCCCAACGCCGGGCAGCGCCGCTTCATCCGCCGCACCGACAACATGCTGGCGCTGTTGCAGTCGCTCAAGCCCTTGTGCGAGGCGCAAGGTGCGCGCCTGGGCCTGGCGCCCCATTCGCTGCGCGCCGTGCCGCCCGATGCGCTGGGCGAAGCCATCGCCGGCCTCACCGCACTCGACGCCACCGCACCCATCCACATCCACATCGCCGAACAGACCGGCGAGGTCGACGCCTGCCTGGCCTGGAGCGGCCAGCGCCCCGTGCAATGGCTGCTGGACCACGCGCCGGTGGACGCGCGCTGGTGCCTGGTGCACGCCACCCACATGGACGCCGACGAGTACCGCCGCGCCGCACATAGCGGTGCCGTGGCCGGCCTGTGCCCCACCACCGAAGCCAACCTGGGCGACGGCATGTTCGACATGGCGCAGTGGCGCGCCGCCCGTGGCCGCTGGGGCGTGGGTTCGGACAGCCACGCCACCGTCAACGCCGCCGAGGAACTGCTGATGCTGGAGTACAGCCAGCGCCTGGCCACACGGCAGCGCAATGTGCTGGCTGGCGACAGCCATGCCTACGTGGCCACCGCCATGACACTCGATGCCGTCGCCGGTGGCGCCCAGGCCAGCGGCCGCGCCGTGGCTGGCCTGGCCCTGGGCCAGCAGGCCGATCTGGTGGTGTTGGACGCCGAGCACCCGCTGCTGCAAGGTTTGCCCAGCCCCGACGCCATGTTGTCGGCCCACGTGTTCGCCAGCCACCGCCAGTCGGCCGTTGCCCAGGTGTGGGTGGGTGGCCAGGCCCGCGTGCTGGCCGGCCAGCATGCGCTGAACCACGCCGTACGTGCCGGCTTCAACACCGCCCGCCGCCAACTGCTGGAGAACACCCACCCATGATTTTCACCACCACCGAGCCGCCCTTCCGCTTCCGCCAGGGCACGCGCCCGCTGCTGATTTCCATGCCCCACGTGGGCACCTTTGTGCCGCCCGCGCTGGCCGCGCGCCTGACCGACGAGGCCCAGGGCGTGCCCGACACCGACTGGCACCTGGAGCGCCTGTACGACTTCGCCGATGCGCTGGGCGCGTCGGTGCTGGTGGCCACCCATTCGCGTTACGTCATCGACCTCAACCGCCCACCCGACGGCGCCAGCCTCTACCCCGGCCAGAGCGTGACCGGCCTGTGCCCGGTGGACACCTTCGACAACACGCCGCTCTACCGCGACCCAACCGACCTGCCCACCGAAGCCGAGATCGCCGCGCGCCGCGACGCCATCTGGCACCCCTACCACGCGCAGCTCACACAAGAACTGGCCCGCCTCAAGGCGCAGCACGGCGTGGCCGCGCTGTGGGATGCGCACTCCATCCGCTCGGTGTTGCCGCGCTTCTTCGAGGGCCGCCTGCCCGACCTCAACCTCGGCACCGCCGACGGCGCCAGTTGCGACCCCGCGCTGGCCGCGCAGTTGTTGGCCATCGGCCGCGAGGCGAAGGGCTACACCGCCGTGCTCAACGGGCGTTTCAAGGGCGGCCACATCACGCGCCAGCACGGCAACCCGGCACAGGGTGTGCACGCCGTCCAGCTGGAGATGACGCAAGCGGCCTACATGATGGAAACGCCGCCCTTCGGCTACCTGCCCGAGGTGGCCGCCGGCATACAGCCGACGGTGCAGCGCATGCTGGAGGCGGTGCTGGCGTTTGCCGACCAACGGTCGGACTGACCTAGGGAAACCCCTCAGAAAACCACGCGTTTTCTTGCCTACATTCTTGCATACAAGTTTTGTATGTCTGAAATGGAAGGAGACGTCATGCCGAAGTTTTTCAAGTCCTTGTTCGGGCAGGTGCTGCTGGCCCTGCTGCTGGGTGTGGTGCTGGGTTTTGCCGTGCCCGATTTCGCGATCAAGCTCAAACCGCTGGGCGATGGCTTCATCAAGCTCATCAAGATGATCATCCCGGTGCTGGTGTTCTGCGTGGTGGTGCATGGCATTGCCGGCGCGGGCGACCTCAAGCGCGTGGGCCGTGTGGGCGTCAAGGCCCTGGTGTACTTTGAGGTGGTCACCACCATCGCCCTGCTGTTGGGCCTGGCGCTGGCCTTCTGGTTCCAGCCCGGGGTGGGCATGAACGTGGACCCTGCCGCGCTGGACGCCAAGGCCATGAGCGCCTACGTCGACAACGCCAACAAACTCACCGGCGGCGGCACGGTGGAGTTCCTGATGAAGCTCATCCCCACCACCGTGGTGGCGGCCTTTGCCACCGGCGATGTGCTGCAGGTGCTGTTGTTCGCGGTGCTGTTCGGCTGTGCGCTGGCCATGTTGGGCGAACGTGGCGCGCCGGTGGCCAACTTCATCGACACGCTCTCGCACGTGCTGTTCAAGATCATGGGCATCATCATCAAGCTGGCGCCGCTGGGCGTGCTGGGTGCCATCGCTTTCACCGTGGGCAAATACGGCCTGGGCTCGCTCAAGCAACTGGGCATGCTGGTGGTGCTGTTCTACGTGGCCGTCATCTTCTTTGTCTTCGGCATCCTGGGCCTGATCATGCGTTTGGCCGGCTTCAGCATCATCAAGCTGCTGCGCTACCTGCGCGAAGAGCTGGCGGTAGTGTTCGCCACCACCTCTTCGGACAGCGTGTTGCCCCAGATCATGGCCAAGCTGCGCGGCATGGGCATCAAGGATTCGACCGTGGGCCTGGTGATTCCCACCGGCTACTCCTTCAACCTTGACGCCTTCTCCATCTACATCACGCTGGCGGCGGTTTTCATCGCGCAGGCCACCAACACGCCCATCTCCATGACCGACCTGATGACCATCCTGGCCATTTCGCTGGTCACGTCCAAAGGCGCACACGGCGTGCCGGGCTCGGCCATCGTGGTGCTGGCCGCCACCCTGCAGGCCATTCCCGCCATCCCCGCCATCGGTCTGGTGCTGGTCTTGTCGGTCGACTGGTTCATGGGCATCGCCCGCGCGCTGGGCAACCTGATCGGCAACTGCGTGGCCACGGTGGTGGTGGCGGCCTGGGAGGGAGACATCGACCGCGAGAAGGCGCACGCGGTGCTGGACGGCCGCGAGCGCCCGGTGCTGGACTGAAGCGGGGCGTGGCGCAAGGGTTACAGTTCAACGCTCATGACGACCCAGAACGAAATCGCCCACCGCGTTGTCGAATCCATCCTTGCCCAGCAGCTCGCACCCGGTGCGCGGCTGGGTGAGCAGGAACTGGCCGACCTGTTCGAGGTCAGCCGCACCATGGTGCGCGAGGCCTTGATGCAGCTGCAGGCCCGGGGTTTTGTGGAGGTGCGGCCGCGCCGCGGCTGGTACGTGGTGGAGCCTTCGGTGGACGAAGCCCGCGACGCCTTTGCCGCGCGGCGCATCGTGGAGGCCGGCATCCTGAGCCAGCCCGAGGCGGCGCCCGCCGAGGGCCGATCCTTGCAATCGGTGGCGCTGGCGCTGCGCCGGCACATCGATCAGGAACGGCAGGCCATCCAGGGCACCAACAACGCCACCCGCGCCTTTCTGCTGGCCGACTTCCACGTCTGCCTGGCCGAAAACCTGGGTCACCGTTTGTTGTGCGACGTGCTGCGCGACCTGACCGCGCGCACCACGCTGGCGGCCACGCTCTACCAGTCCACGCACGATGCGCGGCAGTCCTGCGACGAACACGCGGCCATTGTCGAGGCGCTGGAGGTGGGCAATCTGCCCCTGGCGCGCGAGCGCATGCTGGCCCACATCGGCCATGTGGAAGACGCGCTCAGCGCCGAGGTGCCGGCGCGTGAAGACCGGCTGCGCCAGGCACTCACGCCGGTGTCGGCTTCAGCCTCGCGCAAATCGCGCTGAGCCTCACAACAGGTTGAGCGCCTTGCGGATGATGCGCGCGCTGTAGTGCCGCGCCACCTGCTCCAGAAATTTCGGGAAGTCCACATGGGCCTCGTTGTCGGCCCGGTCGGAGATGGTGCGCACCGCGCCAAAACCCACACCAAAATCGCGGCACACCTGGGCCACGGCCGCACTTTCCATGTCCACCGCCAGCGCCTCGGGCAAGGCCTCGCGCAGGGCCAAACATTCGGTGTTGCTCGACACGAAGCGGTCGCCGCTGACGATCAGCCCCTGGTGCACCGACGGCCGGTGCAGCCCCAGGCTGGCCAGCGTCGCGGCATCGAGCAGATTGGGCAGCCAGGTCACGGCGTCTTCGGCCGCTTCCTTGAGCACCTGGGTGAGCACCCCATCGGCGGGCACGCGGGTGATGCCCTGGCCAGGCAGCTCGAAGCGCGGAAACAGGGGCGAGACATCCATGTCGTGCTGCACGAAGCCGTTGCCCACCACCACGTCGCCCACTTCAACGCCCAGCGCCAGGCCACCGGCCACGCCGGTGAAGATGACCTGTTCGGCCTTGAAGTGGTCAATGAGCAGGCTGGTGGTGGTGGCCGCTGCCACCTTGCCCATGCCGCTGAGCGTGGCCACCACCTCGTGGCCGTGCAGGTGCCCGCTCCAGAAGGTGCGTCCGCCCACCGTGCGCTTGTGTTCGTCGGGCATCAGCGCCAGCACCTCGGCCAGTTCGGCGTGCAGGGCGCTGACGATGGCAATGTGTTGTGCCATGGGGTGTCTCCATGAAAAAACCGCCTCGACCAACAGGTGGAGGCGGTTGCATTGTGCGCCGAAAGACGCTGGCTGTTATTTCTTGTCGCGCAATTCGCGGCGCAGGATTTTGCCCACCGGCGTCTTGGGCAGCTCGGTGCGGAACTCCACCACCTTGGGCTGCTTGTAGCCGGTGAGGTTGGCCTTGCAGTACTCGCGCACCATCTGTTCGGTCAGGGCATCGCTCTTCTTCACGATGACCAGTTTGACGGCCTCGCCCGACTTGTCGTCGGGCACGCCCACCACCGCACATTCGAGCACGCCGTCCATCTTGGCCACCACGTCTTCGACCTCGTTGGGGTAGACGTTGAAGCCGCTGACCAGCACCATGTCCTTTTTCCGGTCCACGATCTTGAAGTAGCCGCGCTCGTCCATCACACCGACGTCGCCGGTCTTGAAGTAGCCGTCGGGTGTCATGACCTTGGCGGTTTCGTCGGGGCGCTGCCAGTAGCCGGCCATGACCTGCGGGCCCTTGATGGCGATCTCGCCAGGCTGGCCCAACGTGGTGACTTCATGGCCGTCGTC
>JAUYSB010000157.1 GCA_030696525.1 Hydrogenophaga sp. | reverse complement strand
TGGGCCCCTTCCAGGACCGCCGCCTGGGCCTGCACAAAGCCGCCAAGTTCTACTACACCACCGGCTGGCACGAGTCGTCCACGGTGTCGGAGCTGCTGATCAACAAGGCCGCGTGGGAGAAGCTGCCCAAGGACCTGCAGGCCATCGTCAGCAACGCCTCGGCCGCCTGCAACGTGATCAGCGAGGGCTGGTGCCAGAAGGCCAACTCGGACGCGATGGAAGACCTGATCAAGAACCAGGGCGTGATCGCGCGTCCGCTGCCCGACGAGGTGATCAAGGCGCTCAAGACCGAGACCGACAAGGTGCTGACCGAGGCCATCAAGGACCCGCTGACCCGCAAGGTGCACGACTCCTACATGGCCTTCAAGGCCAAGTACGACCGCTGGAGCGAGATCAGCGAAGAGGCGTACCACATCAAGGTCCGCGGCTGATTCAAGGAACGGCGTCATGCTCAAGGTTCTGCGGCCCCTGGCCACTTTGATTGAGGGTTTGATCGACCGCATCGGCGCGCTCACCGCGTGGATTGCGCTGGTCATGATCGGCCTGGTGGCCACCAACGTGCTGCTGCGCTACAGCTTCAGCTACGGTTCGGTCTGGGCGCAGGAGCTGGAATGGCACCTGCTGGCCGCCCTCATCCTCCTGGGCATGAGCCACGCGCTGCAGCGCGGCGAGAACGTGCGCGTGGACCTGTTCTACGCGCGCTACTCGCCGCTGGGCAAGCGGGTGGTCGACGTGGTGTCGGCGCTGCTGCTGATCGTGGTCAGTGTGGGCTTCATCTGGCTGTCGCTGGGCTATGTGGAGCAGTCGCGCTCCATTGCCGAGGCCTCGCCCGACCCGGGCGGCATCCCGCTGCGCTGGCTGGTCAAGTCGCTGATTCCGCTCGGCTACGGCCTGCTGGTGCTGCAGCAACTCGCGCAGCTGCTGCGACTGCTCGACACACCGCTGGCCAGCACCCGGGAGCAGCGCCATGTTTGAGTTGTCCACCTACGCCGTCTTCATGCTGGTGGGCTTTTTTGCCCTGCTGATGATCGGCATCCCGGTGGCCATCAGCCTGGCCGTCACCGGCTTCGTGTTCGGCTGGCTGGGCTTTGGCACCACGCTGTTCAACCTGCTGCCGGCGCGCTTCTACGGCATCGTCAGCGGCTACCAGTGGATGGCCATCCCGCTGTTCGTCTTCATGGGAGTGATGCTGGAGAAATCGCGCCTGGCCGACGACCTGCTCGACGTCATGGGCCACATCGCCGGCGGCCTCAAGGGTGGCATGGCCATCGGCATCGTGCTGTTCGGCGTGCTCATGGGTGCCACCACCGGTATCGTGGGCGCCACCATCATCACGCTGGGTTTGCTGACGCTGCCCACGCTGATACGGCGAGGCTACGACAAAAGCGTGGCCTGCGGCGTCATCTGCGCCTCGGGCACGCTGGGCCAGATCATCCCGCCCAGCCTGATCCTCATCCTGCTGTCCGACATCATGCAGCTCTCGGTGGGCACCCTGTTTGCCGCGGCCGTCGGCCCGGGCATGTTGCTGGCCGCCATCTACATCGTCTACCTCGTCATCATGGGCTGGCTGCGCCCGGGCACCATGCCGCCCCTGCCAATCGCCGAACGCGACGCGGTGTCGCGCCGCCAGCTGTGGGTGCGCTTCTTCAAGGTGCTGGTGCCGCCGGTGATGCTGGTGGTGGCGGTGCTGGGGTCCATCGTGGGCGGCATTGCGGCGCCCACCGAGGCGGCCAGCATGGGCGCGGTGGGCGCGGTGCTGATCACGGCGCTGTCGGGCCGCTTCACCTGGAAGACACTCCAGGCCACCGCAGTGGAAACCAGCAAGATCACCGCCATGATGATGTTCATCCTCATGACCGCACAGGTGTTCGCGCTCTCGTTCCGCGGCCTGCACGGCGAGGACCTGATCGCGGGCATGTTCGAAGCCCTGCCCGGCGGCGTCAACACCGCCGTCTGGTTCATGATGCTCATCATCTTCGTGCTCGGCTTCTTCGTCGAGTGGATCGAGATCAGCTACATCGCGGTGCCGCTGTTCCTGCCCATCCTCATCAACCTGGGCGTGGACCCGGTGTGGCTGGCGATGCTGATCACGGTGAACCTGCAGTCCAGCTTCCTCACGCCACCGTTTGGCTGGGCGTTGTTCTACCTCAAGGGCGTGGCGCCACCCGAGGTCAACATCAAGGACATCTACAAGGGCGTGGTGCCCTTCATCGGGCTGCAGTTCCTCGCGCTCGTGCTGCTGTTCCTGTTCCCGCAGATCGCGCTCTGGCTGCCCAAGGCCATCGGCTGGTGATGGCCTGACAGAAAAACGCCGCTTTGGCTGGTAAAAACGAAGCTCTTTGAAGACCTCACGGGAGACACTGGATGATTCAAACCCTCACCGCCCTGGGCGGCATGTTGGTGGCGCCCCACCACCTGGCGGCGCAGGCCGGGCGCGACGTGCTGCGCGAAGGCGGCAACGCGGTCGAGGCCATGGTGGCGGCCGCCGCGGCCATTGCCGTGGTCTACCCGCACATGAACGCCATCGGCGGCGACGGCTTCTGGCTGATCCACGAGCCGGGCAAGGCGCCGGTGGCCATCGACGCCTGCGGCAGCTCGGCAGCCCTGGCCACGCGCGACTTCTACGCCGGGCAGGACGCCATTCCTTCGCGCGGCCCCACCGCGGCGCTGACCGTGGCCGGCACCGTGGGCGGCTGGGCCAAGGCGCTGGAAGTGGCCGCCCCCTGGGGCGCGGCCCTGCCGCTGCCGCGCCTGCTGGCCGACGCCATACGCCATGCGCGCAACGGCGTGGCCGTGACCCGCAGCCAGTCGGTGCTGACGGCGCAGAAATTCGACGGCCTGCAGGGCGCGCCCGGCTTTGCCGACACCTACCTGGTCAACGGGCAGCCGCCGGCGGTGGGCCACATCCTCAAACAGCCGGCGCTGGGCCGCACCCTGAGCGAGCTGGCCGAGCGCGGGCTGGACGACTTCTACCGCGGCGAACTGGGCCGGCGCATGGGCGCTGAGCTCGAACGCGTGGGCAGCCCGCTGCGCACCGCCGACCTGGCCGCCTACCGTGCCCAGATCGTCGACCCGCTGGCCGTGCGGCTGCACGACAGCACGGTCTACAACCTGCCGCCGCCCACGCAAGGCCTGTCGGCGCTGATGATCCTGGGCCTGTTCGACCGCCTGGGCGTGCGCGAGGGCGAGGGCTTTGCCCACCTGCACGGCCTGGTGGAAGCCACCAAACACGCCTTCCGCGTGCGCGAGCGGGTGGTCACCGATCCGGGTCGCCTGCCGGCCGACCCGCGCAGCTTTCTGACCACCGAGGCGCTGGGCGCGCTGGCCGCGGAGATCGACCCGCAGACCGCGCTGCCCTGGCCCGACACCGCCGCGCCCGGCGACACGATCTGGATGGGCTGCATCGACGCCCAGGGCCGGGCAGTGAGCTTCATCCAGAGCGTGTACTGGGAGTTCGGTTCGGGTGTGGTGCTCAAAGACCTGGGCGTGTGCTGGCAGAACCGGGGCACCAGCTTCTCGCTCGACCCGCGCGCACTCAACACGCTGGAGCCTGGGCGCAAACCCTTCCACACGCTCAACCCGTCGCTGGCCGTGTTCGACGACGGCCGCGTCATGCCCTACGGCACCATGGGCGGCGAAGGCCAGCCGCAAACCCAGGCGGCGGTGTTCACGCGCTACGCCCGCTTTGGCCAGCCGCTGCAGCAGGCCGTGAGCGCGCCGCGCTGGCTGCTGGGCCGCACCTGGGGCGATGTGAGCACCACGCTGAAGCTGGAGAGCCGCTTCGACCCTGCGCTGGTGGCGCAGCTGGCCGCCGCGGGCCACCAGGTGGAGGTGCTGGCCGAGGCTTTCAGCGACACCATGGGCCACGCCGGCGCACTGGTGCGCCACCCCAGCGGCCTGATCGAAGGCGCGGCCGATCCGCGCAGCGACGGCGCAGCGGCAGGGGTGTAGGCTGGGGTGCAGGCGCCCGCAGGCGACAATCCGGCCATGACCGAGACCCCCTTCGACCCCTCCCGCTGCCCCCTGTGTGGCCAGCCCAACCGCTGCGCCATGGAAATTGAGCGCGACACCGGCGTGAAGCAGGGGCCGTGCTGGTGTGTGTCGGCGGAGTTCACGCCCGAGCTGCTGGCCCGCGTGCCGGCCGCCGCGCAGGGTGTGGCCTGTGTCTGTGCCGCCTGCGCGGCCACCAGCCCCCAGGAGCCATGAACATGGCCTGGCTGGACCACATCACCTGGAAATGGCTGCTGTTGCTGGCGGTGTGGATGGTGGTGGCGCCGATCACGCCCGAGCCGCATCTGGTGGAGAAGGTGCGCATGTTGTCGCAGGGCACGCTGACCAAGCCCATCGACATCTTCGACCTGTTTTTCCACCTCGCGCCGCTGGCGCTGGTGGCACTGAAATACCGGCACGAAAAGCGCAGGCCCAAGGCCTGACGCAACGGCCTCACATCACCCGCGACAGCGCAAACATCACGGCCGAGCCGAGCCGGGTGGACACCTCGTCGCGCGCGATGCGGGTGGTGGCGGCCTCCAGCGTGGGCGGTAGCGGATGGGGCGAGGTGTCGGAGGCGCCAATTTCCACAAACAGCAGCTGTGGCTGTTTGGACAGCAACTCCGCCTGCAGCAGGTGGATGGCATCGGCGTGGTGCGCCGTGTCCACCACCAGCAGGTGGGCCACGTGGCCTTGCAAGGCCTCGCGGGCCTGGATCGCGTCCACCACACCATCCACCGCGATGCCCAGTCGTTTGAGCGTGGACACGGCGTCGTTGCGCAAGGCGGCGTCGCCCGACACCACCACCACGTAGGCGCCCGAGACCGACTTGAACACCGAGTCCATCGGCACTTCCTGCGCCGCGGCCACCTTGACCTCTTCCTCGGCCACCTGCACGGTGCGCCGGAACAGCGCGATCAGCTCCACGCCATCGCTGGCCAGGCTGCGCTCCAGACGCACGGCACCGTCAGAGGCCGCGATCTGGCTCAGCAGCAGCCAGTGGATGTTGTCTTCGACCACCGCGCTGCCGGGGATGACGCGGTCGCCGCTGTACACCTTCATCCACAGCCGCGCCTGGCCGCCGGTGGTCTCCAGCCGCCAGTCGATGCGGTAGCCAAAGGGCAGGCCCCAGTCGAGCATGGCGTTGGTGAGGCTGAAGCCCAGCGTGGGGTCGATCAGGATGTCCACCGCCTTGAGCCGGCGGCGCAGCGTGACGCCCAGCATGGCCATCTCGCCTTTGCGCTCCTGCAGCACACATTCGAGCAGGTAGGCGAGGTCGATTTTTTCGTGCGACTGGCGCACGCGACCGCTTTGAAACCGCACGATCTGCTGGGCGCTGATGCCGCAGTGTTTGAGGCGCTCGGCCGGCATCGCCAGCACCTTGTATTCGGCCGGCGTCAGCCGCCCCTTGGACAGCAACAGATCCAGCCCGCGCACCAGGGACGAGACGGTTTCAATGGACTGGTCGGTCAGCGCCGTCACCAGCTCGGGCCAGTGCTCGGCCATGCGCCAGTTGTCGTTGGCGCTTGCCGCCAGTGGAACGGGTGGCGTGGCGGGCGACGAGGCGGCGGCATCCGGCGGTGTGGTGGCCATGGTTGAGCGTCTTCAGCGTCGAGGTGGGACTCGAACGAGTGTAACGCCGCCCTGTACAGAAGCGCATGTTTGCCACAATACCGGGATGAACACCCCGCCCCTGCCGCCATTCCCCGCCGCCCGCCCGCGCCGCCTGCGCCGCGATGCCTTCACCCGCAACCTGGTGCGCGAACACGCGCTCACCCCCCACGACCTGATCTACCCGGTGTTCGTGCTCGACGGCCAGGGCCGGCGCGAAGCGGTGGCCTCCATGCCCGGTGTGGAACGCCTGAGCCTGGACCTGCTGCTGCCGGTGGCCGAAGAGTGTGTGGCGCTGGGCATCCCCGTGATGGCGCTGTTCCCGGTCATTGACCAGAGCCTCAAGACGCCCGACGGGCGCGAGGCCTTCAACCCCGAGGGCCTGATCCCGCGTGTGGTGGCCGAACTCAAAAAGCGCGTTCCGCAGCTCGGCGTGATGACCGACGTGGCCCTGGACCCCTACACCAGCCACGGCCAGGACGGCTTGCTCGACGAGCACAACTACATCATGAACGACGTCACCGTCGCCGTGCTGGTCAAGCAGGCGCTGGCCCAGGCCGCGGCCGGCGTCGATATCGTGGCGCCCAGCGACATGATGGACGGGCGTGTGGGCGCCATCCGCCAGGCGCTGGAAGCCGCCGGCCACGTCCACACCCGCATCATGGCCTACAGCGCCAAATACGCCAGCGCCTTCTACGGCCCCTTCCGCGACGCCGTGGGCTCGGCCGCCAACCTGGGCAAGGCCGACAAAAAGGTCTACCAGATGGATCCCGGCAACACCATCGAGGCGTTGCGCGTGGTGGCGCTCGACATCGCCGAAGGCGCCGACATGGTGATGGTCAAACCCGGCATGCCCTACCTGGACGTGGTGCGCCGCGTGAAAGACCAGTTCGGCATGCCCACCTTCGCCTACCAGGTGAGCGGCGAATACGCCATGCTCAAGGCCGCCGCGCAAAACGGCTGGCTGGACCACGACGCCGTGATGATGGAAAGCCTGCTGGCCTTCAAGCGCGCCGGCGCCGACGGCGTGTTGACCTACTTCGCCCGCGACGCCGCCCGCCTGCTGCGCCAGGGCTGAGCCGCCCATGCGCGCTTTCACCATCGATCACAGTGGCGCGCGCGAACTGGGCGCCTGCCCGGTGGTGTTGCCCGACACCGGCTTCCTCTGGCTGGCGCTGGAGCGCGGCGAGCTGGAAACCGACACCGCCACCTGGCAACAGCACCTGCAGACCCTGTGTGGCGCCGGGCTGGTGGACCTGCATGTGTCGGACCTGCTCAACGCCCAGCTGCCCTCGCGCCACGACTACACCGACAGCTACGACCTGCTGGTGTTCCGCCGGCTGGCGGCGGCCGGCACGGCCAACGGCAGCGACACCACCCCCGAACCCGCACGTACGGCACGCGGCGGCCCGCCGGTGCTGCGCCGCATCGACACCAGCCCGGTCGGGTTTGTGCTGTTCGACCGTGTGCTGCTCAGCGTGCACCCCAGCGGCTGCGGCGTGCTGGCGCAGCAGGCCACGCGCCTGCTGGCGGCGGGCGCATCCGACCACCGGCCGGCGCTGGCCCGCACCCTGCCCGACCACCCGGCCGAACTCATGCTGCGCCTGACCAGCGTGATGGTGGATGCCTACCTCGACCTGCGCCGCGAACTCAGCCGCCAGCTCGACCACTGGCAGACCGAACTGCTGCACCCGCGCACCCGCTTCAACCAGTGGGACCGGCTGTTGCAGGCCCGCATGGCGCTGCACCAGCTCGATGAAATCTGCGAAGACCAGCGCACCGCCATCCAGGGCTGGATGACCGGGCTGGAGCCGCCGAACGACAAGGCCGCCAAACGCGAGCAGGAGCTGCTCAAGCTGCGTGCGCGCGATGTGATCGAACACATCGAGCGGGTGGTGCACCACGTGCGCCGGCTCGAACACAACGCCGAGACCACGGTGCAGATGCACTTCAGCGTGCAGGGCAACCGCACCAACGACATCATGCGCACGCTCACCGCGCTGACCGCCATCTTCCTGCCGCTCAACCTCATCACCGGCATCTTCGGCATGAACTTCGACAGCATCCCCCTGCTGCACAGCCAGCGCGGCTTCTGGTGGGCCATGGGCGCAATGGGGGGGGTGGCGGTGGGCCTGGTGCTGGTGTTCTGGCGCAAGCGCTACCTGGATCGTGATGTGGGGCGCAGCGGACGCTGAGGCGACAATACGGCCCCATGAAACACCTGTTGCCGACCGAAGCCTGGGCGCTGCTTGAGGCGCACCGCGCGGAGCCGCCCGAGACCGCGCCGCTGTTCGTGGACGTGCGCATGGAAATCGAGTCGCTCTACGTCGGCCGCCCGCCCGGTGTGGTCAACATCCCCTGGTACGAGTACCCCGACCTGTTGCCCGACCCGGCGCGTTTTGTGCGCCTGGTGCAGGAAGAAGCGGGAGACAAGGTGCGCCCCGTGCTGCTGATCTGCCGCAGCGGCAAACGCACGGTCGAAGCCGGCCAGGCGCTGGAAGCCGCGGGCTTCACCGACGTGGTCAACATCCTGCACGGCTTCGAAGGCGAGCTCGACGAGCACTTCAAGCGCTCCACCCTCAACGGCTGGCGCTTCGACGGCCTGCCCTGGGAGCAGATGTAGTGTTGGACTCCCTGGCCAGCCCGGCGCTGGCCGCGCACGGCATCCTGCGCGAGGTTTTTGGCTACGACAGCTTTCGCGGCCAGCAACAGGCCATCATCGAACACGTGTGTGGCGGCGGCGACGCCCTGGTGCTCATGCCCACCGGCGGCGGCAAAAGCCTGTGTTACCAGGTGCCGGCCATCGCGCGCGCGCGCGCCGGCCTGGGTGTGGCGGTGGTGGTGTCGCCGCTGATCGCGCTCATGCACGATCAGGTGGGCGCGCTGCACGAGGCCGGGGTGGACGCCGAGTTCCTCAATTCCAGCCTCAGCGCCGACGACGCCTCGCGCATCGAGCGGCGCCTGCTGCAAGGCGAGATCACGCTGCTCTACGCCGCGCCCGAGCGCCTGAACACGCCGCGTTTCCTGGCCCTGCTCGACACCCTGCACCAGCGCCACCAGCTCAGCCTGTTCGCCATCGACGAAGCCCACTGCGTGAGCCAGTGGGGGCACGACTTCCGGCCCGAGTACCGGGCCTTGTCGCTGCTGCACGAGCGCTACGCCGGCGTGCCGCGTGTGGCCCTCACCGCCACCGCCGACGCGCCGACGCGCGCCGACATGGTGACCCACCTGCAGCTCGAAGACGCACGCACCTTCGTCAGCAGCTTTGACCGCCCCAACATCCGCTACGCCATCGTCGAGAAGAAGGACGGCTTCAACCAGCTGCTGCGTTTCATCGAACGCGAGCACAGCGGCAGCAGCGGGCACGACGCCGGCATCGTCTATTGCCAGTCGCGCAAGCGGGTGGAGGAAGTGGCGCACAAGCTGGAAGACGCCGGCCTCAAGGCCCTGCCTTACCACGCCGGGCTGGACGGCCCGGTGCGCCAGGCCCACCAGAACCGCTTCCTGCGCGAAGAGGGCGTGATCATGGTGGCCACCGTGGCCTTTGGCATGGGCATAGACAAACCCGACGTGCGTTTTGTGGCCCACCTGGACAGCCCCAAGAACATCGAGGGCTACTACCAGGAAACCGGCCGCGCCGGCCGCGACGGCGAGCCCGCCAATGCCTGGATGCTCTACGGCCTGCAGGACGTGGTGAACCAGCGCCGCATGATCGACGAAAGCCCGGCGGCTGACGCCTTCAAACAGGTGCTGCGCAGCAAACTCGATGCGCTGCTGACCCTGGCCGAATCGACCGAATGCCGACGCGTGCAGCTGCTGCGCTACTTCGGCGAAGACAGCTCGCCCTGTGGGAACTGCGACAACTGCCAACACCCTCCGGAGACCACGGATGCGACCGACGCCGCGCGCAAGCTGCTTTCGTGCATCTACCGCGTGCAGCAGGCCAGCGGCACGGCCTTTGGCGCCGGGCACATCATGGACATCCTGCGCGGCAAGGCCACCGACAAGGTGGCGCAACACGGCCACAACAGCTTGAGCACCTTCGGCATCGGCGCCGACTGGAGCGAAACCCAGTGGCGCGGCCTGCTGCGCCAGCTCATCGCGCGCGAAGCGGTGTGGGTGGACGCCGAGCACTACAACACCCTGCGCCTGACCGACGCCGCCAAACCGATCCTCAAAGGCGAGGCCACGGTGCGGGTCAAGACCACGGTGGACGAACCCAGCTCACGGCGCAAGGCCAAGGCGCAGCGCCTGGACAGCGGCCCGCCGCTCACCCTGGCCGGGCGCGACTGCCTGGCCGCGCTCAAGGCCTGGCGGGGCGAGGTGGCGCGCGAACACAACCTGCCGGCCTACGTGATCTTCCACGACGCCACCCTGCGCGCCATCGCCGAGCGCCAGCCCACCCAGCTGAGCGAGCTCGAAGGCATCAGTGGCCTGGGCGCCAAGAAGCTGCAGGCCTACGGCGACGAGGTGTTGCGCGTGGTGCGCGCCACGATCGACAGCTGAAGCCACCCCGGCTTAACAAAGGATGTCGGTTGCCCTGGCCTGGGGCAAAATGGCGGCACCCCGGGTGAACAGGGTGCCCGCGTTGGCCACGACCGACGACGAGGCGCTCGGCACCACGTGGCAAGGGAGTGGTATGACACACAACAACGGTGCCCGCTCGGGTGCGCAGCCCGACGGGCTGCGCCGGCGGGCCTCCGATTCAGCACGGCTGGGACCGCTGCGTCGCTTCGTCTTTGAATGCCTGGCGGCGGCGGCCGTGCTGCCCCTGCTGGTGGGCTGGCTGGCCACCCAGAGCGGCCTGTGGCACGCCAACGCGCTGGTGCACGACGACTGGCTGGCGCGCACAGCGCCCCCGGCCTGGAGCGAGGTGGTGGTGATCGCGCTTGACGAGCCCTGCCCCCCCAGCATGACCCACTGCGCGGCCCTGCCCATGCGCCGCCAGGAGCTGCAGCGCCTGCTGGCCGCCCACACACCGCGCGCCGTGCTGCTCGACACCGACTTCCTGCCGGACGTCGCCGGCCTGCCTGTCGACCGCGACGGCATCGTGCGGCACATGCGGCCGCAGCTGCCGGGTCCGAACGGACCGCAGGACCACCCCGCCCTGCGTGCCCTGGGCCAGCCGGCCCCGGCGGGCGGTTGGCCCGACGCGCTCTACCTGCGCTGGCGCCCCGCCGGCCAGGGGCCGCCGGTGTGGACCTACGCCGACGTGTTGCTGGGCCGCGTGCCGGCGGACGCCTTGCGCAACAAGCTGGTGGTGGTGGGCCCACGGGCCAGCACGCAGGCCGGGCCGCCCCTGCTGGTGCGCGTGGGCACCAGCACCCACACCTTGCCCCCGCCCGACGCCTACGCCCAGGTGTTGGCCAACCTGCAGCACGGGCAGCCGGTGCGCCACCTGGCCGATGCCGGCGCGCTGCTGTGGGCCGCGCTGCCCCTGTGGCTGACGGTGTGGCTGTGCCTGCGCCGCCCGGAACACGCCGCCCAGGTGGTGATGGGCATGTCGCTGGCCACCACCGCGCTCAGCGCCTACGCCCTGCTGCGGCTGGGCTGGTGGTTGCCGGTGGCCACACCGCTGGCCGGCATGCTGCTGTTCATGCTGGTGTGGAGTTGGCGGCGTTCCCGGGCCTTGTCGGACCTGTTCTCGCATCGCATCGAGCGGCTGGACAAGGTGCTGGCCCAGATGCCCAGCGACGCCGATCCGCGTGAGCGGCCGCTGGCGCCGCAGCCCATGGAGCGCCCGCAACTGGTCAAGGTCGAGGCGCTGGACCAGACGCTGGAGCGCCTGGAGGCACAACACCAGATCCAGCGCCGCATGCAGCAGCAGCGCGACCGCTGGCTGGCCTTTCTGTCACACGATCTGCGCGCGCCCCAGTCCAACATCCTGAGCCTGCTGGAGCTGCGCGAACACGGCGTGGAAGGCATGACCGACGAGCGCTTTTATGGTGGCATACGGCTGCAGGTGGACCGCACGCTGCGCCTGGCCGAAGGGTTTGTGGACCTGCTGCGCGCCGAATCCGACAGCCTGAAACGCCAGCACTGCACGCTGGAGCAGCTGGCCCAGGAGGCGGTGGAACGCTGCTGGCCACAGGCCCAGACCGCGCAGGTCAAGATCGTGCAGCGCGGCACCTCGGACGACGTCTGCGCCATCCACGGCGACCCCGAACTGCTGACCCGCGCCATGGTCAACATGCTGGGCAACGCGCTGCGCCACAGCGAACCCGGCGGCCGGGTGGAGGTGTGTGTGGCCCGCGACAGCCAGGCGCAGCAGGTGGTCTGGTCGGTGCGCGACCACGGCTCGGGCATGGACGCCCAGGCCCTGGCCGATCTGATGCATGCGCTGGACACCCATACCTGGGTGCGCCCGCGCGGCAAGGGCGGCAGCGGCCCACGTGGCCACGGGCTGGGCCTGGGGCTGCTGGTGGCGCACACGGTGGTGGCGCGCCATGCGGGCGAGCTGCACGCGCTGGCCGCGCCCGATCAGGGCTGCCACTTTCTGATGGTGTTGCCGTCCCAGGGCGGCGGCAACGCGGCCCAGGAGCCCCGCCAACGCCCCGGTCAGCTCAACCCAGAAAGCCCACCGGTCGCGATTCGCGCACTTCCGGCTTGATGCGGTGCTCGGCTTCAAGCTGGGCCAGGAATTCCTCCGGGTCGAGCTCGGTGGCCAGGATCTCGGCTTGGCGCTTGACGGCGGCAAAGTCGCCCGGGCACAACACGTTCAGGCGCGCCAGGCGCTCGCGCTGGGTGGCGGTGAGTTCGGCCTCGCGCCCGCCCAGCGCTTCCACCACGAACATGCGCTCGCGCTGATCGGCGCGCAGCGGCCTGAACTGGATCTTGAAGGTGAAGCGGCGCAGCGCCGCCTGGTCCAGGCTGTCGAGCAGGTTGGTGGTGCAGACGAAGATGCCGCGAAAACGCTCCATGCCCTGCAGCATCTCGTTGACTTCCGTCACCTCGTAGGTGCGCTGCGCGCCGCGCCGGTCCTGCAGAAAGCTGTCGGCTTCATCCAGCAGCAACACGGCTTTTTCGGCCTCCGCCTCGGCAAACATCGCCGCCATCTGCTGCTCGGTTTCGCCCACAAACTTGCTCATGATGTCGCTGGCCTGCTTGATCAGCAGCGGGCGCTCCAGCGCGCGCGCGATGTGTTCGGCCAGGGCCGTTTTGCCGGTGCCGGGCGCACCGTGAAAACACAGGGTGCCGTGGCCCCGCGCCTTGAGCGCGGCCACGATGCGCGGGATGTCGAAGCGCGACTCGACGTTGAGCATGTCGAGGTCGTATTGCGTGACACACGGCCGGCCCGCCGCCTCGCCGCGCCGGCCCAGGGCGTGGTCGGCGTGGCGCAGCTGGCGCTCGATCAAGGCCTCGGTCTGCAGTTCGGGCTGGTCCGAGCGCTCGGTGCGCACCAGCTCGGCAAAACGCACCGCCGTGCGTATCTGTGCCGGCGTGAGGCCTTTGCGTTCGGTCAGGCGCGCCACCAAAGCGTCCGACACCGCCACGCCTTCCAGCGTCTTGCGCACCAGCTGCTCGCGCGCACCGGGCGGCGGCGAGGTGAGTTCGAGGTGGTAGGCAAAGCGGCGCCGGAAGGCCGGGTCGATCTGCTCGATGCGGTTGGTCACCCACAGCGTGGGCACCGGGTTGCTTTCCAGGATCTGGTTGACCCAGGCCTTGCCGCTGATGCTGGCGCTGTGCGCGGCGCTCACCTGCTCGGCGCGCGCCAACAGCTGCGCGGCTTCGCTGGTGATGGGCGGAAACACGTCCTCCACCTCGTCGAACAGCAGGGCCGAGCGCGCCGTGCCCTTGAGGAAGACCTGCGCGATCTGCAGCGAGCGGTAGCGGTCGCGCCCGCTGAGCGAATGGCCGTCGCGGTCGGCGTACTCCACCTCGAACAGCTCCAGCCCGGCGGCCAGCGCCACCACACGCGCGAGTTCGGTTTTGCCGGTGCCGGGCGGGCCGTACAGCAGCACGTTGACGCCAGGCTCCCGGCGCGCCACCGCTTCGCGCAACAGGGCACACAAGACCTGCACCTCGTCGTGCACAAAGTCGAAATCGGCCACGCCCAGGGCGCTGCGTGCGGCCGGCCGCGTGAACACCGCCATCAGCTCGTTCTGGTCGCGGTACTCGCGCATCAGCACCGGCGGCAGTTTTTCGCTGACCTTCATCAGGTCGGCCAGGTCGGTGATGTTGTGCTCGGAGATCAGGTTCTCGACCATGCCGATGC
>JAUYSB010000032.1 GCA_030696525.1 Hydrogenophaga sp. | reverse complement strand
CGCGCCAAAGATGGCTCGTTGTACTGGGTCTATACAACCATCGTTCCCTTTGTGGGCAAGGACGGGATTTCCGAGCAGTACATCGCCATCCGCGCGGACATCACCAAGCGCAAAGAAGCCGAACAGGAAGCCCAGCGCATGGCCTTTCACGACGCACTGACAGGCTTGCCCAACCGCCGCCTGATGAGCGAGCGGGTCCGTCAGGCGATTGTTCGCGCCGAGCGGGAAAAGCACCACGGCGCCTTGATGTTGATGGATCTGGACCATTTCAAGGAAATCAATGACACCCTGGGTCACGCGCAGGGTGACGAGTTGTTGCGCCAGGTGGCAGAGCGTCTGCGAACGTCGGTGCGGCAAGCGGATACGGTGGCTCGTCTCGGTGGCGATGAATTTGTCGTGTTGCTGGACGACCTCGGCGGTGGCCTGGACAGCGCCACCGCGCACGCGGGCGACGTGGGCGAAAAGATCCGCGAGACCCTGGCCAGCCCTTACGAGCTGCATGGCGAACGCGTGACCAGCACTCCCAGCATCGGCGTGGTGCTGTTTCGGGGCACACAGGACGACCCGGAAGAATTGCTCAAGCAGGCCGATCTCGCTCTCTACAAGGCCAAAGAGGCTGGGCGTAACCGCTTGCGCTTTTTCGACCCCAGCTTGCAGGACGACATCAACAACCGGTCCTCACTGCTGCGAGACCTGCGCCTGGCCCTTGACGAAGGGCAGATGCGCTTGTACTACCAGCCGGTTGTTGACAAGAGCCGGCACGTCGTGGGTGTCGAGGCACTGGTGCGTTGGGCCCACCCGAAGCGGGGCCTGGTGCCGCCAGCCACCTTCATACCACTGGCCGAACAAACCAACCTGATTCTCCCCATTGGCAAATGGGTGCTGGACACCGCCTGCGCCCAGATCAGAACCTGGGAAGACGACCCCATCCGTTCGACCTGGACCGTGGCGGTCAATGTCAGTGCACGCCAGTTCTACGAAGCTGAGTTCGTGGCCAACGTGGAGCGGGCGCTCAGCCGGGCGGGGGCCGATCCCCGGCGTTTGCGGCTGGAGCTGACCGAGAGCCTGTTGCAATCGGATCTCGAGGGCACCATCACCAAGATGCACACGCTCGGCCGGCTGGGCGTGCGGTTTTCGCTGGATGACTTTGGAACGGGCTACTCGTCCCTGAGCTACCTCAAGCGCCTGCCCCTGGACCAGTTCAAGATCGACAAGTCCTTCGTCAACGACATCCTGACCGATCCCAACGACGCTGCCATCGCCAAGACCATTCTGGCCCTTGCGGCCAGCCTGGAATTGGGAGTCGTGGCTGAAGGAGTTGAAAACGCAGCGCAATTCGAACTGCTGGTGTCATACGGCTGTGAAGGATTCCAGGGGTACCTTTTTAGCAAGCCCGTGCCGGTCGAGTCATTGCCCACCGGACAGCTTACGTAGGGCCAAAACTCAAGTGGTCATAGAGCCACTGTCAGGCTAAATTCAATCAGGGACGTGACTAATTCGACCATACGCTATGCGCTCCAACCTACCAGTCACAACCACCGAATACCCGTTCCCCAAAGGGAAAACCCTGGTGTCCACCACCGACACCAAGGGAAGAATCCTCTATTGCAACCCCATGTTCATAGAGGTCAGTGGCTTCACCAAGGAAGAGTTGCTTGGGCAGCCGCACAACCTGATCCGACACCCAGACATGCCGGAAGAGGCCTTCCGTGACATGTGGGCGAGCATTTCGGCAGGCTTGCCCTGGTCGGCCCCTGTCAAGAACCGTCGCAAGAACGGTGACTACTACTGGGTCATGGCCAACGCCACACCTTTGGTGGAGAATGGCCAACCTGTTGGATACATGTCGGTGCGCACCGAGGCAACGCGTGAGCAGATTCAACAGGCCGAGGGACTGTACGCAACCATGCGTGCGGAGAAACAGTCCGGCAAATTGGTGCACAAACTACAAAACGGGCGCTTGATCAAGGCAACCCTGATCGGTGGCTTGTATGAACGACTGCGCCTGGGACTGGTAGCTAAATTCTTTCTGGCCTTGTTGCTCATGTCGGTGGGTGGCCCATTGCTAGAGGCGGTATTCCCTGCGGGCGTTCCTTTTAAGGGCGCAGCTGTGGTTGCGTTGGATGTGCTGCTGCTGCTGGGCGTCTTGCGCTACCTTGTGGCGGCCGTGCTGGGGCCGCTGAATGAGCTCGTGAGTACCGCGAATCGTATGGCGGCTGGTGATCTAACGCGGACACAGGTGGTTACCCGCAGCGATCAACTCGGCGCGTTACAAAAAGCGCTCGGCCAACTCAATGTGAATCTGCAATCGATTGTTCGAGACGCGCGTGATCAGAGCATGGAAATGCAGCAGGCTACGCAAGAAATCGTTGCCGGCAACATGGATTTGTCTCAGCGCACTGAATCGCAGGCCAGCAGCCTAGAGCAAACGGCCGCGTCCATGGAGGAGATAACCAGCACAGTACGGAACACTGCCGAATCGGCCCGGCAGGCAGAAAAGTTGTCCCACGATGCAAGCGCTGTTGCTGATCGCAGTCGTGGCGCAGTCAATGGTGTGGGCACAACCATGCGCGAGATACAGGCATCGTCAGGCCGAATCAGCGACATTACCCAAGTCATCGACAGCATCGCCTTTCAAACCAATATTTTGGCGTTGAACGCGGCTGTGGAGGCTGCACGTGCAGGCGAACAAGGCCGAGGCTTTGCGGTGGTTGCCTCAGAGGTCCGTTCTCTGGCGCAGCGCACATCCACCGCTGCAAAGGAGATCAAGCAGCTTATTGATGAATCGGTGACAAAGGTAGCTGAAGGGCACAAACGAACTGAGCTCGCTCAGCAAACCATGGAGGAAGTGGTGGGCTGCGTTCAGGGGGTTTCGACTCTTGTCAGTGAGATCAGCAATGCCACCACTGAGCAGTTAAACGGCATTGCTCAGATTAACTCGGCTGTAGGCCAAATGGACGCGATCACACAGCAGAATGCTGCGTTGGTGGAGCAGGTAGCTGCATCAGCGCAGGCACTGGAAGGGCTCGCACAAAACACAACTGACACTGTCAGCGTATTCCGTATTGACAATAGCTCCAGCAGTCGCCTGGATGCTGTCGCTCTGCGGCGTACAAACAAAGCACCCGAGTCGAGGATGGCGTTGCTGGGACATGGCTAATTGCCGCCCACTTGATCATCCGCCTCCAGACTGTGATTTGGTGTAGTCTGCAAATCTGACCGATTGAACAAGCCACACATGCTCCCACCATGACCGGCTCACAGTCCATGACACCACCACAGCCCAGCAGGCGCCACGCGTTGTCCAACATGTCGCGCTTCAGTGCCTACTTGCTGATGATGCTCGGCACCATGGTGGCTTTTGTTGGCGCCTTTTACGCCCACGTACAGATTGAGGGCAAACTGCAACAGGCCCACACCATGCGCCTGAAATCGCTGTTGCTGGCCGAAGAGCTGCGACAGTCTTCCAATGACCTGACCCGGCTGGTACGCATATATGTCATCACTGGCGACGTTGCGTTCAAGACACAGTTCCAGTCAGTGCTTGGCATCCGTGACGGTACCGTGCCGCGTCCCCTCGACTATGGCCCTTCCTACTGGGATTTCGCAGCGGCTGGGCGTGCTCAACCCGAGAGTGTGGGGCGCGCACAGCCCCTGTTGGACCTGATGCGCCAGGCGGGCTTCACAGACAGCGAATTTGCTCAGCTGGCAGAGTCCAAGGCAAAGTCTGATGAACTCACGCGGTTAGAGTTTGAAGCCATGGTCCTTGTTGAGGCCGAGACACCGCCAGACCCTGCCAAGCGGTTGCGGGCCATACAGATGCTGCACGATGAAGGCTTCCATCGTGCCAAGGTCGACATCATGCGCCCTATCAGTGAGTTCGATCGATTGGTCAACGAACGCACTTTGGCCGCTGTGCACGAGGCCGAGTCGCGCACCACTCAGATGCGGCTGCTATTGACCGCACTGGGTTTGTTTTTTCTCTATCTGCTCTGGGCAGTCAGTCGGCAGCTGTATGCCATCCTGGGGTGTTCCGCGCCCGAGTTGCAGCACACGATTTCGCGCTTGGGCAGTGGTGACTTCTTCTCGCCGATAGAGGTGCCCCAAGATCGACTCAACAGTGTGCTTGGGTGGGTGGTGGAAACGCAGAAGCGTTTGGCAAAAATGGAGCTGCTCCAATTCAAGGCCATCGTTGACTCTTCAGACGACGCCATCATTGGCAAGACCACGACGGGGATCATCACCAGTTGGAACCGTGGAGCTGAGCGCATCTTTGGATACACGTCGCAGGAAGCGATTGGTCAGCCCATGGTGATGTTGATACCACCGGATCGAGCGGAAGAAGAACCCGCCATCCTGGAGCGAATTTGCCGAGGTGAGCAGGTCAATCACTTCGAGACTGTGCGACGTCGCAAAGATGGTCGGCTGATCGACATTTCGACCACCATCTCTCCCATACTAGACCACACGGGCAAGGTCATTGGTGCATCCAAAATTGCCCGCGACATCACGCAAGCCAAGGTGACGGAGTCAGAAATTCACCGGTTGGCCTACTATGACTCCTTGACCGGGCTGCCCAATCGTCGGCTGCTGTACGACCGGCTCAACCATGCGATGTTGACCGCGCGACGTCACGGCTATGGCTGTGCCATCATGTTCATCGACTTGGAAAACTTCAAAACACTAAACGACACCAGAGGCCACGACGTGGGTGATCTGCTGCTTCAACAAGTGGCCCAGCGACTCATTACCTGTGTGCGCGAGGGTGACACCGTTGCCCGCTTTGGTGGTGATGAATTTGTGGTGGTTCTCGAAGGCCAAAGTCAAAATGCGTCACTGGCCGCAAACCGCGCAGAAACAGTAGGAGGGAAAATCCTCAACTTGCTGACAGAGCCCTACGTCTTGGCCGGACACCCGCACTATTGCACGCCGAGCATCGGCATCACGCTGTTTAGCGGTGGGACGTGCACCACGGATGAGCTGCTCAAACAAGCCGACTTGGCGATGTACCGATCCAAGGCGTTGGGTCGCAACACCATGCGCTTCTTTGATCCCCAGATGCAGACCATTGTGGACCAACATGCGCTGATGGAGCGCGATCTGCGTGAAGCAATTGGCGAGGGTCAGTTCAGGCTGTACTACCAACCGCAGATGGGCAACGATGGAAATCTGTCAGGAGCGGAGGCGTTGCTGCGTTGGCACCATCCCACCAGGGGCCTGATTCCTCCTGGCGATTTTATTCCACGTGCGGAAGAGACAGGTCAGATTCTTCAACTGGGCCGATGGGTCATTGAAACCGCATGCGCTCAGCTGGCCGACTGGTCCGTGAAGCCAGGCTTCGAGCGCTTGACGATCGCTGTCAACGTCAGCGCGCGACAGTTTTACCAAACTGACTTCGCTCGGCAACTGCTGGACGTTCTGGAGCGTACAGGGGCCAACCCTCGACAACTCAAGCTTGAGCTGACAGAGAGCATGCTTGCCCTACACGTGGAGGAGATCATTGAAAAGATGTCCGTACTCAAGTCCAGTGGCGTCCGCTTCTCGCTGGATGACTTTGGCACCGGCTACTCGTCTCTGGCGTACCTCAAACGGATGCCACTGGACGAACTGAAGATCGATCAGGGCTTTGTGAGGGATGTGCTCACCGACACAAACGATGCCGCTATCGCGAAGATGGTCGTGGTCCTCGCCGACAGCATGGGCATTGATGTCATGGCTGAAGGGGTTGAAACTGAGTCGCAGAGAGAGTTCTTGGCAGCGCTTGGATGCAGTGCTTACCAGGGCTACCTGTTGAGCCGCCCCTTGCCCATCGACCTTTTTGAAACATTCGTGAACCAAGGCACAGAGGTTCAAGGACAGGACAAGGCTGTTGTTTGATTAATCGAAGAGACATCAACACGTTGGTGGCATGCACCGGTCTCATGACTCCCTGCACCTCAGCGTTGGCGCAAACGTCGGCCCACGGTGTTCTTCGCCTCGTGGTACCCAGTGCGCCGGGGAGTGTGTTGGACCAATATGCTCGGCGGTTGGCGCCAGGCCTGGGACGTGAGTTGGGCGAAAGCGTGGTTGTAGAGAATCGTGCAGGTGCGGACGGACTACCCGCTATTGACGCTGTGGCACGCGCTCCGGCCGATGGAAACAGCTTGCTGATGACAGGTATCAACACGCTCTGCATTACGCCTGCGATGTACCCGAAACAACGGATTGAACCGCTGCGACTCTTCACGCCGATTTCGCTGATTGCGAGGGGCTACCCACTGTTGCTGGCGCATCCTCACACTGCACCAAACTCACTACCCACCTTGATGACATCGACGGCATCGACTGCTGCCGAGCTGCGCTTTGCTTCCCCTGGCGTGCGATCTGTCCAGCATCTGGCTGGCCGCATGATGCAAGAACGCACGGGCCTTCGGTTGTTGTACGTTCAATATGCGAATCAGGCTCAGGCGATGCAAGATCTGATGGCCGGGCACACTGACCTCTCCATTGAATATGGTTCGGTGTCCGTCCCGTTGGTCAAAGCCGGCAAATTGAAGGCATTGGCCGTGTTGGGTCCTCAGCGCAACCCGGCACTCCCCGATTTGATGACGGCGCGAGAACAAGGCATTGCTGACATGGAAGTCGGTGCCTGGGCAGGCATGGTTGCTCCCGACGGCACCGCCCCTGCACGAATACAGCGCCTACGGGAAACCCTGCATCGCGTCATGCAAGAGCGCGAATTTGTAGCATGGGTCACAGGCCTGGGATCGACACCTGCGCCAAGCTCGTCACAAACCTTCGCTGATGTCATCCAGCACGACAGCGCACGATGGGCTCGTCAAGTGGTGGCTGCTGGGATGGTGGTACCGTAAAGAATTTGGGTTCTTCAGGTGTGCGCCGCATTTGCTTTTTTGGTGACACTCCTTTTTGCAGTGGGACTCTTCACCGTTGACCCACCTCTGCGTCCGGACTTCTTCGCCGCTGTGGGCGCCGACGTTGTCAACCCAGAAGTAGGCTTGGTCACGCAAGCTTCCATGCCGAGGAGAATGGCTTCTATGGTGTTGCTTCGCAAGACAGCATGATCATGCCAAGGGAAGCGCTGATTGACCAGTCGGGCGTGCAGGTATCCGACCATCAACGCCATGCGCAGATCGCGAGCTGCGAGCAAGCATTTGGGGTCGCCGCCTACCTCGGCAATAAAAGCCTCCGTCAGACAATGCCCCACTTTCACGGCATCGCTGTACGCCGGGAGCGAGGTATAGCTCGATACACCGCTAGGCTGCAGTATTTCCTCGGTCATAAACACCAATTTGAAGTGTTCCGGATGCGTCTCCCAATAGATCAAGAAGGCCTCGATGCCCGCTCGCAATCGCTCACGGGCTGTGCTGCCTTGAGACGATGCCCCGCTGGTTGCGGCGGTGGCCTCAATGAGGATGTACTGCCACATGGCGTGGAGCACTGCAGCCTTGCTATCAAAGTATCGGTAGATGCCCATGGCACTCAGTCCAAGCTCTGCGGCCAAGCCACGCATTGAAAGAGCCTGCACCCCACCATTTTTTCGAGTTATGCTAAACGCGGCGTCGAGGATCTCTTGTTGCACAGCCTGATGGTCGGCTGTGTTGCCGTGCCGTTTGCGCGGACGCTTCTGTTTGGTAACTTCCATGGTTGGTGTTTCAGCGATGGTTGGGATGTGAGGAAATGCTCCATCCCAATGCTTCGACTGTAGACCACGACCATTTCACAAGTAAACTGCTGGGATACTGGCGCTCATTTAGCCATATCCTGTCCGCCTCGACACACCATCTATGCGCGTATTTTTGATCGAAGCGACTGTTGCTGGTACGTTGGGTGCGCTTGCGATGATGCCGGCGGGCTTCTTCTTTCGCGCGCTACAGATGCGCGTTGGTCACTACGGGCCAAAGTTTGCGGAGCTATACCTCTCATCGCCCGGCCCTTTAGCGCTGTTCATGCAGCACATCGTTTTGGGCTGGGTATCTGCTGTTCCGCTTGCGTTTCTGTCCCTTAATAAATACTCGGTCCGAACTGCATTTTTGATTGGTGCAAGCTATGGCGCTTTGTACTACGTGGCAGTCAATGCGCTTCTTTTGCCAATTTACTTCGGCGATGTGCTGCCGTGGACTCTCGGTTGGCCCGTGGTTGTGCCAAGCTTAGTCGTTCATATCGTTTTTGGCATAGTTGTGTCTCTCACAGGGGGTTACTTCCGAGACCGATTTGCGCGCACGGGTATCTACACGTGAGCCTGGAGCGTCTCTACAAGATTTGATGTCGACACCCGGACAACTCAAGTGGTGGCTGGAGGCACCTCCACGCTGACTACGGCGATTTGGGCACGTGTCGGTTCGTTTTGTCTGAATCCGCTGGTCACCATCTTGATGAAAATTTCCCAAAACATGTCTGCGCTCAAGGTGGAGTTTGCCGGACGGGTATGCATACCGGCACCACAGGCCTCGACATGAGCCACTACTTTCCACGAGCGTCTACGGGCCGGGCGGCTCGGTCGGCGGCTGCCTGAGGTGCGGGGGGCGGTTCAGGCCGGCTCTGGCGGCCGATGGTGCAGCAACTCCTGACGCACGGACTCGTAACTGGCTGCAATCTGCAGCAAGGCCAAATCGCTCTGTGGCTTGCTGATCAGCTGGATACCCATGGGCCAGGGCTTATGCGGGTGGAAGCCCGCCGGTAGGCTGATGGCGGGCAGGCCTGCCAGCGTGGCGTAGATGGTGCATTCCATCCAGCGGTGGTAGGTGTCCATGCTGCGCGTGCCAATTTGCTGAGGCCAGCGCTGTTCGATGGGGAACGGCCAGACCTGCGCCACCGGGAGGGCCAGCACATCCACTTTCTCAAACACCTTGAGCAGGTGGTGGTAGAAGCTGGTACGGCGCTCGCTGGCCTTCTGGAAGTCCATGTAGGAGAGCGTAAGGGAGTTCTCGTACTCCCACATCGCTTCGGGCTTGAGCAGCTCGGATGCCCGGGGCAAGGGCAGCAGGGCCGCCACTTTGGGACCGACCAGGGCGCGGCGCCAGACCAGCCAGCAGTCCCACAACGCCTGCGCGTCGTAGCCCATAGCCATCGGCTCGACCAACGCGCCAGCGTTTTGCATGGTGTGCAGCGCGTCTTCGCAAATGCGCAGGATACCGTCTTCTATGGCCAGGTGGCCGCCGAGGTCACCGAGCCAGCCCACACGCAGGCCTCGTAGCGCCTCGGGCGTGTATTGCAGGCCTGAAACATCCAGCACCCCGTTGATCGACAGTGGCTGCAGCGCATCGTGGCCCGACTGGGTGGCCAGTAGAAGCGCTAGGTCGCGCACGCTGCGGGCCATTGGGCCTTCGGTGCCAAGTTGGTCCGCCCAGACATCGGCACCCGGCCCAAAAGGCACACGCCCTTGCGAGGGGCGCATGCCGAAGATGTGATTCCAGCCGGCTGGGTTGCGCAGGCTGCCCATGAAGTCCGAGCCATCGGCCACCGGTAGCAGGTGCTGCGCCACGGCTACGGCGGCGCCGCCGCTCGATCCGCCCGCGCTGACCGAAAGGTCCCAGGCGTTGGAGGTCGCGCCAAACAATTCGTTGAAAGTGTGGGATCCCAGCCCCAGCTCGGGCATGTTCGTCTTGCCGACAACGATGGCGCCGGCGGCCTTCATGCGGTCGGTCATGATGCTGTCGGCACGAGGCATATTGCTTGCCAGCACGCGGCTGCCCAGGGTGCTGGGAAAACCCAGCGCATGCCCGGTGTCCTTGATGGCTTGTGGAATGCCGTGCAGCCAGCCGCGTGATTGGCCACGGGCCAGCTCCTCGTCACACTGCCTGGCTTGGGCCATCAGCATTTCTTCGGGTGCCAGGTTGACGATGGCGTTGTAGTGCGGATTCAGCTTTTCAATACGGACCAAGTAGCTCCGAATGACTTCGACGCACGAAACCTGACGTTGGTGAATGAGCTCGGACAGTTCGCTGGCGTTGAAATCTGTGATGTTGGCCATTGCTAGGACGCTCTAATGGGCAGGTCGGGCGGTGGGACAAAACCGCACCATTCGGTTTCGAGCCACCGGGCCATTTCCAGGCACAGTGGGTCGGCAAAGCTGTTACCGATGATCTGTGCGCCTACCGGCAAACCCTCGGGGCTGTGGCCGATCGGAATGGCGGTGGCGGGCAGTCCCACCACGCCGGGATAGCCGGCCCAGAACAGGCTGTCGGTGTGCGGCTGCTCTTGGCCGTTGACCTGCAGCATCCGCTCCCAGCGCTCGCCCTGGTGGTTGTGCAAGAAGGCGGGGGAGGTGGCTATCGGGGTGATCAGCAGCTCCACCGAATCGAAGTAGGCATTCCACTGGGCGCGCAGCAGCGCGCGTTGCTGGTCGAATTCGATCCAGTCGCGGTGTGTCAGTGTGCTGCCGCGCCAGACCCGCTCACGCATGGTGTCCAGCGCCGGGTCGCTTTGGTGGGCCAGATCCTGAAAGCGGGCATAAGTCGCATCGTCGAGCCAAGCGCCAGTGGCTGAGCGCAACAGGTGCGAATACACGCGGTGCGACTGGGCGCTGTCTACCGGACGGTAGTTGTCCAGCACGGTCACGCCTTGTGCCCGCAAAAAGTCGGCCAGCGCGTGCAGTCGGGTCTGGATGCTGCTGTCCACCCGGGCTTCGGGGTCGTCGTAGACGATGGCCACACGGCATTGCCGAGGAGTCTTGTCGATGTTGCGCCATTGGGCTGGCATCCAGCCCAGCGCACCAAAGTTCTGCATCGGAGTGGTCAGCACCCCCATGGCCAGCTGAAGGTCCTGAGCGCTGCGTGCCAGGGGGCCGGCCACCGCGATGTCTAGACTGTCGATGCAGCGAACACCGGGCAGCTGGTGGCCAGTCATGGGCACCACGCCCCAGGTGGGTTTGTGTCCGTAGACGCCGCAGTAGTGCGCCGGGTTGCGGATTGAGGCACCGATGTCGCTGCCCAGTTCCAGCGGCGTCATCCCTGCAGCAAGCGCCGCGCTGGCGCCGCCAGATGAGCCACCTGGAGAGCGGCTAAGGTCCCAGGGGTTGTTGGTGGTGCCGTAGACCGGGTTGAACGACTGCCAGTCGCCCAGGCCCACCGGCACATTGGTTTTTCCAAACACCACAGCCCCGGCGTCCAGCAGGCGCTGCACCGCCAAGGCCGACTGCTGCGCGATGTTGTTTCTGTACTGTGGAAAGCCCCAGCAGGTGGGCGTGCCAGGCAGGTCAAACGATTCTTTGACGGTCATGGGCAATCCGTGCAATGGCCCCCAGCCTTCGCCCCTCTGGCGCGCCGTATCGGCGGCCGATGCCCGTTGTCGGGCAGCCTCGAAGGCGCGCACCACCACGGCGTTGATGTGCCCATCGATCTGCTCCACACGCTGGATGTGCTGCTCCAGCAGTTGCGCGCTGCTGATCTCGCCGGAGCGCAAGCAGGTGAGCAGTTCGGTGGCGGTGTTGTAGGTCAGATTGCTCATGCCAGCGGTGTGCATTTCCAAAGAAGAATCCGGACATGCAACCGTGAGGTACATGTCTCGGACGCAAAGGCAGCGTGTATGCGCTGTGCACGGCTCCTCACTGCGGCTGGACGTTTGCGGCCTTGAACAGGGTGCGGTAGCGGTTCACCTCTTGGGCGTAGAAGCGGTCGAGTTCAGCGAGGCTCATGTTCGCGGGCACCTGGCTGCCCGTGCTGTTCATCCCTTTGATGAAACCCTCTGACTTGATGGCTTCGTTCATGGCCTGGTTGAGCTTTTGCACCACGGCATCGGGCGTGTTCCGGGCCACTTGCAAACCGATCCAGATGTCAAAGACGAAATCGCTCATGTCCTTGTGCGCACTGATGGGGGCAGCATCGGGCAGCTGTGGGTGGGGGGCGGTAGACGAGATGCCGATGATCTTGAAGCGGTTGTCCTTGGCCATGCCGATAATGGGCCCTGCGACCGGTACGAAAGCCATGTCGATGCTGTTGCCGCCCAGGTCGGTGTAGATTTGCACTGCGGCCTTGTAGGGCACGTGCAGCATATCCAGCCCGGTCAGTGTTTTGAAGCGCTCGCCCATGATGTGGTAAAGCGACCCCGGGCCTACGCTGGCGTAGCTGACCTGCCTGCCTTTGGCCCACGCCAGGAATTCCTGCAGGTTGTTGACCGGCAGGTCCTTGCGCACAGCCAGGCCGATCGAGGTACGTCCCATCAGGCTCGCCATGCGCACATCTTCTGGCTTGAATTTCACTGCCGACAGGGCCAGCGGTGCCGTCACCAGTTCCATCGGGGTGCTGAGCAATTGGTAATAACCATCGGCTGGAGCGCCCAGCACTTTTTGGACTCCTAGCGCGCCACTGACCCCACCGAGGTTCTCGACCACCATTTTTTGACCCAGGTTCTTTTCGTATTCGACCTGCACCAGCCGTGCCACAGCGTCAGACGGACCGCCCGCAGGGAAGGGCACCATCACAGTGACCATCTTGCTGGGGAACCCCTGTGCAGAGGCACTGAGCACAATCAGGCTGCCCAATAGGCCTGCGAGCAGGTGTGAAATCTTTCGGCGTGAAATCATCGTGATCTTCCTTGTTAGCCATTGTGGAGGGGCGGTCCTCACCCCGGGACAGGGCCACAGTCTGAACAAGGTATAGGTTTGACGGTATCGAAAAAATGCAAACCCTGGGCGGGGTTTTCCCGAGAAAGGGCGATTCAACGTGGAAGGGCCAAGCCATGTATAGCCTGCCGCGCAGCTTGCACTCCTTGCTGCCAGACCTGTTCTTGCCAAGCAGGGGAGGGTGGGTTGAAGGCTTGCAGCATGTCGGAGCGGACAGCATGGCGCAGCTCGGTCTGAGCCTCGGGGTGCAGGGCCAGCCAGTGGTCGGCACGCATGGCCAGGATCATTTGTGACAGGGGCAAGGTGCCAAACTCTAGGCAGATGCCCGTGTATTGGGCCTGGGGGCATTCTTCGTAGATGGCCATCTGGATCGGGCCGGACAGGGGCACGCTTTGGGAGGTACCAGTGTCCACCGAGGTGATTTCCGGTCCCCACCACTGGCGGGCGCGCTGCAGCGTTTCTCCGGTGTCGTTGCAGGCAAAGATGCGCTCGCCATGGCCGTGCGGGCCTAGTCCGGTGTGGAGGTCTATCCAGGCAATCTCGCTGGCTTGCGTCAAGTGGTCTTGTAGCACCTGCCGGAAGGTGCGGTGGCTCCAGGTGGGACCGAACCCTCCGAACCACAAACCCTGCGGGAATTGGTATTGCCCGCTGGTGATGGCTCGCTGCATACGTCGCATGCCCCAGGTTTGGGTCAGTGCATCCAGTTTGGCGAACTGTTCAGGTGTCGGTGGCCAGTGCTCTGGCAGAAGCATTGCATGGATCTGGGCGTAGTCGCTGTTGACCGGCAAGGGCTGGTTGTAGTCGATGAAGTTTCGGTTGAGGTCGACGTTGTCTTCGTTAACTCTCCGTGCGTGCGAAAAGCCATGCGGGTTGACGGCATGCACATGCACCACTGCCACATCGGGCGGCGACAAGAGGCTTTGTAACAAGCCTGTCTGAATGGCCGAGCCGCAAAAACCCTCTACGCCATGCACTGCGCTCGTGGTCAACAGCACCCGCGAAGCATCGGCTGGACCGTGGATGGCGACGTCCATGGCAAGGTCTTCGCCAAGTGCTCCTTGCCAGGGCATGGTGTAGGTGTGCAACTGCGCGCCGCAGGCGCGGGTGGTCTGCACAAAGCGTGCACGTGACTCAAGATAGTTGGGGCTGAAAAGCTCCGTGGTCATGGTTTGTTCCTTTGTTGGTTAAGCCAGCCTGCCACCATGCCAAAGTCTGCGATCATCAGCACGTCGCATAAGGCGACGGCATCGGTCAGATGATTGAACATCCACCGGTCGCCCAGCGCAGAAAAACCGATGGCTAAATACAGGTAGGGTGACATGACCGGGGCGGGTGCTCTTGAAAAAGCCAACACCATGAAGTACGGCCCATAAGAGCCGGCCAACGCCACCATAACCAGCAAGGCCAGGTCTTGCCAGGACATCTGGGTGGGGCAAAAAAAAGTAAACCGGCCGACGTGATCAGCATGGCGGTGATCTCTGTTTGCTGGTGAGTACTCATCGTTTGCGAAGTGTTTCTGAAGGCAGCTCGCCAAACAAGCGTCGGTAGTCTTGGGCGAACTGGCTCAGGTGCCAGAAGCCCCAGTGCGAGGCAATGTCCTGTATCGTCACGCCAGGCGCTGCCTGCCGCAGCCCCCGCCGCGCGCTGTTCAAGCGCAGTGAGCGCAGGTACTTGATGGGCGTGGTACCCAGCACGTCCTGAAAGCAGTAGTTGAGCTTGCGCTTGCTGGCGCCCACACGGCTGCAAACTTCCAAGATGGACAGTGGTTCGTCGGCGTGGCTCAGCATCAGCTCACAGGCTTGGTCCACGAGTTTCTTGCGTCGCTCCAAGTTGGGAAGCTCGGTGGTGTCCACCTGCGCGGGCAGGGCTTCGAGCCATTCCATCAGGATCTCGTCGCGCAATTGACGCAGTGCCTGCGGGTCGTGTTGGCGGTGTGTCAAAGCACTGGCCTGGCCCAACACGGTCAGCTGAAGGTTGCGCAGGTTGTGCGCCTTGATGTAGGTGGTTGGCAGCACCAGCTGTTTTTCCAGCCAATGGGCCAGAGGCTTGTGGTACATGCGCTCCCACAGCGGATTGAGCAGGTTGCGCTCGACCACCACCGCGATCAAGGTAAAGTGGGGCGGGGTAGTCAGGTCCACCTCGTCCCCCTTGCCGCACATGATGGCGTGAGGGGGAACTCTCTGGCCGTTGAAGAACAAGTCAGGCGTGTCCTGTAGCGCCATTGCAAAGCCGTAGACGCCGTCATCGAGTCGCCCGCGCTGGCGCAGCGCGATGTTGGTTTCTTCGCGCAGCAGGGTGACTTCGGGCAGCAGCACCTGGTGGATATGCCCCTTGAACTGACCGGACGAGAGCTGCTCATACTGCAGTGCCCAGCCCTGTTGGGTCAAGGCGTGCTGGTCCATGTCCTGGGTCTCCAGCACTTGGACCCACGGCGAATTTGGGGAGGGGGTGTGATGTCTGGAAGACAAGGCTGCGGTGCACATGGAAGACGGTTGGTATTTGATTTTGCATGGCAGCTTTAAGCTCGTCATCGCAGGTTAACCCGACCAAAAATTTGCGCAAAATTGATCAGTACTTGAAAAATGATGCCCCTCGAACGTGAGGTGATGTATCGCAGGGCAACGCAGAACAGCCCCCGTTCAAGTGTTCGTCATGGAACGCGCCGCTGAAGCTCTCGATATAGTCGTTATTGCATCGGCCGCCAGCCTGGATGAGGGTGCGGCGGATACCTGCAAAACAGCGCAGCGCGGTCCAGCACCGGCGTCACGTACCGGTCTACAGCATGGAAGCCCATCACGATGCCGACGCTTTCGTGGCTGAAGTCGTCGGCCACCGCGAGGTACTTCAAGAGCCGTCCGCCTGAGTGGATGTCGCTCACAAAATTCACGCTCTACACCCCTGTTGACCATGCGAGCCAGTTGCAGCGGTGCGTGATCGTAGAGAGTTCGCTTGCCCTTCTTGCACCGGCGCACGACCAGGTTGGCCTTCCGGTAGAGGCGAGACACGAGTTCGTGAAAAGAGCTTTCACTGATAACCATCCGGATCGCCTCGCGCCTGGCCTTCGGGGTTCGCCAGAGTGTGGCGCAGGCCCATCTTGTGATCACTTCGTTAGCGGAACAAGTCGTCATAGCTGGGCAGGTAGGCAGCGCAAACAACCCCCTGAGACCAGCCCTTGTCGAAAGTCAAACTGGGAGTCCTGAGCACCAGAAATCACCGCACAGAACCCGTGTTCACTGGGTTCCCCCGGGTTTTCGGGGCTGCCCAAGTGAAAACCCGGTGTACACGGTGCCCGATATTGATACTGCTCGAGCGGGCTTGTGCCTAGCATTGGCTCGAACTTGAAAGGCACCGGATGAACCTGCGCATTGCCGTTTTACTGACCAACGATGACACCTCGCTGTTTGCTGCGCGTTTTCCGAACGACGGGGAAAAGGTGGTGCAACTGTTGCAACCGCTGCGGCCCAGTTGGACTTTTGAGGTGGTGCCGGTCAAGGACGGCGTGCTGCCCGCCAGCCCGCAGGCCTTCGACGGCTATGTCATCACAGGTAGTCCGGCCTCGGTCAACGACGACCGCTTGCCTTGGGTTGGGCCGCTACTGGATTTCATCTGGGCTGTTGATGCGGCGCGCCAGCCGCTGATCGGTCTGTGCTTTGGCCACCAAGCGGTGGCCCGGGCGCTGGGTGGGAGGGTGGAGCGCAACGCCGCAGGCTGGGGCCTGGGCGCCGCGCTGACGAATTGGCCTGCGCCGCGCCCCTGGATGACGCCGTTCAAGGGCCGGACCACTTTGATGGCCGCCCATAACGAGCAGGTCACCCTCATGCCCGAAGGTGCTGAGTGCCTGGGTGGAAGCGATTTCTGCCCCATTGGCTCGATGCAGATCGGTCAGCACATCTGGACCACGCAGTACCACCCCGAGATGCCGCTGGTGTTCATGCAAGCTTTGCTGGGCTACCTAAACGACAAGCTCGATGCCGCCACACTGGCCCGCGCTCACGGCAGCCTGACCACTGCCGCCGATGTGCAGCTTTTTGGGCAATGGATGGTGCAGTTTTTGGAACATGCAAAGGAAGCTAATCAATGACGGTTTGGATCCCCACCGACGATGGACATGCCGACCTGTCGGACCACGACAGCTATGTGAACGGCGCGCCTCACAACACCTTCAAGCGCATGCGTGACGAAGATCCGATGGCTTGGTGTGACTGGTCTGATGGCAAAGGCTTTTGGTCGGTGACGCGCCACGCCGACATCCTCGAACTCAACCGAAGCCACCAGCGCCTGAGTTCAGCCCAGGGCATTCGCATGGAGGACCAAACGCATGAGGAGTACCTAGCGCGGCGGACTTTTCAGGAGACCGATCCCCCAGAACACACGCGCACGCGCATGCTGGTGGCCAAGGCTTTTTCCAAGCCCATGATGTCGCTTTACGAAGACCAGATCCGTGAACTCTGTGTCAGCATCCTCGACCACGCCCTGACACTGGGGGAGTTTGACGCTACGCACCAGATCGCTCGCCAGTTGCCCATGCGCATGCTCGGGCGCGTCGCGGGTCTACCCGAGGATGACTTGGACTGGCTGGTCGACAAGGGCGATGCTCTTATGGCCAACACCGACAGCGATTTCACCAGCCATGTGGTCGACAAGATGGACACCGAGGCCTACCGCTTCATGCCGTTTCGCTCGCCCGCTGGTGCGGAACTGTACGAATACGCTGCCCAGTTGATGGAGCGCAAGCGCTCTGCGGGCGACACCAGCGGTGTGCTGCACCTGATCACTCAGCCTGACGCCCAGGGCAACGTGATCAGCGACACCGAGTTTCGCAACTTCTTTTGCCTGCTGGTGGCCGCGGGCAACGACACCACGCGCTATTCGATTGCCGCAGCCCTGTACGCGCTGGCCAACCAGCCAGGTCTGATGGCGCAGCTCAAGGCCTTGGAAGGAGAGGCCGCCTGGGAGGGCGTGGCCGACGAGTTCATCCGCTGGGCTTCCCCAGCCACGCACTTTCGCCGTACCGCGACCGAGGACTTCGAATACCACGGTAAACAGGTCAAAGCGGGCGACAAGGTGCTGCTCTGGTTCATCTCGGGCAACCGTGACGAGCGGGCGTTTGAGCAGCCCTTCACCGTCGACCTTCGCCGGGGCGTGAACCGCCACCTCTCGTTTGGTCAGGGCGGCCCCCACGCTTGTCTGGGAATGTGGCTGGCCCGTCTGGAGTTGCGCGTCATGCTGCAGGAGCTGATCAAGCGGGTCGACCGCATTGAGCAGACCGCAGCGCACACGTTTTTGCGGTCCAACTTCGTCTCGGGCATTAAGCGGTTGCCCGTGCGCATGCACTTGATCTGAAGGGAAACACCATGACGAATGTTCAAGAACGCCTGCGAGTGCTGTTCTGTGACCACCTTGCAATCGCGCGTGGCAAATACATCACGCTCAAACCCGGTCAGGGCGGTGGCGCTCGTTTTTGCCGAGGCACCTTTGGTGTGACCTACGAGAAAGAGCTGATACCCGTCCCCGGAGCCATGGTCATGGAGGGTCTGCCCGACATGGAGGCCGTCTACGCGCCCGAAGACATCCGAGCCGGCTGGCAGCCGTTCACCCAGGTCGCCATTGGTGACATGAAAGCCAACGACAGCACGCCTCTGCCCATGTGCGGGCGCACTGCATTGAAGCGCGCCGTTGCCGATTGGCAGGCGCTGGGCTACGACCCAATGGTGGGCATCGAGCTCGAGGCCTTTGCCTTCCAGATCGAGCCTGATGGCTCACTCAAACCCTACGACACGCCTTCAGCCCATGTGTACGCCACAGGCCCCTTTGCGGACCCGAGGGGCTTTACCGATGTGCTGTGGGAGAGAGCCACAGCCGCAGGCTTTCGCATCGACAGCATGAACACCGAATTCGACGCGCCCCAGTTTGAGTTCACGCTGACCTACGACCGGGCGGTTAGGGCGGTGGACGACATTTTCCTGTTCCGCCTGCTGGCCCGAGAAGTGGCTATCCAGCACGGAATCGTGCTGACCTTTATGCCCAAGCCCATCCTTACTGTGGGTGGCAGCGGCGTGCACATCAACTTCAGCCTTCGTGACGCGCAGGGCCAAAACGCGATCTCGGGTGGGAATGACGCCAGTAAGTTCAACGCGCTGACCCTTGGCTGCACCGCCGGGCTGATGCAGCACCACCGGGCGTTGGCGGGGCTTCTGGCGCCCAGCACCAATTCGTACCAACGCCTGAAACCAGCGAGCCTCTCGGGCTTCTGGCAGAACTGGGGGGTGGACCACCGTGGCGTCACCGTGCGCTTGTCGGCCGAGGCGGGGCCGGGCGCCCGCATTGAGCATCGCATGGGCGATGCCACGGCTAACCCCTATACCCACACCGCCGCCGTCCTTCAGGCAGCACGCATGGGCGTGGCCCATGCCTACCCGCTGCAGCCCATGGAGACCGGCGACTGCCTGGAAAGCAAGGACGCTACCCAAAGTGTGGCCGAAACCTTGGCCGGGGCGCTGGACGCGCTCGAAGCCGACACGGCACTGGGTCAGGCGCTTGGCGCGGGCCTGGTGGCCAACCATGTAGGTATCAAGCGCCACGAAATTGAACGCACGGCTGCTTTAGAAGACGCTGCGCTTCGGGATTACTACATCCGTTTTATCTGAAGGAAAGCCGTGCGATCCTTGGTGTCCATTGGACAAAATCCAGAGACCATGAGTTGTGACATTGCGGGGGAGAGCGTCCTTGGCTTATCCAGCGCTTGTTCACAGCGACCACGTGCAGCGTGCCCGTGGCAAAGGAGTTGATCGCGATGAACGCGACCACTTCATCAACCACAGAGCCCAGACAGCCTCTGGCGCCAGACGCCACTGTGGTGGTGGTCGGAGGTGGTCATGCCGGTGTAGCCGTGCTGGCGCAGCTGCGCAGTCAAGGTTTTGCCGGTCAGCTGGTGCTGATTTCCGCCGAAATTGGCTTGCCCTACCACCGGCCGCCACTGTCCAAAATGGCTCTGTTGGAAGGGACTGATCGGACATCGCTGAGTCTGCGCCCCGAGCCCTGGTACGTGACCAACAGTGTGACACGCCATGTATCAACCAGGGTCACCCACATTGACCGTGCGGCGCGTCGTGTGCACTTGAAATCGTCATCAGCCCCCGAGGCCATAGGCTACGACGCGCTCATTTTGGCGACTGGTTCGGCTCCGCGACCATGGACCGATCCGGTTAATGGCGGCGGCGCTTTGGGCGTCGCCGAAGGCCTTCATGTGTTGCGGGATGTGGAGGACGCGGCGGCCTTGCGCGCCGCCATGGTGGGCCGCGGCCATCTGGTCATCGTCGGCGGCGGCTACATTGGTCTGGAGGTCGCTGCCACGGCAAGGGCCCTGGGCTGTGACGTGTGCATCGTGGAGCAAGCGCCGCGTGTTTTGCAACGCGTGGCTCCGAAGGCTACCTCACGGTTGATGCGCCAGCTGCACCAGTCCCATGGCGTGCGGCTGTTCGAAGGCGCTCAGGTCGTCGCGCTGCAGCGCGAGGAGGGAAAAATCAGCAACGTTCGAATCCGAACCGCCGAGGGCGATTTGCGCGAGCTTAAGGCTGACTTGGTGTTGGCCGGCATTGGCACGGTACCCCGTGACGATTTGGCCAAAGACTGTGGTTTAGAGGTGGGCGATGGTGTGCTGGTCAATGCCCAGGGTCAAACTCAAGACCGCGCCATCTGGGCAGTGGGGGATGTGGCCAGACACATGGACCAAGCGATGCGCATCGAATCGGTGGGCAACGCCCACCACCAAGCCGCTTTGGTGGCTGCGGCCATGATGGCCAGACCAGAACCATCCCCTTTTGTACCTTGGTTCTGGTCCGACCAATATGGCGGTCGTTTGCAAATTGCTGGCTTGTGGCAGTCGGCCGATCGTTGGGTGGAGCGTCATGAGGGGGGGCAGGGGCACAGCATCTGGTCTTACCTAGGGGATCGGCTGGTCGCAGTCGATGCGTGGCAAGCCCCTGTGGCATATGTCTCGGGCAAGAAATGGTTGGAAACTGGCCAATACCCTCCCCCCGAATGGTTGGCCAATAAGGACCACCACATAAAGGACTGGATGCCTCAAGCACGCAGCAGCGTGGCGCCATGAGCGGGCATGAGCGCCACCACACATTTTTTCCGAGGGACGGAATCACGCCCCTTGTTTTTGAACTTTGAAGGAGAGCAGAACATGCCCAAAGTGCACTGGATTTTGCCCAATGGCGAGCGCGTCAGCGACGATGTCAACGAAAACACCAACTTGATGGATGCAGCCCAGCTGAATGGCATTGCAGGCATCCACGGCGAATGCGGCGGTTGCTTGTCGTGCGCGACCTGTCATGTTTATGTGGATGACGTCTGGCTGGCCGCTTGCCCGCCCATGGGCGAGGTGGAAACCGCCATGCTCGACGTCGTCACCTCGCCGCGCCAAAGCGGCAGCCGTTTGAGCTGCCAGCTAATCGCGACGAGTGCGCTGGACGGCATCGTTCTGCATGTCCCCGAGTGAAGGCGTTCATGAAACAAGAACAGATTGACGCGCTGCGCCACTTGCCCATACCTGATCAGGGGCTGCTGATCGACGGGCGGTGGGGCGCTGCCGCATCAGGTCAAACGCTGCAAGTTGTGTCGCCCATCGACGGTCGTGCCTTGTGTACCTTGGCAGCTGCCGAGGCTGAAGATGTGGACCGTGCTGTGCAGGCTGCCCGACGCCATTTCGAGCGGGGCGGATGGTCGCGCATGGCGCCAGCCGAGCGAAAAAAAGTGCTGCACCGCATTGCCGACCGCATTGAAGCCCACCACGCCGAGTTGGCCGTGCTGGGTGTGCGCGACAACGGCACTGAGATCGCCATGGCCTGGAAGGCTGAGCCGGGCAGCGCGGCGGCCACCTTCCGCTACTACGCCGAATGTGTGGACAAGATCAACGGCGAAATTGCCCCCACGCCCGAGGGCACACTGGGTCTTGTCCACAAGGAGCCGGTGGGCGTGGTAGCGGCCATCGTGCCGTGGAACTTCCCGCTGATGATTGGTGCCTGGAAGATCGCCCCCGCACTGGCGGCGGGTAACTCGGTGGTGCTCAAACCTTCGGAAGATGCCTCGCTGTCTTTGCTGCGGTTGGCGCAACTTTGCCTGGACGCGGGCTTGCCCGCAGGCGCGCTCAACGTCGTCACCGGCACCGGTGCCGTGACGGGCGAGGCCTTGGCGCGCCATATGGATGTGGACATCCTGACGTTCACCGGATCGGGTCCGGTGGGGCGCATGCTGCTCAAAGCGTCGGCCGAGTCCAACCTCAAGCGGGTCTATCTGGAGTTGGGTGGCAAGTCGCCCAACATTGTGTTCGAGGATGCGCCTGATCTGGCGCAGGCGGCCACGGTATCGGCCATGGGCGTTTACCGCAACAGCGGGCAGGTGTGCGTGGCGGGCTCGCGCCTTTTGGTACAGCGCTCGGTGCACGACGCATTTGTGGAGCGCTTGCACACGATCGCGACCAAACTGCGAGTAGGCGACCCGCTCGATGTGACGACAGATATCGGTGCTGTCAGCAGCGCGAGGCAGCTGGCCAAAAACCTCGCGGCAGTGCAGACCGCGCGAGAGCAGGGTGCTCGTCTGCGTGTGGGGGGCGAGGCGTTGCAACCTGTGGCAGGCGGCAGTTACATGGCGCCTGCCTTGTTCGACGGCGTGACGCCTGACATGACCCTTGCCCAAGAAGAGGTTTTTGGTCCGGTGCTCGCGGTGTTGCCTTTTGACGATGAGTTCGAGGCTGTGCGCTTAGCCAACGATTCAAGCTATGGCCTGGCGTCTGCTGTGTGGACGAGCAGCCTCTCGCGTGCTCACCGCATGGTGCGCGCCATCAAGGCCGGCGTGGTGCATGTCAACACCTATGGTGGCCCGGACGTGACGGTGCCGCTGGGTGGTGTGCGGCAGTCGGGCAACGGGCACGACAAGTCCATGCACGCCCTGAACAAATACCTGGACCTGAAAACGGCCTGGATTCAGCTGTGATTTTGAAAGGATACGACATGAGCAACGAGCAACTCAAGGCCGACAACGCGCAATACCTGTGGCACCCGATGGCCCATCCCGGCGCGATGAAAAAGTCGACGCCGAACATTATCGCTAAAGGTGAAGGCTGCTGGATCTGGGATGTGGATGGCCACAAGATGCTAGACGGCGTAGGGGGGCTCTGGGCCTGCAACCTTGGCCACAGCAACAAGTCGGTGCGCGACGCCATCGTGGCGCAAATGGACGAACTGCCGTTCTACAACGTGTTTCGTGGTACCACCCATGTGCGGGCGATCGAGTTGTCGAAGCGCCTGGTGCAGATGATGCAGCCGGAAGATGTGGCCACCGTGATGTTCTCCAACGGAGGATCGGACGCGGTAGAGGGTGCGCTGAAAGTGGCGCGCCAGTACTGGAAGCTCAAGGGGCAGGCCGACCGCTTCAAATTCATCAGCCTGCGTCAGGGGTACCACGGCGTGCACTTTGGCGGCATGAGCGTGAATGGCAACACCAACTTCCGCCGCGCCTACGAGCCGCTGTTGCCCGGGTGCTTCCACATCGACACGCCCTGGGCCTACCACAACCCTTACACGGACGATCCGGTCCGCTTGGGCGAAATCTGCGCTGAGTTGCTCGAACGGGAGATCGTATTTCAGGGACCAGACACTGTGGCCGCTTTCATTGCCGAGCCGGTGCAGGGTGCGGGTGGTGTGATCGTCCCGCCCCCCAACTACTGGCCACTGGTGCGCCAGATTTGCGACAAGTACGGCGTCCTACTGATCGCCGACGAGGTGGTTACCGGCTTTGGCCGTTCCGGTGAGCTGTTCGGCACGCGCCTGTGGGGCGTGAACGCCGACATGTGGTGTCTTGCCAAGGGCATCTCTTCGGGCTATGTGCCGCTGGGGGCCACGGCCATCAACCGCCGAATCTCGGAGGTATTTGATGCAGATACCACGGGCGCGGCCTCGGTCTCCCATGGCTATACCTACAGCGCCCACCCGATCGCGGCCGCAGCCGCCCTGGCTACGCTCGACCAGATCGATGCGCTGGACATTCCTGGGAACGCCAGGCGCGTTGGCACGCACATGCAGACCCGTTTGCGCAAACTGGTGGACAGTTGCAGTTTTGTGGGCGATGTCCGCGGCGTAGGTCTCATGCTCGGCATCGAGATGGTTAGCGACAAGACCAAACGCACGCCCATGGCCCGTACCAGCGATATCCCGGCGCGGGTGGCCAAGGCGGCCTACAAGGCTGGCGTGATGGTGCGCATCTCTGGGCCGAACCTGATTTTGTCGCCGCCGCTGGTCATCACCCGTGTGGAGGTGGACTACATGTGTGACGTGCTCGAAGCCGCGTTTGCCGCCGTGCAGGAGGGCCGCGCATGACGCCTCCTGTCATCCTGATCGTCGGTACGGTCGACACCAAGAGCGATGAGATCGGCTTCATGCGCGAGCAGGTGTTGGCTGCTGGTGGACAGCCGCTCATCATGGATGTGGGGGTGCTGGCTAAAGGGCATGTGACACCCGATGTATCCAACACGGATGTGGCGCAGGCTGCGGGCGTAACACTGCAGCAGGTGATGGACATCGGTGAGGAAAACAGCGCTATGGCCCTAATGGCCCAGGGTGCAAGTGCCTTGACGGCCGCGATGTGCCGCGAAGGGCAGATCGATGGTTTGCTGGCGTTGGGGGGAACCATGGGCACCGACTTGGCGTTGGACGTGGCCAACAGCTTGCCGTTGGGGGTGCCCAAGGTGGTCTTGTCCACGGTGGCGTTTTCGCCCCTGTTGCCACCCGAGCGCATGCCACCGGATTTGGTGATGGTTTTGTGGGCAGGGGGCCTTTATGGCCTCAACAGCCTGTGCCAGTCGGCCCTGGCGCAGGCCGCAGGAGCGGTGGTGGGAGCGTGTCGCGTGGCTCGTGCACCGCGCTTCGCGAGGCCCGTGGTGGGCATGACTTCTTTGGGGGCGAGCTGCCTCAAATACATGGTGCAGCTCAAGCCCGAGCTGGACCAGCGCGGCTTTGACTTGGCTGTGTTCCACACCACGGGCATGGGAGGCCGGGCGTTTGAGTCGCTGGCTGCACAGGGGCAGTTTGCCTGCGTGATGGACTTCAGCCTGCAGGAAATGGTCAACCAGATGGGGGGGTCTGTGGTAAGCGCCGGACCTGATCGATTGATGGGTGCAGGCCGCAAGGGCGTGCCCATGATCGTGGCCCCTGGGGCCACCGACCTGGTGGACTACCCAGCCTGGGGGCGGGTGCCCGAGCGCTTTGCTGGGCGGCCTTCGCACGACCACAACCGCCTAATCGCATCGGTGGGCATTGACGCTGACATGCGCCGCGAATTTGCTCGCGAACTGGCCGGCCGCTTGCGCCAAGCACAGGGACCTGTGCACCTGGTGCTGCCCATGTGTGGCATCGAAGAGTGGGATCGGCCCGGTGCGCCACTGCACGACCCCGAGGGGCTGTCGGCCTTGATGGACGAGTTGGATCGCTGCGATTGGGGGGGCGTTCAGGTCTCGCGCATAGATGCTCACATCAACGACGCGGCGTTTGTGCGGCAGGCGCTCGTGGTATTCGACGACTGGCTGGCGCGTGGGCTGGTGAAGAGGGAGGCGCCGTGAATACACCATCTTCCAGGGCGCTGCTGCTCGACTTCGGCGGGGTCATCAGCCGCACCTTGTTTGAAACGCACGAGCTGAGCGAGGCGGCGCTGGGATTGCCGCCCGGCACGCTGACTTGGCGCGGTCCATTTGATCCGACGGGCGATCCCTTGTGGCATGCCATGCAAGCCGACCAGATCAGCGAGCGCGAATACTGGCAGCAGCGCACCCGTGAAGTCGGGCGCCTCGTGGGCGAGGACTGGACTGAAATGCAGACCTTTGTGCAGCGCGCCCGTGGTGCCGACGTGGGGGCCGTTATCCGCCCGGAGGCTGTCAAGGCGATCTACCGCGCCAAGGCTCTTGGCCATCGCCTGGGGATCCTGTCCAATGAGCTCGACCTGTTTTATGGCGCTGACTTCCGCCAGCGCCTGCCCCTGCTTGAACTCTTTGATGTGATCGTGGACGCCACCTACACCGGGGTGCTCAAGCCGGACCCGGCTGCTTATCTGGCCTGCCTGGAGCAACTCGGCGTGGCCGCCTCTGACACCGTGTTTGTAGACGATCAGCTGCGCAACATTCTGGGGGCACAGCGCTGCGGCCTGCAGGTGGTCCATTTCGACGTGCAGCAGCCCGGTTTGTCCTACGATCGAGCAATGCAACTTCTGAACAAGTGATGGGCACGATGTACTGATGAGAGCAAAAAAGTGTCGGCCTAGCTGCCCAAAGGCATGCCTTAACTTCACGCGCTAGTGTGCTGTCCCGTTAGTTGTTGGCTTTAACCGTGCATGCCAATGCGGTATCTTGCGAACGGAGATGCCGCCATGAGAAGAGGAAGACCGAAGGTCGAATTTCTGGTTACAGACGATGAACGCGCGCAGCTTCAGTCGTTCGCGCGCAGTCGATACCTGCCTGCGGCCTTGAGCGCGCGAGCGCGCATTGTCTTGAGCAGTGCCGACGGCGAACCCAACAACGCCATCGCCGAGCGACTGGAGCTGACCAAGGCCGCGGTAGGGAAGTAGCGCGGCCGGTTTGTCGAGCGACGCATTGCAGGCCTGTACGACGACGTTCGCTCTGGCAAACCGCGCACGATCGATGATGAACGTGTGGCGCATTTGATCAAGACCACGTTGCACATCAAGCCGGCCAACGGATCGACACACTGGAGCGTGCGCACGGTGGCGACCGAGACGGGTATCTCCAAGACCAGCGTGCAGCGCTACTTCCAGCTCTTTGGCTTGCAGCCGCTTCGCACCGAGAGCTTCAAGCACTCCAACGACCCGTTCTTCATCGAGAAGCTGCGCGACGTGTTTGACCTGTACCTGAGCCCGCCGGACAACGCGCTGGTCATCTGCGTGGTCGAGAAGAGTAAGTGCCAAGCGTTGGAGCGCACCCAGCCCATGCTGCCCATGGGTTTTGGCTACGTCGAGGGCGTCACCCATGACTACAAGAGTCAGGGCACGACCACGTTGTTTGCGGCGCTGAACGTACTCAATGGCGCCGTGCTGGCAGCCTGCAAACTGCGCCACCGACACCAGGAGTTCCTGGCCTTCCCGTGCGAGATCGACAAGGCCGTTCCCGCAGATTTGGACATTCACTGCATCTGCGATAACTACGCCACGCACAGCCATCCGAAGATCAAGGCCTGGCTGGCCAGTCGGCCCCGCTGGCACATGCATTTCATCCCGACCTACAGTCCCTGGCTCAATCAGGTCGAACGCTACTTCGCATTGATCACCGACAAGGCCACTCGGCGCGGCTCGTTCGCCAGTGTCAAACAGCTCATGCAGCGCATTGATCACTTCGTCGCCGCCTACAACACGAACTGCCAGCCCTTCAAGTGGACGGCCACCGCCGATTCGATCCTTGAGAAGTTGCATCGACTTTGCTCACGTATCTGCGGGACAGGAAACTAGCACGCCAGGACATTGGGATTCTGCAGGGTGGATCACTCTTCTTCATACCTATCCGAGGGCGGCGACGATGATGTCTAGTCAGTTCCGCGCTTCAGCGCGGATCGATCACCGCGACCGCGCCCACCTCGTTCTCAAGAACTTCGGCGGCAGCCAGACACAGGTCTTCCCGGAACCGGTCGGCCACCAATTGCACGCCGGAGGGCTTGCCATCGTGCAAGCCCATGGGCACCGCCAGGCCCGGCAAGCCCAGCACGGCCACCGACAACAGCGGGCTCTGTGCCTGCAGGATGTGACCCATGGCTTCGTCTCCGTGCTGGTCGAGGTCGACGGCAAAGGGAGCAGTGCACGACGTGGGCAACAGCAGCAGCGGGTAGTCCTGAAAGAAGCCCGCCCAGGCGCGCATCAGGTCGGTGCGCGAGGCCAGGGCACGCGCAAACGCCGCTGCATCGAGCACCGGTGCGTGGTGGTCCATGGCACGGTAAGCACGGCGGATGGCGTCGTCGCCATCGCGCATCAGCGTCGGCTCCACAAGCAGGCGACTTTCGCCCATGGTCAGGGTGAGCCACAGGTCGGCCGCGTCACGGAAACGGGGGGGGCAAGCCCGTTCGACACGGTAGCCGGCACGTTCCAACGCCTTGGCCGCGCGGGCCAGGGCATGTTGCACCGCCGGGTCGATCACCAGGCCGGGCAGCTCATCGACCAACGCGACGCGCTGCGGCGCACCAGCATCCTCGGCCTGCAAGGGCGCCGGCACCCACCAGGGGTCTCGCGTGTCGCGTGCGGCCATGGCGTGCAAGGCCAGGCGCAGATCGGCCACATTTCGGGCCAGCGGCCCCTGGACAGAGGTCAACTGCACCACGGTCGGCCTGGGCACGGACGCGCTCGGGTTGAAGGCTGGCACACGGCCAAAGCTGGGGCGCAGGCCATAGACGCCACACGCATAGGCGGGATGACGGATCGAACCGCCCTGGTCGTTGCCGTGCGCGATGGCCCCCATGCCCACCGCCACTGCCGCCGCCGCGCCGCCGCTGGAGCCACCGGGGGTGAGGGTCGGATCGTGCGGATTGAGGGTGCGGCCATGGGCCTCGTTGTCGGTGAACCAGCGCATGGAAAAGGCGGGCGTGTTGTTGCGCCCCACCACGATGGCCCCGGCCCGGCGCAGGTTGCCCACCACCGGGCTGTCCTGCGTGGCCACCACGCTGCGGTAGGCCAGCACACCGTTGGTGGTGGCGCAGCCGGCCTGATCCACGTTCACCTTGGTGGTGACAGGCACACCGTGCAGTGGACCGATGGCCTCGCCTCGGGCCAGCATCTGGTCGGCATGCGCGGCGTCCTGCAGTGCCTGTTCGGCAAAGACTTCGGCCAGAGCCCCCACACGCGGATTGACCAGCGCGGCCCGGGCCAGGCTGTCCCGCACCACCTCACCACAAGACAACTCTCGTTCACGTATCAAACGCGCCAGCGTGGCGGCGTCCATGGACCACAGCGACATGATCGGTTCCTTCGCAGCGGGGTTGAAAAGATCAGTCGCCTTTGACGCCAGCGCGCTTGACCGCGTCCGCCCAGCGGGGCACCTCCTTGCGCTGCAAGGCCAGAAACTCATCGGGCGTGGACGGCATGGAGGTGATGGCAAAGGTGGTGTGGGTCTGAACCACCTTGGGGTCTTCCAGCGCCTTGCGCAGCGCCGCATTGAGGCGCTCCACAACGGCTTTGGGCGTGCCCGCCGGCGCTAGCAGGCCGCCCCAAGCCACCACGTCGAAACCCTTGACGCCGCTTTCGTTCAAGGTGGGTACCGAGGGCAGGACGGGCAGGCGTGCCAGACTGGTCACGGCTAGGGCCTTGATGCGTTGCTGCTGGATCATCGGCAGCAGGGCGGCTACGTTGTCTATCATCAGATCTAGCTGGCCGCCGACCATGTCGCCCACGGCCTGCGTACCGGCCTTGTAGGGCACGTGTTCCATGGTGATGCCGGTGTCCTTCTTGAGCAGCTCGCCCGCGAGCTGGCCAGCGCTGCCCACCCCGGGCGACCCCACCGACAGCTTGCCCGGGTGTTTGCGGCTGTAGTCCAACAACTCTTGCCAGTTGCTCACCGGCAATTCGTTGCGGGCGACGAGCACATAGGCGTTGCCCGAAATCAGGCCCACACGCTCGAAGTCCTTTTCCGGGTTGTACGGCAGCTTGGAAAAAAACGAGGCATTGATCGCCAGCGTCACGAGGTTGCCGTAACCAACGGTGTAGCCGTCGGGCGCCGCCGCGGCCAGGGCCTGCGAGCCGATGATGCCACCCGCGCTGGGGCGGTTGTCCACCACCATGGGTTGGCCCAGCTGACGGGCCATGGCGTCGGCGATCGGGCGTATGGCCACGTCCACGCCAGATCCTGCAGCGTAGGGAACAATGAACCGTATTGGCTTGTCAGGCCATTGGGCAAGGGCGGAACCCGCCGCCGCGCACAACGTCAGGGCGACGGTAGCGCGCATCCACTTCGAAAAATGTCGGATCATATGTATCTCCATCGGCATGGGAACCTGTAATTAACTGCCCTCGGTGGACAGTGAAATCAGTCTATGCAGAGACATGGCGCCACATAAGGCGATTGTTTTTTGCGGCGTTAACCTGGGGTTGTCGTTGCCGCCGCCGGCTCACAGCTGATAACCTTGTGGCCATGAAAGACCACCAGCTAAAGGCGTGGCTGCAACTGGTTGAGTCCGGCAGCATCCGGGGCGCCTCGCGCGACCTCCGCATCAGCCCCGCGGCCATCACCAAGGCGGTGCGGGAACTCGAGGCTGACGTCGATGCTCAGCTAGTGGTGCGCAGTTCGCGCGGCATCGTGTTCACCGAGAGCGGGCGTCAGTTGACGGTGCGGGCACGGCTGGCACAAGCCCAGCTGGATCTGGCGCGACAGGACATCCGCATGCTGCAGGGTGATGGCCGCGCCCATGTGTCTGTGTCGGTGACGCCCATGGTGTTCTTGGGTGTGTTGCCCGACGTGGTGACCGCCTTTCGCAAGGCACTACCTCAGGCCCGCCTGACGCTGTTCGATGGCCTGGTGCCTCAGGCCCTGCCGATGCTGCGTGAAGGCAGCGTGGACTTCGCCATCGCCGGCGCGATCGCGACCGACCTTGAAATGGACATCGACTTCGAGCCCCTGGACACGATGGAGATGGCCGTGTTGTGCCGCCGCGGACACCCCTTGCGTGAGGCCACCACATGGAGCGAGGTGGTGGACGCCGAATGGCTGATGCACATCGCACCCGGCAGCCAGCACGCCCGCTGGCTGGACCAGCTCAAAGGGCAAGGACTGCGCCCGCCCGAGCGGGTAATCGAGGTGCACTCCTTCGGCACTAGCTCGGCCTTGCTGACGCGCAGCGATGCGCTGCTGGTCGCGCCGGCCGAACTGCTGCGCTCCGCGCCTTACCGCGACATGATCGAACGCGTGCCGCTGGCGCTTGCATTGCCGCCGCTGGCGCTGGGCTTGCTCACGCCGCGCGGTCTGCCTCTGTCTATGGCGGCCGAGCGCATGGCGGAGCTGTTTCGAAAGTTCGTGGCCTTGGAAAAAAGACAGAGAGTACGCCGGGCCACTGAAGCGCAAGACGCTCCTCCTCCATGCAAATATGACCGGCTGCCGTGAAGGAGAGTGATCCAAACCGTGGGAGGCCACCCGGATGAAGAGTTCGCGTGACGGCTGGTCGAAAGCGGAAGGCTGCAGGTCAAACTGGTGAGCCAAGGAATGGCCAAAAAGCAGCAAATGCGCTGGCCCAACGAAGGTGCACGCTATATCGTCCAGGTTCGTGCCGCTTCGCTGAACGGTGAACTGACGCCGCAGCGACTGGCGGCGCTTTCCCGGGTGCCCTGCGCGAACGATTTCCAGGCCCGTCACACCGCGTAAGGCCTCCTTCGGTTTGGATCACTCTCGGCCGAGGTGTGCGTCGTGTCCTAAATCCGCTTGCCCAGGGCGCCGTAATCGGAGCGCACGCGGCTGCTGAAGTGTTCGGCCATGTTCCCTCGGGGCATGCGCTTTCTGGTTGACCTGCGCGCCGAGCAACTGCCCGGGCTCCAGGGCGAAAAGCGCCTGCCGGCTCTGCCGGTCAAGCGCGAAACCCTGTTTGGCACTTGGTTCGGGATAGCCATTCTTGAGCGGCGGCACATCTGTCGGGACTCGCCAGATTCTGCCCGCCGTTGTTGCTGCTTTTTCCATGTACGGCTGCACGACGTAGCGCTCCTCTTCGTGGATGTGGTCTTAACGCACGGGATCGGGCCCAACATCGTGCCGCTGATGGACGCGTCGGCTGAGGCGGTGGTGGCCCCCATTGTTTGTCGACATTCCGCTCGGATGGACCAACCTACGGAGATCAAATATCACCAACAGTCCGCTCGTGCGCTTTCAGCTCATCGCAAAAGACGTGGCTTCATTCTTCAAGCCCGTGGCAAGCTCGTGCGCGAGACGCCCCATCTCCAGCATCTCCAGACCAGAGAACACGAACGAAGCGCCCAGCTCTGTGATCCCGCGTCGGCGCTCCTCTGCGCTCCATGCCGGCAATACCAGCGCCTTACCGTTGTTTCGGCAGGCGTGTGCAATGGACTCGATGTCCTGCCAATCGTCGGGGGTACGTTTGTACATCCCCCTGCCGCGCCGAACCGACAGGTCGGTTGGCCCGGGAAACAGGCCGTCCACGCACGGCAGCGCGGCAATGCCTTCGGCGTCGGCCAGGGCGCCCGCCGTTTCGATCATCGCAAAACAACGGATTCGTTGATTGGTTTGCTCAAACCAATCATCGGTCGGCATCCGGTATCTCATCGCCCGGCCGCCGGCCAAGCTGCGGTCCCCGGTCGACGGAAATTTGGCGTATGCACACACCTCGCGGGCATGGTCCAGGTTCTGCAGGTGGGGAATCATGACGCCGTCGGCGCCAAAATCCAGCACAGTCTGGATGGGGCTGCGCTCGGGCGCGAGCACCTTGACGAACACCTCAAGTCCCAAGCCTTTGCATGCCGGAATGAAGTTGTGCAGCGTTTCGTGCCCAAAAGGACCGTGTTCAACGTCGAGTATTAGGCGTCGGAAGCCGGCTACTGCCAGCATCTCGGCGAACTGAAAGTTGGGCGTTGTGAGCCAGAACCCCATCAGGGGATCGTTGACCTGCTTGGTTTCCTGTGACATAGCGTTCACCCCTTGCGACTGTCAACAACGATTTGTTCAATCGCGGAGACAAGCGTCGGGTTGATTTGCGCCTTCCAGCGCGCATAGGTACGACGTGTCGCGACCACAAACGCGTTGAGCTCAGCGGCCGTTGGCTGAACCACCTCAACACCCAACTTGGAGGCGTTTGCAATGTCCTCCGCGTAGGCATTTCGCACCTCCAGCACATTGAGACGCGCGGCTTCGATGGCTGCGTCCCGCACCAGTTTCTGGTCCTGGGGCGACCAGCTGTCCCACGCGTTTTTGGAGACGCCAAACAGGAGCACCTCGTTCATGTAGTTCCAGCGTGTCACGTACTTCTGCCCCAAGGTGTTCATCTTGGCGGCGAAGAACAGCTCCATCGGGTTTTCCACACCGTCGATCGCACCAGAGGCCAGCGCAGGCTGGGTGTCGGCCCAGCTCATCACGGTCGGATTACCGCCCAGCTCCTGCAGGGTTTCCGACATCATGGGAGAGGGCGGCAGCCGGATCTTCAGACCCTTGAGATCTTCCGGCCGACGCACCGCCCGTTTGCTGTTTGACAGCTGCCTGAAGCCGGTTTCGCCCAGCGCCAGCGGCTCGACACCCGCCCTGCGTGCTACCTCGAAGTACTCCTGCATCAGCCCTTTGTGGTTCATCACGGCGTCCCAGGCTTTGTGGTCAGGGAACTGGAATGGCAAGCTGAAGCAGCCCAACGCCCGCCCGGCGCCAATCCAGTTGCCGGGAGCACCACACACCAGATCGATGGAGCCCTGGCGCATGGCAGACAACTCCTTTGTGGCGTCGCCCTGGACAAGCGAGGCGCCCGGGTACACCTTGGATACCACGCGCCCCTGGGTGGCTTGGCCAATCAGCTTGGCCCACTGCTCGGCAGCTCGGCCCCAGGCGAACGCTGGACCCAACACGGTGGACATCCTGTACTCGGGCTTGTAGTTGCCCTGTGCATGCGCCAAGGGTCCAAACGTTGCGCCCGCTGATGCGGCAACACCGGTGGAAATCAAAAATTCACGACGCTTCATGGCTTGTCTCCTGACGAAGTGGTTGATGGGTGCTTGAAAAGAATGTGGGTCAATAGCCCAGCGTTCGTGGCAACCAGAGCGCGAGCTCGGGCCACCACATCAGGGCAAAGGTTGCTGCGCAGAAGCTGAGCACCAGCCAAATGACCCAGGGAACTGTGGATTCAACACTGACACCGGCCATGCGACAGGCCACCATCAGGTTGACTGCCATCGGCGGTGTGAAGGCACCGATCGCAATGGTCATGGTCAGCAAGACGCCAAACCAGACCGGATCCCAGCCGAAGATGTTCATCAGCGGGACCAGAAGCGGCAGAAACACCAGGAAAATGGACACGCCGTCGAGCACCATGCCGACGAGAATCAGCAGCAGCATGACCAGACACAATGTCGCAAAGCTGCCCAGCCCCATGTGGCTGACCAGTGCAACCATCGGGTCCGCCAAACCGAGCGTGTTGACGCTGTAGGCGAAGATGCTGGACAGCGCCATCACCACCATGATCAAGCTTGAAGTGCTGGCCGCTTCTCGAAGGATATTGGGCAGGTCTTGCCAGCGGATGGTTCGGTGCACGACGATGCCCACAAACAAGCCATACACCACCGCCACCACCGCCGCTTCCGTGGGGGTGAACCAGCCCAGGCGCATGCCACCCAGAATGAGCACCGGCGCGGTCAGGCCCCACGACGCGTCAATCAGACTTGGCCAGAAAGCAGGGCGTGGCTGTTCGCGCTCCAGCGCACCCATGTCGTGGCGGCGACTCAGCCAGAGCACGGGCAAGATCAGCGCAAGCCCGGCCAGGATTCCGGGCACCATGCCGGCGGCAAACAACGCCGGAACACTGGCGGACGGCACGGTGACGCTGTAGACCACAAAGGCGATGGAAGGCGGTATCAGGATATCGGTGGCAGCTGCCGCACCGATAACACTCGCAGAAAACGCTGGCGGATAACCCGCCCGGGCCATCGCCGCAATCATCACGCCGCCCACGGCCGCTGCGTTGGCCACTGCCGATCCGCTGATGCCACCCAGCACCATGGCCACCACAATTGCTACTACTGGCAGCTTACCCGGTCCTCGGCCAATGCAAGCCGTGGCAAAGGTCACAAGGCGTTGTGCCACGCCTGAGCGGTCGAAGATCGAGCCCACCAAGACAAACATCGGCAAGGCCATCAGTGGGTATTTGGCCACGCCCGCCAGCAGATTCTGCGCGGCCGCCAGCAAGCCCCACCAAGGCTGGTCCATGTTGGCCCAGGCAATGGCGGCGATGCCGCTCATGCCCATGGCCACGGCAATCGGGGCACCTACCACCATGAGCCCGATGAACAGCGAAAAGAGAATGACGGCGCTCATGATTTCTCCCTGGAGGCAAGGCGGAGGCGGTAGACGCAACCGACGGCCGCCAAGCCAAAAAACCATGCCACTGCGGCGGTGAACCACCAGCGGGGAATGTCCAGCGCCGAGCTCAGCTCGCCATACAACCACTCGTCCCACGCCATGCGGGACGTCAGCACAGCGACGATGGTCAAGGTGCTGGCTGTGCACACCAGAGAGAAGGTCCGCAGGGCACCGCGCCGACGCGACGACCCACGCTCCAGTAGGAACTCGACCCGGATATGTGTATCCAACGCCGCGTGATTGACGAGCCCCGCAAACACCATGAGGACCATGATGAAAACAGAGATTTCCTCGGTCCAGGCAAACGAGGAATCCGTGAAGTAGCGCACGAGAACGTTTGCCAGCGTGATGAGCACCAGTACGGCCAAGCACAAGGCTGCAAAGTTCTCGCTCCAACGCCAGGCGCGCTGCATTACGGACGCCCCATCTGCTTGGCGAGCGCTTCCTCAACACGCCGGGTCGCGCCCGACAAGTGGGACAGCTTGACGCCACTGCGCATCTGCGCCAATGCATCCACCTCAAAGCGTTGCATTGCAATGGCCTGTTGCCCCAGCGCGAGCGCACGTTCACGCTGCAACACCACAACGCCCGATTCGTCGGCCAGTACCACATCACCAGGCATGACCACCTGACCGCCCACGCTGACCGGCACATTGAGCGCCCCACCGAGTCCCAGTTGTTTGGTCGTGATCGGTGACAGACCTCGCGCCCAGATCGGGAATTGACAGCGCTCTATTTCTGACAGGTCGGTACAAGGACCGTCCACAGCTGCTCCGGCCACACCGGCCAGCGAGGCCGCATGCGTGACCATGCCGCCCCAACACGCATGTCGGTTGTCGCCGCAGCGGTCGATCATCAGGAAGTCGCCAGGGCGGGCATGGCTCACAGCATGGTGCAGCAGTACCGAATCCATAGCCGGAATGCGCAGTGTCACGGCAACACCAACCACCCGCTTACCTGGCAACATGGCTCGCACCCCCTGGTCCACAAAGCCGTCGTGTAGCACATGGCCTATGGTGGCGGTCTCAACCTCAGACAAAACGGCCACCAGTTCAGACGACAGAGCCTCGGGATAATCTCGAACTTCAAACATCACAACTCCTCAGTCAAGCACATGGTGGCGATGCACCGGCAGTTGGGCACGCACCTGCCGGATGAAAGACAAATCGATGTCGGTAGACGCAATGCCCACGCGGTCCGACGCCTTGGCCACCACATGGCCCCATGGATCGGCAATCAAGCTGTGACCGTAGCAAGTGCGTGCACCGCCAGCATGAGAAAAGATCTGGGCCGGTGCGGCTACGTAGCAGCCAGTCTCGATGGCACGGGCGCGGAGCAACACTTCCCAGTGGTCTTTGCCCGTTGCCAGGGTGAAGGCCGCTGGCACCATGATCAGATCGCAGCCCTGGTCCACCAGGCGCCTGTAGAGAGTTGGAAATCGAATGTCATAACAAATGGTGCAGCCGACGGTCCAGTCCCCAACGCGGTAAGTCACCACATCGCTGCCTCGGCTGATGATGTCGGACTCTTTGTAGACGACACCATTGGGCAACTCGACATCGAACAAGTGGATCTTGCTGTAGCGGGCGAGCCGTTGACCATCGATACCGTATACAACCGTCGTGTTGAAGGTTTGATCATCGCGTGCCTCGACCAGGCTACCGGCATGCACCACAACGCCGAGTTCACGGGCCAGGTTGGCCATCTCCCCATCGATCTCGGCAAACCATCGGCCACTGTCTCGGTGCGCCACAGGGTCACTGCCCATAAATGCGTAATATTCGGGGAGTGCAATCAACTCCGCGCCACCGGCTGCCGCTCGTCGGACGAGTTGAACAACCTCTGCCAGGTTGTCCTTCAATTTGTCTTGGGGGTTGTTCTGGATAACTGAGACTCGCATGTTCGATCCGTGCAACGTGGTTGAAAGAATGTTGCACAGTCTGCCTACCGACGCAGGCTGAGACAAACGAGAAAAATCGCGCTTTACCTCAAGATTTTCTTAAGCATCCCCGCAGTGGCCTGCACTTCATGGGAGAGATCAAGCACGACTCAGTCGCGCCATGCCAGATGCGGTAGCGCGTTCCGGCAGTACTCGCGGGAAACATCAAGCCCGATCTGAACCAGAGCATCGAGCAATGCGTCGTCTGCCTGCTCGAGGTAGGCGATCTGTATGCGAAGTGTCGGTAGAGCGCCGTCCGCCTGGATCAGCTTCATCTGACCGGTGAACAGCTCATCCTGCAGCAACGCCGCAGGCAGCACGCTGACCCCCAGACCATCACGCGCGAGTTTGAGCATGGTTGCCAGCGACGTGCCGCAGTACATGCGGCGTGGCCCACCGATCGGCTCGAACAGTGCCTCTATCTGTCGGTGGGGCGCGGAGCCTTGGGCAAACGACAGAATGGGGTAGCGCGCCAGGTCTTCCAGGCTGATCTTCCCTTCTTCCTGGACGAGGTTGGGCCGCGCGATCCAGTGGCATGCCAGGTTCAACAACGAGTGGCAACGCATGCCGACGGGCAAGGGAGACTCCAGGAAGATGCCGAGTTCAATGTCTCCGTGCGCGAGCCGCTCCAGGATGTTTCGGCTGGTGTCCGCGTACAGATCCACCTCGACCATTGGCAGCCGCCGATGCATCTCCTGCAAAAATCCCGACAACAAAACGTGGGCCGCCGTGTCGATCACGCCCAGTCGAACACGGCCTCGGTAGGACGCCCCGTCACGCATGAACAGTTCCAGCCTCTTGGTGGTACGAATCAGCTGTTCGGCGAGCATCAAGGCTTCGCGCCCCTTGGGGGAAAGCCGGATATGTCGCGGTTCGCGAATGAACAGTTGCACACCCCACTCACGCTCGAGCGTCTGTATCCGCTGCGAGATCGCTGCCAGCGTGGTGTGCATGCGCTCAGCCGTTTGACTGAAACTTCCCAACTGCGCAGCAAGCACAAATGTTTCTAGGAACTTGATATTCATCGCACTACAGGTCTGAATCTGTGCTAACTAGCCGTTTTTTCAAGCGTAAGTCGACATGCGACTTGAAGCCTGGTCGACAAAGTTACAGACTGTAGACCTTATTGAACAGATCGCAACAAGAAGCCCGGCACGGGCATTGAGTGCCAGTTGTCAGAACGCACGAGGTAGCGTCAGCTCGGCACACAGGCCGCCCTCGGGGCAGTTGTGCAGTTCTAGTCGGTGGCCTTGGCCGGTGGAGATGTCGTCGACCACCGCCAGACCCAGGCCCACACCGCGGGTGCGACGGTGGCGTGAGTTCTCGAGGAGGAAAAAGGGCTGCAGCACCTGGTCCAGTAGGGCGGCAGAGATGCCGGGGCCGTTTTCGGACACACGGCCAATTGCTGTGCGTCTGCGGCCCTGGCCACCTCCGCATGACCGCCGTAGAGCACCGCGTTGTGTACCAGGTTGTCGATGCAGCGCCGCAGCGCAACAGTCTGCGCCCGCACGATGGGAGTTGACGACGGTGCTGCCGCCTGCGCCAGCCAGACGGAGTAGCCACAGGCATTTTGGTCTTGCACCACGCTGTCCAGCTGCGCGGCCAAGTCCAGCGTCACCATGGGTTCTCGGTCGGCGGCGCCACGAAGGTAGTCCAGTGTGCTCCGGATCATAGTGTCCATCTCCGCGATGTCCTTGCCGAAGCGTTGCTGTGCGCCCGCGTCGGGCCGTGCATCGGAGCGCAGCGCCAGCCGCGTGAGTGGGGCTCAGAGGTAGTGGGAGACGGCGGCCACTAACTGATCGCGCTGTGCCAGTTGCATGCTGATGTGGCGTTGCAACTGTTTGATCACACGGGTGGCCTCGCGGCGCTCGCGTGCGCCGGATTCCTGCTTCGGCGAGACGCCTGACCGGTTCGGCTAGCCAACGCGCACCAATCCAGGCTGCCAGCAGCATGGCGGCCGGGCGTGGCTGACAGAGAGCGTCGCGGACATGTACATGGGGCTGAACAGCCGTGCAAGTGAATGTCCGCACCGCCACTCCAAGCATCCAACTTGACATTTGCCGCCCAGAACTTTACCTTTCACGCCGCTGAGCCTGCTCCTCCACCCATGCCTCGCTCCCCCCTGCCCACTGTCCGTGCCGCCAGCCTGCGGGATGTGACCCGTTTGGCGCGCGAACTCAAGGTGGATGCAGTGGCCGTGATGCAGGAGGTCGGCCTCTCACCCGGACAACTGGACAACCCGGAGGCACGCGTCAGCGTGGCGACCGGGCTGCAGCTGCTTGAGGCCTTTGCCAAGCACAGTGGCCGTCAGGATGTGGGCTTGTTGATGGCTCAGGGCCGCCGCCTCTCCAGTCTGGGAGCATTGGGTTTGTCTGCGGCCTTGCAGGTCGATTTGCGAAGCGCGCTGCAAGTGCTGGTGGCCCGGCGGCATGAGTTCAACCCAAGCCTGATGGCGATGCTGGAGGAACAAGGCGGCATCGCCGTGCTGCGACTGGACTACGTGTTGCCGGGCGCCCCCTATGCACGCCAGGCCACCGAGCGGACCGTGGGCGTGGTGGTGCAGCTGATACGGCAGTTTCTGGGGCGCGACTGGACACCTCGACGGGTGTGTTTCAAGCACCCGCCACCGGCTGATCTGCGTACCCACCGCAAGGTGCTGGGTTGGGCGGTCGAGTTCGAGCACGATTTCAATGCCATTGTGCTGACCAGTCAGGATCTGGACACCCCTGCGCCGCTGCAAGACCCTGCGCTGGCGACCCTTGCCAAGCGCGGCCTGCAGCCATCAGCCAGCGAGCGCAAAAGTGTCGCACAGGCCTGTCGCGAGCATCTGGCCGTCTTGTTGCCCCAGGGACAACCGTCGGCTGCGCAAGTGGCCGAGTGTCTGGACCTGCCGCTTCGGACCCTGCAGCGGCGGCTGGACGACGAAGGCTTGACCTTCAGCGAGGTGCTGCAGGCGATGCGCAAGTATCTGCTGCAAAGCCTGCTGGCGGAGCCTGGCGTGCCGTTGTCAGAGGTAGCCTTGCGGCTTGGGTTTTCGGCACCCAGCGCGTTTTCTCGTTGGCACAGGGCCACTTTCGGTGCTTCTGCACGCTCGATAGTGCGCAAAGGGTAGCTCGACCTGCCAAGCGTTCAGTCCATTGCATCGGGTTGAGCGCAGGCCCGCACACCAAGACCCCCTGGTCCAACTTCCGGCGGCGCGCCAGCCGGCCCAGACCAGTCTGACTTGCCACGCGAATGGCGGGCATGGGCGCGAACGGGGCATGACGAACAAATGTCAAAACAGTGTCGCGAAATGCAAAGTCATTGGCACCGAATGTAAAGAGCAAAGGCGTTCACCTCTCTACATTCACGCTCACTCAGTGACCGCATTGACAAGCCATGCCGCCTCACCAAGCCGCGGACCTTGAAAGCTGGTAGCTGATTCTCTTCATCCACCTTCAAGGAATTTTGCATGTCAAACACAGCTGCCACGGCCGAAGCCCAGCCCGGCGAATACCTCAGCTTCCGGCTGGGCAACGAGGAATACGGCATCCCCATCCTGACCGTGCAGGAGATACGCGGCTACCAGGAACCCACCCGCATCGCCAACGCGCCGCCGGCCATCAAGGGTGTGGTCAACCTGCGTGGGGTGATCGTGCCCATCGTGGACCTGCGATTGCAGCTGGGCCTGGAGCAGGCCGTCTACAACGAGATCACCGCCACCATCGTGCTCAACCTGGGCCAGCGGGTGGTGGGCATCGTGGTCGATTCGGTGTCGGACGTGGTGGCGCTCAGTGCAGCGCAGATCAAGGAGCCGCCGCAACTCACCGGCGGCATCGACAC
>JAUYSB010000030.1 GCA_030696525.1 Hydrogenophaga sp. | reverse complement strand
GGTGGGGGACGGTGCGAAGTACTGGATGCCGATGGACCAGTACATCGGCGGCATCGAACACGCCATCCTGCACCTGCTGTACGCGCGTTTCTGGACCAAGGTCATGCGCGATCTGGGCCTGGTGAAAGTGGATGAACCCTTCACCAAGCTGCTCACGCAGGGCATGGTGCTCAACCACATCTACAGCCGGCGCACGCCGCAAGGTGGCAAGGAATACTTCTGGCCGCACGACGTGGAGCACGTGCTCGATGAAGCGGGCAAGGTCGTCGGCGCCAAGCTCAAGAACGCGGTCGCCAGTGGTGACACCGTGCTGCCGGCGGGCACAGCCATCGACTACGAGGGCGTGGGCACCATGTCCAAGTCCAAGAACAACGGCGTCGATCCGCAGGACCTGATCGAGAAATACGGCGCCGACACCGCGCGGCTCTACACCATGTTCACCGCGCCGCCCGAGGCCACGCTGGAGTGGAACGACTCGGCCGTGGAGGGCAGCTACCGCTTCCTGCGCCGGGTCTGGAACGTGGGCGTGAAGCTGGGCCAGACCGACTGGGCGGCAGCCACGGCGTCTGCGGCGGGTGCGAAGAGCCTGGCCGACATCGCCTTTGGCAAACCCGCCAAGGCGCTGCGCCTGGAGGTGCACAGCGTGCTCAAGCAGGTGGACTACGACTACCAGCGCATGCAGTACAACACCGTGGTGTCGGGCGCCATGAAGATGCTCAATGCGTTGGAGGACTTCAAGCAGTTCGACGATGCGGGCGCGCAGGTGGCGGTCATCGAAGGTTTCGGCATCCTGCTGCGGGTCTTGTACCCGGTCACCCCGCACATCGCGCATGCGCTGTGGAGCGAGTTGGGCTACGCCACGGTGCGCGGCGAGCTGCTGGACGCGCCCTGGCCCCAGGTGGACCCGGCCGCGCTGGCGCAGGACGAGATCGAGCTGGTGCTGCAGGTCAACGGCAAACACCGGGGCTCGGTGCTGGTGCCTGCCGGCGCCGACAAGGCCGCCATCGAGGCCGCCGCTCTGGCCAGCGAGGCCTTTGCCAAGGCCGCGGGCGGCGCCGCGCCCAAAAAGGTGGTGGTGGTGCCCGGTCGCCTCGTCAACGTGGTGGTCTGAGCATGAACACGCGCCGCGCTGTTGTGCTGCTGGGCGGCGTCACCCTGCTGGGCGGTTGCGGCTTCAAGCTGCGCCAGCCGCCCCAGCTGGGGTTTGAAAGCATCCGCTCGCCCGGCAACTTTGCCACGCCCGTGGCGCGTGAACTGCTGCGCGCGCTGGAACAGGCCGGCGTGCGCGTGTTGCCGCCCGAGCCGCCGCGCCAGTCCGGCCTGCCGCCGGCCGAGACCGAGCCGGTGGACGTGGTGCTGGACGTGCTCACCGATCAGCGCGAGCGCGCCGTGGTCGGCATCACCGCCACTGGCCAGGTGCGCGAACTGCAATTGCGCACGCGCTTTCGCTTCCGGCTGCGCAGCGGCCAGGGCGCCGACCTGATCGATGACAGCGAGCTGCTGCAGACGCGCGACATCAGCTTCACCGAAACCGCGGTGCTGGGCAAAGAGGCGGAAGAGGCCCTGATGTACAAGGACATGCAGACCGACATCGTGCTGCAGGTGTTGCGGCGCCTGAGCGTCATCAAACGCTGAGACGTGTCACGCGCCCGCCACCTCGACCCGGTTGCGGCCGCCTTCCTTGGCCCGGTACATGGCGGTGTCGGCGGCCTTGAACAGCGCGTCGGCGTCGGCTTGCAACACCGACAGCGTGGCCACACCGACACTGACCGTGATGCGCAGCGGCGCCTCCAGGCCGGGCGCCGACACCGGCATGTCCTGCATGGCGCTGCGTATGCGTTCGGCCGCGTAGCGCGCCTGCTCCGCGTCGGTGTCGGGCAGCAGCACCACAAACTCCTCGCCGCCATAGCGCGCCAGCGTGTCGGCCGGACGCAGCATGGTCTGCACCGCCAGACACATGCTGATGAGCACGCGGTCGCCGACGTCGTGGCCGTGGCTGTCGTTGACGCGCTTGAAGTGGTCGATGTCGAACAGCAGGCAGGACAGCGGGTGGCCGTAGCGCTGCGCACGCGCGATCTCCAGCGCGGTCTGGTCCATCAGAAAACGCCGGTTGCGCGCGCCGGTCAGCGGGTCGGTGGTGGACAACAGCTCCAGCTCGCGGGTGCGCTCCTGCACCCGGTCTTCCAGCTCCTGGTTCTGGATTTCCAGCGCCTGTTTGGCGGCCAGCAGCTCGTCCTGGGTGCGCTTGATGTCGGTGATGTCGTGCTGCACACCGATGAAGTGGGTCAGCACGCCGCGGTCGCTGAACACCGGCGCCAGCGTGAGCTGGTTCCAGTACAGCTCGCCGTTTTTGCGGTAGTTGCGCAGGTTCACCTGCACCGGCTCGGCCCGCTCCAGCGCCTGTCGCACCGCCACCAGGCCGGTCTGGTCGCGGTCGTGGCCGCTCAGAAAACGGCAGTTGTGGCCCAGCACCTCGTCGGCGCCGTAGCCGGTGCTGCGCAGAAACTTCTGGTTCACGTAGACGATGGGAAAGTCGGGCTGCTGCGCGTCGGCAATCGCAATGCTGTCGTCCGAGGCCTCGACCGCACGCTGGAACAGGCGCAGGGCGTTTTCGCGCTGCCGGGCTTCGAGCACAAAGGCGCCCAGGCCCAGGGCCGAGAGCACCACCGCGAGCAGAAACTCCTGCAGCAGCAGGTCGCTGCGGGGCAGGGCACCACCGCCGTAGGGCCCCGACCCGGCGGCAGTCAGCATGATGGCAAAGCTGGCGGTCCACAGGCTGGCCCAGGCGCCACCCACCGTGCCGTGGCGCAGGGCCAGCCAGGCCACCGCGGGCAGCACCATGACCACGCTGAAGGCCGGGCCACCCAGGCCTGTCACGCTGTCGCCGAACACCAGCAGGTTGAGGGCGACCAGCAGCACCGTTTCGGGCCACCAGCGCCAGCTGCGCAACAGGTGTTGGTGCTCGCTCCTGACCTGTGGCCCCCAGAGGTCGAGCAGCAGAGGCGTGAGCACCAGCAGCCCCAGCGCATCGCCCAGCCACCACACCAGCCAGTGGCCCCAGAAGCCCAGACCGCCCGGGTGCTGTGTGTGCAGCGTGGCGCCCATCAGCGCGGCCAGGCCGCTGGCCAGGCCCGCACCCAGCAGCACAAACCAGCCCACGTGGGCCACGCGCTGCAGAAAGAACACCCGCCCGCACAGTCGCGTGATGGCGTGGGCGGCGAGCAGGACCTCCATGATGTTCGTGGCCGCAAAGCCCAGCGCCTGCGGCACGCTGAACGTGCCCCAGTCCACCAGCAGCTCCACCGGCACCACCACCGACGCAAACCACAGCCACTGCCGCCTGGGCGAGAGCAGCAGTGCGGCCAGCACCACCGCATTGGGCAACCACAGCATGGACGGCCCGCCCGGCACCAGCGTGAAATGCACCGACAGCCAGCCCGTGGCGGCGTAGAGCAGGCCCACCATCAGCACGCGCGCCCACAGCGGCGCTATGCCCCAGAAGTGTGGGCGCGGGTCGGCAGCGGGGGTGAAGCCGTGTGTGGGTGGCAGCAGGGAATCCATGGCGGGGCGGGGCCTGGGTCTCAGGCTTTGACAATTCGACTATAACGGGGTCACAGTGGCCACGTCCGTTACCGTACAGGGTATGTCCAACACCACCGAATCTTCACGTCCTGCCGCCCCTCTGACCGGCGTTCCCCAGCCGCACAGCCCCGAGGAGCTGTGGCGCCTGCTGCAAAACCCGCAATCGTCGGCCCACGGCGCGCTGCACCTGGGCGAGGCGTTGGTGCAAAGCGGCGTCATCACGGCGCGTCAGCTGGTCGATGCGCTGCAGACCCAGGTGGAGGAACGCAAGCTGGGCGTGTACCGCCAGCTCGGCCGCCAGCTGCTGGACAAGGGGGTGCTCACCGAAGCACAGCTGCGCCAGGCGATTGCCGGCTGGCTGGGCAACCGCGTCATCGACGCCCGCCACTTCCGCTTCGACCCCGAGGCCCTGGCCACGGTGCCGCGTGCGGTGGCCGAAGCCGAATCGGTGCTGCCCCTGCTCAAACACGAAGACCTGCTGGTGGTGCTGATGGCCGATCCGCTGGACAAGCGCCTGCACGACGAACTGCGTTTCATGACGCAGCTGCGCATCGTGCCGGTGCTGGCCGCGCCGGGCACGCTGATGCCGGCCCTGGAGCGCGCCTACCAGAGCAGCCCAAACAGCCCGGCACCGGCCAGCGGCAACCGCATGGCCGCCAAGGACCTGGCCGTCAACCTGATGACCGGCAGCGATGCCGGCGTGAGCGAACCCGATGGCGATGTGGTCAGCGAGTCCGACAACACGCTGGTGCGCATGATCAACTCGCTGATCGAGGAGGCGATTGCGCAGAAGGCCTCCGACATCCACATCGAGACCCGGCCCGCGCCCAAGACGGTGCGCATCCGCCTGCGTCTGGACGGCGAGCTCAAGCGCTACCTGGAGGTGGAGTCGCGTTTTCGCTACGCGCTGGTGGCGCGCATCAAGATCATGGCGGGCATGGACATCTCCGAACACCGCAAACCGCAGGACGGCAAGATCGACTTCGCCCGCTTCGGCGGCACCAAGACCGAGCTGCGCGTGGTCACGGTGCCCACCGCCAACGGGCTGGAGGACGTGGTGCTGCGCCTGCTGGCGGGCTCCAAGCCCATCCCGGTGGACGCCATCGGCCTGAACCCGCGCGATCTCACCCAGTTGCGGCGCATGGCGCAAAAACCCTATGGCCTCATCCTGGTGTGTGGCCCCACCGGCAGCGGCAAGACCACCACCCTGCACTCGCTGATCGCCGACATCAACACCGAAGAACGCAAGATCTGGACCGCCGAAGACCCGATCGAGATCACCCAGGAAGGCCTGCGCCAGGTGCAGATGAACGCGCGCATCGGCTGGACCTTTGCCGCCGCCATGCGCACCTTTCTGCGCGCCGACCCCGACGTCATCATGATCGGCGAGATGCGCGACGAAGAGACCGCGCGCATCGCCATCGAGGCCTCGCTCACCGGCCACCTGGTGCTGTCCACCCTGCACACCAACTCGGCGCCCGAGAGTGTGGGCCGCCTGCTCGAAATTGGCCTTGACCCGTTCAACTTCTCCGACTCGCTCCTGGGCATCCTGGCGCAGCGCCTGGTGCGCCGGCTGTGCAAGGCCTGCGTCACGTCGCGCCCGGCCACGCCAGACGAGCTGGAGGCCCTGGCCACGCAGTACCTGGAGAGCGTGCAACATGTGGACGCGCGCGACGTTGCGGCGCAGATCGCGCGCTGGACCGAGCAACACGGCCAGGACGATGGCCACGGCGGGCGCTACCTGCGCAGCTTCATCAAGGGCGGCGCCGGCTGCACCGTGTGCGAAGGGCGCGGCCACAAGGGCCGCCTGGGCATTTACGAGCTGATGCTCAACGACGAGGACATCCGCCACCACATCCGCCGCCGCGCCTCGGCCACCGAGATCCGCGACACCGCGCTCAAGGCCGGCATGAAAACGCTGCGCCAGGACGGCATCGACAAGGTCATACAAGGCCTGACCGACCTGCCCGAAGTCATCGCTGCCACGAATCTCTGAAGGCCTCTACATGCTGCTCCAGGCCCTGACCACCGCGCGCGACCTCGGCCGCCTGCAGGACATCCTGGGCGTGCTGATACGCCACGGTTTTGGGGACACCGTGCGCCGGCTCGGCCTGGCTGATGCGCTGGAGCGCGCCGGCCACGCGCTGCGCTGGGAACACGCGGCCGACCTGGCCCGCCTGCCGCCACCGGTGCAGGTGCGGCTGGCGCTGGAAGAGTTGGGCCCCACCTTCGTCAAGCTCGGGCAGATACTGGCCGGGCGCGCCGACCTGTTCGGCCCCGAGTGGATCGCCGAGTTCGAAAAGCTGCACAGCCAGGTGCCGGCGCTGCCGCTGGAGAGCCTGCGCGCGCAGCTGCGCGAAGACCTGGGCGGCGAGCCCGAGGCCGTGTTCACGCGCTTCGACGCCGAGCCGCTGGCGGCGGCGTCCATCGCGCAGGTGCACCGCGCGCAGTTGTTGGACGGCACCGAGGTGGTGGTCAAGATCCGCCGGCCCGGCATCACCGACAAGATCGAGGCCGACCTGCGGCTGCTGGAGCGCCTGGCCGCGCTGGCCGAGGACGAGCTGCCCGCGCTCAAGCCCTACCGCCCGCAGTTGCTGGTGCGTGAGTTCGCGCGTTCGCTGCGCCGCGAGCTGGACCTGGCCAACGAATGCCGCAACGCCGAGCGCATTGCCGCCAACCTGACCGGCCTGCCCCACATCACCATCCCGCGCGTGCACTGGGCGCACACCGGCACCCGCGTCAACGTGCAGGACTACCTGGACGGCGTGCCCGGCCACGCGCTCGAACGCCTCACGCCCGAGGCCGGCTTCGACCGCCAGTTGCTGGCGCGGCGCGGCGCCGGGGCGGTGCTCAAGATGATCGTGGAAGACGGCTTCTTCCACGCCGACCCGCACCCCGGCAACGTGTTCTACCTGCCGGGCAATCGCATCGCCTTCATCGACTTTGGCATGGCCGGGCGCCTGAGCGAGCGCCGCCGCGACGACCTGCTGCAGCTGCTGCTGGGCCTGGTGGAACACCGTGCACAGGCCGTGGCCGACGTGTTGCTGGACTGGGCCGGCGACGCGCAGGGCACCGACACCGCGCAACTGGAAAGCGAAATCGAGGCCTTTGTCGATCAGTACCACGGCGTTTCACTGGCCAAACTCAGCCTGGGCCAGATGCTGACCGACGTCACCACCATCCTGCGCGAGCACAAGCTGGGCCTGCCGTCCGATCTGGCGCTGCTGATCAAGTCCTTCATCACGCTCGAAGGCATGGGCCGCGGGCTCGACCCGGGTTTTCACATGGCCACCGAGGCCCTGCCCCTGCTCAAGCGCGTGTTGCGCGCGCGTTACCAACCCAAGGTGTTGGCGCTGCGCGGCTGGTCGCTGTTGCGCCGCAGCCTGGGCGCGCTGGAGCAGCTGCCCGACGACCTCGGCCGCCTGCTGCGCAACGCGCGGCGCGGCCGGCTGCAGGTGGGCATCGAGCTGGCCCACCTCAAACGCGTGGGCGACCAGATCGACCGCGCCGCCAACCGCATGAGCATGGCGCTGGTGGTGGCCGCCCTCATCATCGGCTCGTCCATCGTGCTCACGGTGCAGGGCGGGCCCACGCTGTTTGGCCTGCCTGCCTTTGGCCTGCTGGGTTTTGCCAGCGCGGTGGTGTTCGGCATCTGGCTGTTGCGCGCCATCTGGCGCAGCAGCCACCACCGTGACGACGACGATTGAGCCAGCGCGCCTGCGGTGGCCTTATTTGAGGATGTCGAAGAGGTTGGAGAAGGTGTCTGTCCAGGGCCGGAAGCCGGCGCGGGGCTGCAGCACCTCGGCCCCTTGCAGCATTGCCGGCAAGGCCCGGGCTTGTTCCGGCGAGACGAACACCGCCCACAAGGAGCGGCGGCAGAAGGGATCGCCGTGGCCACGGCTGAGTTCCAGCACCAGGGCCACCTTGCCCAGGTGCTGGGCGGCGGCGGCCATCACCGGACGCAGGTCCAGGTAGGTGTTGGTGATGTGCACGGCCAGCAGGCCGTCGGCCCGCAGGTGGCGGGCGTAGGCGCTGAAGGCTTCTTGTGTCACCAGGTGGGTGGGGATGGAATCGCCCGAGAAGGCGTCCATGGCCAGCAGGTCGAAGCCTTGGGGTGCCTCGCGTTCCAGCATCAGGCGGCCATCGCCCAGCACCGGCACGATGTGGGCCGGCGTGGCCGACAGGTAGCTGAAGTGGCGGCGCGCCAGGTCCAGCACCTGGTCGTTGATTTCGTAGATGCGCATGGTGTCGCCGGCCCGGCCGTAGGCCGCCAGCGTGCCCGCGCCCAGGCCCACCACGCCCAGGTGGCGCGGCCGGTCGGTGGGCAGGCTGGCCAGCGCGCGGCCTATGCCCGAGCGCTCGCAGTAGTAGGCGGTGGGCTTGCTGGGGTGTTGCAGGTACTGCTCGCCGTGGGTGATGCGTCCATGCACCATGTTGCGCACCGGGCCCAGGCCGTCTTCGGTGCTGTCCTCAATGCGGGTCTGGCTGTAGAAGTTGCGCAGCACCTCGGTGTAGCCGCGCACGTAGTCGAGTGACACGTCCACCAGGCGCGCACCCCAGAGCAGCAGCGCCAGCACCAGCAGCGCACGGCCCCAGCGCGGCGCGCGGCGGCCGATCTCGCTCCACAGCGCGCAGCCCACCAGCAGCGCGGTCGCCCACAGGGCGATGGGCAGTTCAAAGTAGGCGGTGAAGACCGCCGGCGCCAGCAGGCCCACGAACAGGCCGCCCAGCGCGCCTCCCACCGACAGCATGAGGTAGAACAGCGTGAGATGGCGCAGCGCCGGCTTGCGCCGCACCAGCTCGCCGTGGCAGACCATGCAGCACACGAACAGCGCGCCGCACAGCAGGGCCACCAGCCAGGGCACGTCCAGCCCGCCGTCCATCACCCGGTCCAGCGCAAAGAACGACAGCGGCAGCGCCACCAGGAACAGCGGCCGTGCGTAGTAGCGCGGCGCGTCAAAACACAGGATGAAACTCAGCAGGTACAGCGCCAGGGGCAGCACCCACAAAAAGGGCACGGGCGCCACGTCCTGCGTCAGGTGGCGCGTGAGGGCCAGCAGCAAGGTGGAGGCGCAGGCGGCCAGGCCCACCCACAACATGATTTC
>JAUYSB010000249.1 GCA_030696525.1 Hydrogenophaga sp. | reverse complement strand
CGGGGTCGGTGGGGTCCAGCGGCAGCAGCGCGCTGGTCTGGTCCTGCGGCAGCGCTTCCACCGCCTTGAGCGCGCGGCCCATGGCACGGCTGCGCGTCTCGGCGCTGTCCAGGGTGTTGAGCACGGTCTGGGTCTGCGCCTTGACCTTGGCCAGCACATCGCCGAACTTGCCGAACTCGGTCTTGACCGCGCCCAGCACCTGCCAGACCTCGCTGCTGCGCTTCTCCAGCGCCAGGGTGCGAAACCCCATCTGCAGCGAATTGAGCATGGCCAGCAGCGTGGTGGGGCCGGCCAGGGTGACGCGGTGATCGCGCTGCAACGCCTCCATCAAACCGGGACGGCGCAACACCTCGGCGTACAGGCCTTCGGTGGGCAGGAACATCAACGCGAAATCGGTGGTGTGTGGGGGCTCCACGTATTTGTCGGCCATGCTCTTGGCCTCCAGCCGTATGCGCGCTTCCAGCGCCTTGCCCGCCGCCTCGGCGGCCACCGCATCGGCGCGCTGCTGGGCGTCGAGCAGGCGCTCGTAGTCTTCGTTGGGGAACTTGGCGTCGATGGGCAGCCAGCAGGGCGCGCCGTCGTCGCCCCGGCCCGGCAGGCGGATCGCGAAATCGACCACGTTCTTGCTGCCCGGGCGCGTGGCCACCTGGGTGGCGTACTGGTCGGGCGCAAACACCTGCTCCAGCAGCGCGGCCAGCTGGGCTTCGCCAAACATGCCACGCGTTTTCACGTTGCTCAGCAGGTGCTTCAAGTCGCCCACGCCCTGCGCCAGCGTCTGCATCTCGCCCAGGCCTTTGTGCACCTGCTCCAGGCGTTCCGCCACCTGCTTGAAACTTTCGCCCAGCCGGGCTTCCAGCGTGGCGTGCAGTTTTTCGTCTACCGTGGCGCGCATCTCGTCGAGCTTGGCGGCGTTGTTCTGCTGCAGCTGGGTCAGCTGCTGCTCCAGCGTGGCGCGCACCTCGGCCAGGCGGCGTGCGTTGCTTTCGCTCAGGTCTTGCAGCTGCTTGGTGAGGGTGTCGGCCAGCGTGCCGCGCAGCTGCAGCAGCTGCTGGGCAAAGGCGTCGATCTGCGCGTTCTGGGTGCGGGTGGCTTCGGCCCCTTGTTGCGACAGGCTGCCTTGAAAGGCGCTCAGCGTCTGCAGCAGTTCCTGGCGACCGGTGCGGGCCGATTCGGTGACCTCGCGGCGCAGCTCGCGCTCCAGGCGCTCGTTGCCACTGGTCACGGCGTCCAGCAGTTGCTGGCGGCGCAGGGCCTGTTCAGGGGATTCGTCGGCGACGGCGGGTTTGCGCATCAGCAACCACACCAACAGCAGCAGGTTGGCCACGCCCAGCGCGTAGAGCCACACGTTGTCGGAAGAAAAAAGCATGCCTCGATTGTGTGCGTTTTCTGAAACCCGCCTGGCCCCACCGCGCCTACACGGCTTGAAACACGGCTTACCGAAGCCAACGTTTAACCCTATTCAATTTAAGGTTTCTTAAAGAATCGCGACCTAGTCTCGGCTGGCCAATCACGGCAGCTTCAACTCCTGGAGGGGACATGGGACATCCATCGAAAACGCGCGGCCCGGGCCGGCTCAAGCGGGCCGCCGTTGCGGCGGCACTGTGCGCCACATTGGCCGCTTGCGGCGGCGGCACGGACAGCGCTGTGGCCGACCTGGCAGCCGCAGGCAAATCGCGGCCATCCAGCACGTCCACCACCACCGCGACCACCACCGTGGCGCAACCCGCCAACACCGAAGGGCGGCTGCTGGCCTCCAACTGCTTCCAGTGCCACGGCACCCTGGGGCTGGGCGGCTTCGACAAGATCCGCGGCAGCGAAGCCAGCGAGGTGCTGGAGTTCATGACCAAAACCGCCAGCCGCGACATCATGGCCGCACACGCGCAGGGCTACACGCCCGAGCAGCTCAAAAAAATCATCGCCTACCTCCAACAGTGAACAGGACCACGCCATGAAACACAAGCAGATTCAGAGCGCCCTGTCGCGCCGCCATGTTCTCGGTATCGCCGCCAGCGGGCTGGCGGCCAGCCTGCTGCCCGTGGCCGGTTGGGCAGACGATGACGAGGAAGACGCCGGCGCCAGCGGCAACACCACGCCGGCCCTGGCCAACACCGGGCTGCAAGGCAAGCGGGTGGTGGTGGTGGGCGGCGGCATGGCCGGCATGAGCGCGGCCAAGTACCTGCGCCTGTGGGGCGGCAGCGGCGTGACCGTGACGCTGGTGGAGCCCGACGCGCTCTACGTCTCCAACATCATGAGCAACCTGGTGCTCAACGGCAGCCGCAACGTGAGCGGCCTGCAATTTTCGCGCGACGCGCTGAGCAGCAAATACGGCGTGGTGCGCAAGGCGGCCAGCCTCAAAACCATCAACGCGGCAGCGCACACCATCACCCTGTCTGACAACACCACCCTGCCCTACGACCGGCTGGTGCTGGCCCCCGGCGTGCGCTTTGACGATGCCTATGGCCTGACCCAGGCCGACTACGACACCCGCACCCCCCACGCCTGGCGCGCCGGGCCACAGACCACGCTGCTGGCGCGGCAGGTCGCGGGCATGGCCAACGGCGACACCTTCGTGATGACCATCCCGAAAGCGCCCTACCGCTGCCCGCCCGGCCCTTACGAGCGCGCCTGTGTCGTCGCCGACTACCTCAAGCGCACCAAAGGCACGGCCGCCAAGGTGCTGGTGCTGGACGAAAACCTGAGCATCCAGGCCGAACGCCACACCTTCGAGACCGCCTTCAACCAGATCCACGCGGGCACCATCCGCTACGTGAGCGGGGTCAGCCACATCAGCATCCAGCCGGCCACGCGCAGCCTGAGCTACAGCGACGCGGTGGGCAACACCCAGGTGGTGTTGGCCAAGGTGATCAACCCCATCCCGCCGCACCGCGCCGAGGGCAGCCAGGCCGGCGGCTGGCTGGCCAACGCCGGGCTCAACAACAGCGACGACGGCCGCTGGGCCAAGGTGAATGTGCTGAACTACGCGTCCACCGCGCCGGGTGCCAGCGACATCCACGTGATCGGTGACGCCGCCAGCTGTGGCATGCCCAAGGCCGGGCACGTGGCCAACCAGGAGGCCAAGATCTGCGCCGACGCCATCGTGCGCGCCTTCCTGGGCGCGCAGCCCGACCCGGCGCCGGTGGCCAATTCGGCCTGCTACTCGCCCATCACGGCCACCACCGCTTCATGGCTGACGGCGGTCTACCAGTACGACGCCACCGACGGCAAGATGAAGATCGCGTCCAACGGCGGCAAGCTGCTGGTCAACGGCGTGCCGGCAGCGGCCACCGAATCGAGCGTGATCAACGGCGACAACTTCGAGGACATGGGCACCTGGTTCAAGACCCTGATGCAAGACACCACCGCCTGAGGCGGGTCAGGTCTTGCGCTGCCGCGCCACCTTGCGCAGCAGCTCCAGCAGCATGGCGCGTTCAGCGGCCGAGAGTGGCGCCAGCAACTGCGCCTCTTCGGCCAACACGGCGTCCATGGCCTGGGTCACCAGCGCCTGGCCTTCGGCCGTGACCTCGAAATGCGCGGAGCGGCGGTCGGTGGCGCTGCGCCGCCGCGTGATCAGACCACGCGCCTCCAGCTTGCCCATCCAGACCGTGATGGCCGGCATACTGACGGCCAGCGCTCGCGCCAGCCGCGAGGGCGTGACCGCCGCATTTTGTTTAATCAAATGCAGCAATGTGAACTCGACCTGGCCCAGCCCGGTGGGCTTGCCCACAGCGCTGACAAAACGCTGATCGGTCAGCAGCGAGGCCTGTGCCAACTGGTAGCCCAGCACGTCGTGCAGCCCGCCTTCCTCCAGACGGGCTTCGGGTGTGAGGGTGTCGGGCGGCGGTTTGGACGGGCTGCTCATGCGCCCATTATCGAGCGCGACGCGCGGCCGGCCCGCCGCCTGCGCCCACCCCGGTGTTTACCCTTATTTGTACTATTTAGTTAATTAAATAAACTAAATAAGACCGTGCAGACACCCCAACTGCATGGCAACCCCAACCCCGGAGGAGACCCCATGCCCACCCTGATGAAACGCGCCACGCGCGTTGGCGCACTGTCCGCGCTGGCCGCCTTGTCCACCGCCTGCGGTGGCGGCACCGATCCCTTGCCCCAGCTGGGGGCTGCCACCCCCGCCAGCCTGAGCGGCGCCTGTGACCAGCTGAGCAGCGCATTGGCCGGCCTGCCCAACACGCAAATCACGCTGGCTGAAACCGTGGCCGCCGGCACGCTGGCGCAAGGCGGCCAACCGGTGGCCGAACACTGCCGCGTGACCGGCAAGATGCACGAACGCGTGAGCGCGGTGGACGGCAACACCTACGCCATCGGCTTCGAGATGCGCCTGCCCAAGGCCTGGAACGGCCGCTTTCTGCACCAGGGCAACGGCGGCATCGACGGCGCGGTGCTGCCCGCCGTGGGCGCGCTGGGCGGTGGCCCGCTGACCGGCGCCCTGCACCAGGGTTTTGCGGTGCTGAGCTCCGACGCCGGCCACAGCGGCAGCGCGCCGACCTTTGGCATCGACCCGCAGGCGCGGCTGGACTACGGCTACCAGGCCGTGGCCAAACTCACGCCCATGGCCAAGGAAACCATCAAGCGGGCTTATGGCAAGGGGCCGGACCGCTCCTACTTTGCCGGCTGCTCCAACGGCGGGCGCCACGCCATGGTGGCGGCCACGCGCTATCACGCGGACTACGACGGCATCCTGGCCGGCGCGCCGGGCTACAACCTGCCCAAAGCCGCCACGGCCAACCTGGCCGCCGCACGCCTCTACCAGACCGTCGCCACCACCCCGGTGAACAACCAGATCGACCTGGCCACCGCCGTGACCGACACCGAACGCCAGCTGCTGGCCAGCCGCGTGGTGGCCAAGTGCGACGCGCTGGACGGCGCCACCGACGGCCTGGTGCAGGACGTGGCCGCCTGCCAGGCCAGCTTCAAGCTGGCCGACGACGTGCCCACCTGCAGCGGCGCACGCGACGGCACCTGCCTGAGCACGGCGCAAAAGTCGGTGCTGGCCCAGGTCTTCAGCGGCACCACCACCAGCAAGGGCGAGCGCATCTACGCCAGCTTTCCCTTCGATGGCGGCTTTGGCGCCGGCAAGGCCGGCGTGCCTTCGGGCGGCAGCCCGGTGGGCAGCGGCATCGCCTTCTGGGAGTACTTCGCGGCCCTCAACCTCGACGCCGGCGCGACCGGCCTGATCTTCGGTTCGCCGCCGCAAAGCCTGGCCACCTTCAACCCGCTGAGCTTCGCGCTGACCACCGACATCGACGCGCTCAATGCGTCGATGTACGCCACCAGCGGCCTCTACAGCGAAGCCGCCATGAGCTTCATGACACCGCCCAAGCCCACGCAGATGCAGGCATTGCGCGATCGTGGCGGCAAGATCATGGTCTACCACGGCGTCAGCGACTCGATCTTCTCGGTCAACGACACCGAAACCTGGTTCAAGGGCGTGAGCAGCGACACCGGCAACGATTTCGCCCGCTTCTACCGGGTGCCGGGCATGGGCCACTGCTCGGGCGGCCCCGCCACCGACCAGTTCGACATGCTGACCCCGCTGGTGAACTGGGTGGAAAAAGGTCAGGCCCCGGCCGACATCGTGGCCTCGGCGCGCGGCGCGGGCAACCCGGGCGGTGTCAACGGCGATCTGCCCGCAGGCTGGGCCGCCGACCGCACCCGCCCGCTCTGCCCCTACCCGCAGGTGGCGCGTTACAAGGGCACGGGCAGCCTGGAGCTGGCCAGCAGCTTCAGCTGCCGTTGATGGGCGTCAGCGCCTTGCCCTGCGTCAGGTAGCCGATCAGGTTGTCGGCCGCCAGGCGCGCCATGGCCAGGCGTGTTTTCACGGTAGCGCTGGCGATGTGGGGCGTGAGCACCACGTTGGGCACGGTCAGCAAATCGGGGTGGACCTTGGGTTCACCCTCGTACACGTCCAGGCCCGCGGCAGCGATGCGGCGCTCGCGCAAGGCCACGGCCAGGGCCGCGTCGTCCACGATGCCGCCGCGCGCGATGTTGATCAGCGTGGCGGTGGGCTTCATCTGCCCGATCTCGGCCGCGCCCATGGCGTGGTGCGATTCGGGGCTGTAGGGCAACACCAGCACCAGGTGGTCGGCCTGGGCCAGCAGCTCGGCCTTGCTGACGTAGGTGGCTTTGCACTCGGCTTCCAGTGCGGGCGACAGCCGCGACCGGTTGTGGTAGATCACCTTCATGCCAAAGCCGTGGGCCCCACGCTTGGCAATGCCCTGGCCGATGCGGCCCATGCCCAGGATGCCCAGGGTGCTGCCGTGCACCTCGGCGCCGGCAAACATGTCGTAGCGCCACTGCGTCCACAGGCCGGCGCGCAAAAAGTGCTCGCTCTCCGTCACGCGGCGGGCGGTGGCCATGAGCAGCGCAAAACCGAAGTCGGCGGTGGTGTCGGTCAACACGTCGGGCGTGTTGGTGGCCAGCACGCCGCGCGCCGTCATGGCCGGCACGTCGAAGTTGTTGTAGCCCACGGCCATGTTGGCCACGATCTTGAGGTCGGGACAAGCCGCCAGCAGCGCGGCGTCGATGCGCTCGCTGCCGGTGGTGAGTGCGCCCACCTTGCCTTGCAGGCGGGCCACCAGTTCGGCTGGCGGCAAAGCGTTCTCGCCATTGTGGTGGTCCACCTCGAAATGTTCGCGCAACAGCGCCAGCACTTCGGGGAAGATGGGGCGGGCAACCAGGATGGCAGGACGTGTCATGGGTGTGTCTCGGATGGGGTCAACGGAACCAGATGAAGGTGATGAGGACGAACAGCGGAATCAGCACCGCGCCCGACCACAACATATAACCAAAAAAGCTGGGCATCTTCACGCCACGGTCTTCGGCAATGGCCTTGACCATGAGGTTGGGCGCGTTGCCAATGTAGGTATTGGCCCCCATGAACACGGCGCCGGCCGAGATGGCGGCCAGGGTGGGCGCCAGGGTGGTCATCAGCACCTGCGGGTCGCCGCCGGCGGTGTTGAAGAAGACCAGGTAGGTGGGCGCGTTGTCGAGAAAGGAACTCAGGGCGCCCGTGGCCCAGAAGTAGGCCGCCGGATCGGGTGAGCCATCGGGCCGGGTGACGGCCGCGATGATGGCGCCAAAGGGCCCGTTGACACCGGCCTTGAGCATGGCGATCACCGGGATGATGGTGAGGAAGATGCCGGCAAACAGCTTGGCCACCTCGGCCATGGGCGCCCAGGCAAACTGGTTGTCCACGTGCACCTGGGTGGGTGTGAGCTTGAGCGACAGAAGCGTGATGCCGATCAGCCCAACGTCGCGCACCAGGCCGGGCAGGCCCACATCCGTGCCGTGGATGTGGATGAGCACGTCGGACTTCCAGAAACCGCTGATCAGCACCAGCGCCACCACGCCGCCGAGCAGCCAGAAGTTGATGCCGCCGTCGAAGCCGATGTTGCGTGTGTCCGGGGTCGGGTCGACTGGCAGCACCTCCTCGCGGCGGTGGTAGAACCAGCTGTCCAGCGCATAGAAGATGGCCAGCAGCGCGCCGACCAGGAACAGTGTCTCGGGGAAGATGTGCGACAGCGTCCAGAAAAAGTCCACCCCCTTGAGGAAACCCAGGAACAGCGGCGGATCGCCCAGCGGCGTGAGCGAACCGCCGGCGTTGGAGACGATGAAGATGAAGAAGATGACGACGTGGGCCTTGTGCCGGCGGTTGTCGTTGGCGCGGATCAGCGGGCGGATCAGCAGCATGGAGGCGCCGGTGGTGCCCATGAAGCTGGCCAGCAAGGCGCCGATCGCGAGGATGGCGGTGTTCAGGCCCGGGCTGCCGTGCAGGTTGCCGCGGATGTAGATGCCGCCCGACACGGTGAACAGCGCGGTCAGCAAGATGACGAAAGGGATGTACTCGGCCAGCAGCGCATGCACCAGGCTTTGCGAGGCCACGCCAATGCCGAAGAAGCCGGCAAAGGGCAGCAGAAAGGCCAGCGCCCAGCCGGCCGCCACCTTGCCGAAGTGGTGGTGCCAGAACAGCGGCGCCACCAGCGGCATGAGTGCGATGGACAGCAGGATGCCAGCGAAGGGCACGCCCCACAGCGGCGAGAGGCCGGCGCCATCAAAATCGGCGGCCCGGGCCAGCCCCGGCAACACCCAAGCGGCCAGCAGCAGCGGCCCACGAATCTGACGCATGTCGTCTCCTCCGGAGGAATGACCGGCCCTGAGGGCCGGCTTGTATTTTTTTGGGGCGCCGCTTCAGGCGGCGGTGGCTCAGACGGCCAGCAGCTCGACCTCGAACAGCAGCGTGGCGTTGGGCGGAATGACGCCGCCGGCGCCGCGTGCGCCGTAACCCAATGCGGCCGGAATCACCAGGCGACGCGTGCCGCCGATGGCCATGCCCTGCACGCCTTCGTCCCAGCCCTTGATGACGTGGCCGGCACCGAGCGGGAACACGAAGGGATCGTTGCGGTCCTTGCTGGAGTCGAACTTGGCCCCTTGCACGCCGTCGTTGTAGAGCCAGCCGGTGTAGTGCACGGTGACGCGCTGGCCGGCCTGGGCCACGGTGCCAGAGCCAGTGACGGTGTCTTCGTACTGCAGGCCGGAGGGGGTGGTGATCATGGGGAGTCCTTGGGTTGAATGAAGAAAAAAATCAGTCCAGCCAGCGGGTGAAGCTGGCCACCGGCTCGCGCGGGGTGTGGAAGCCGTTGACCTTGTCGGCCGGATCGGCGTAGCCCAGCGACAGGCCACAGACCAGCATCTCGCCGTCGCTCGCGCCCACGTGGGGCAGCACGATGTCGGTGTAGTCCACCCAGGCGGCCTGGGGGCAGGTGTCCAGGCCATGTCCGCGCGCGGCCACCATGAGGTTTTGCAGGAACATGCCGCAGTCCACCAGCGAGCCGCGGCCCAACACCTTGTCGATGGTGACCATGATGCCCACCGGCGCGTCGAAGAAGCGGAAGTTGCGCTGGTGCTGGGCGTGCATCTTGTCCTTGTCGCCCTTGGTGATGCCCAGCAGGCCGTACAGGCCCCAGCCGTTTTCGCGGCGGCGGTCGATGTAGGGGCTGACCCAGTTCGTGGGGTAGTAGTCGTAGGCGGGTTTGCGCGCGGCGGCCAGGGCCGGGTCGGCGCGGCCGGCGTCGTGGGCGGCGCAGACCTTGTCCACCAGGCTGTCGCGGCTGGCACCCTGCAGCACATACACCTGCCAGGGCTGGGTGTTGGTGCCCGAGGGCGCGCGGCTGGCCACCTCCAGCAGGTGGGCTATTGCTTCGCGTGGCACCGGCTTGGGCAGGAAGGCGCGCACCGACATGCGGCTGGTGATGGCCGCGTCAACGCTGGCCGGGTCGATGGCGGCGTGGGCGCCGGCGGCGGGTGGGTTCAGGGACACAGGGCAGTCTCCAGGGTTTGTTTCAGTTTGTCGGGCAGCGGCACGGGCCGGCGCGTGGCGCGGTCCACGTACACGTGAATGAAGTGGCCGGCGGCCGCACACAGCTCGCCATCGGCCGCGAACAGGCCCACCTCGTAGCGCACGCTGGAGCGGCCGATGTGCGCCACGCGCAGGCCGGCATGCACGTCCTGCGGAAAGGCCAGCGGCGCAAAGTAGTTGCACTGGGTCTCGATCACCAGGCCAATGACTTCGCCCGAGTGGATGTCCAGCGCGCCGGCGTCGATGAGCCAGGCGTTGACCGCCGTGTCGAACCAGCTGTAGTAGACGACGTTGTTGACGTGGCCGTACACGTCGTTGTCCATCCAGCGCGTGCCGATGGTGCGGAACACGCGGTAGGCGCTGCGGGGCTGGGGCTGCGGTTTGGCGGGGGCGGGCACGGCAATCATGGGCTGCGATTGTGCCAGCGCCGCGCATACGACACCGCCACGTCCCAGGTGTTGCGCTGTACCTGCACGGTGGTGGCGATGTCGCGCCCATACCCTCCGGCCATGCTCATGGCCAGCGGGATGCGGCGCTGCCAAGCCCAGTCGAACACGCGCCGGTCGCGCGCCTCCAGGCCGTCAAAGCTCAGCTTCATGCGGCCCAGGCGGTCGCCTTCGTGCGGGTCGGCGCCGGCAAGGTAGAACAGCAACTCCGGCTGGCAGCGGCGCTCCAGCTCATCCAGCGCCTGGTCCAGCGCATGCAGGTAGCTGCCGTCGTCGCAGCCGTCGGGCAGTGGCACGTCCAGGTCGCCGGGCTCTTTGCGAAAAGGAAAGTTCTTCTCGCCGTGCAGCGAGAGCGTGAACACCGACGGGTCGTGGCGAAAGATGCTGGCCGTGCCATTGCCCTGGTGCACGTCGAGATCAATCACCGCCACCTGCAGTCCGGGGCGGCCACGGCGCGCATGCTGCCGCCCCCACTCGGCCTGCATCAGCCGGGCGGCCACGGCCACGTCGTTGAACACACAGAAGCCGCTGCCCTTGTCGGCATATGAATGGTGTGTGCCCCCGGCGAGGTTGGCCGCCACGCCCTCGCCGCTGAGCGCGGCACGGGCCGCCTGGACGGTCGCCCCCACCGAACGCCGCGCACGCTCCACCATGGCCGGGCTCCAGGGGAAACCGATCTCGCGCTGGGCAGCGGCGGTCAGCTGGCCCGACACCACCGCCTGCACATAGCCGGGCGTGTGCACCAGCGCCAGCTCGCCATCGGTCGCAGGCAAAGCCTGCTCCAGCGCCACCTCGGGCCAGTCGCGGGCAATCAGGTCGCGCAGCAGGCCGTACTTGCGCATGGGAAATCGGTGGCCCTCCGGCAGGGGCAACACAAACTGGTCGGCGTAGAAGGCTTTCACGCGGCCGATTGTGTCGCGCCCATGAAAACCCGTGCCGGGGGTCGCTGATTAGAGTTTGTGCTTCAAATTGTTGCAATGCAGCAAAAAGCACTTGCATTGGCCGGTCACATCCCTATAATTCGGGCTATGTTGCAGCGCAGCATGATGGAACAAACGCCACAAGCCACGCTGAATTCCCCTGTTTCAACACCTCAAGGAGTCTCATCATGCTGACCGCAGAACAAATCATCGCCGCTCAAAAAGCCAACATCGAAACCCTGTTCGGCCTGACCCAGAAGGCCTTCGAAGGCGTCGAGAAGCTGGTTGAGCTGAACGTGCAAGCCACCAAGGCCGCACTGGCCGAGACCGCCAACAACGCCCAGGCCGTGATGAGCGTCAAAGACGCACAAGAGCTGCTGACCCTGCAAGCCAGCCTGTTCCAGCCCCTGGCCGAAAAGACCGTGGCCTACAGCCGTCACCTGTACGACATCGCCTCCGGCACCGGCGCCGAATTCGGCAAAGCCGCTGAAGCCCAGGCCACCGACGCCCAGGCCAAGTTCATGACCCTGGTGGACAACGCCGCCAAGAACGCCCCCGCCGGTTCCGAAACCGCCGTGGCCGTGATGAAGAGCGCCGTGTCGGCCGCCAACAACGCCATGGAATCGGTGCAAAAGGCTGTCAAGCAAGCCACCGAAATGGCCGAAGCCAATTTCAACACCGTGACCGCCTCCGCTGTGAGCGCCGCCAAGACCACCACCGCCAAGAAGCGCTGATCGTCTCTGGTCACGGACACACCCGAATTTTCCGGTTGTCTCCTCGGGTCTCTTCGAAATCGGATTTCAGGGACCCCTTCAAGCCCCGCACACCGCGGGGCTTTTTTTCGTTTGTGCTCAGAACAACTTGCCCACGTTGAGCAGCGTCAGCACGCCCAGCACGGCAAAGATGGCGGCGGCGATGGCGTGCACCAGCGTCATGGACAGCTTGGCGGCGATCTTGTCGCCCATGAACACGGCCGGCACGTTGGCCAGCATCATGCCCAGCGTGGTGCCCGCCACCACCGCCACGATGTCGCTGTAGCGCGCGGCCAGGCCGACGGTGGCGATCTGGGTCTTGTCGCCCATTTCGGCCAGGAAAAACGCGACCACGGTGGTGCCGAACACGCCGAAGCGCGACACCGCATCGGCGTCGCCTTCGTCCACCTTGTCGGGGACGAGCATCCAGCCGGCCATGGCCAGGAAGGACAGGCCGATGACCCAGCGCAACACGTCGGGGCCCAGCGCGCGGGCCACCCCCTCGCCCACAGCGCCGGCCATGGCGTGGTTGGCCAGCGTGGCCACCAGGATGCCCAGGATGATGGGCACGGGTTTGCGGAACTTGGCGGCCAAGAGCATGGCCAACAACTGGGTTTTGTCGCCCATTTCGCCGAGCGCAACAACGCCGGTGGACACGAGAAAAGCTTCCATGAGAACTCCGGGGCCGGCACAAACGCAAAGACCACACCACACACGCCGGCCCAACCGGAGGCAGTGAGGTCAAAGGTCTTGCCAGGCAGATGCTGCGCGCGCCATGGTCGTGAGGACCAAGTCTGTTGACGCGAACCCCTGCGTTGCGCAGGGCGGCTACTCCCCAATGACGGGAAAACCCTGATTATATCGAGGGCAAACATGGGGCTTGGCAGCGCGGGTTCATGCCCGATAATTGACGTTTACGTAAACGTCATATCAACCCACACAGGAGTTTTCATGGACATCGCAGGCAAGGTTTTCATCGTCACCGGCGGCGCATCGGGCCTGGGCGAAGGCACGGCGCGCATGCTGGCGGCCAACGGCGGCAAGGTCGTCGTGGCCGACATGCAGGTTGAAAAGGGCGAGGCCGTGGCCAAGGACATCGGCGGCGTGTTCGTCAAGTGCGATGTCAGCAACGAAGCCGACGGCCAGGCCGTGGTGGCCCAGGCCGTGTCCATGGGCAAGCTGATGGGCCTGGTCAACTGCGCCGGCATCGCGCCGGCCGAAAAAACCGTGGGCAAAAACGGCGCGCACTCGCTGGGCGTCTACACCAAAACCATCATGGTCAACCTGGTGGGCAGCTTCAACATGAACCGCCTGGCGGCCGACGCCATGTGCAAGAACGTGCCCGAGGCCACCGGCGAGCGCGGCGTGATGATCTCCACCGCCAGCGTGGCCGCCTACGACGGCCAGATCGGCCAGGCGGCCTACGCTGCCAGCAAGGGCGGCGTGGTCGGCATGACGCTGCCGATCGCGCGGGACCTGTCGCGCAACGGCATCCGCAACATGACGATTGCCCCCGGCATCTTCGGCACGCCCATGCTGTTCGGCATGCCGCAGGAGGTGCAGGACGCGCTGGCCGCCAGCGTGCCCTTCCCCAGCCGCCTGGGCACGCCCCAGGACTACGCGAAACTGGCGAAACACATCATCGAAAACGACATGCTCAACGGCGAGGTCATCCGCCTGGACGGCGCGATCCGCCTGGCACCGCGCTGAAGGGTCTCCGGCGGCGGCCGGGTGAACTGCGGTTTATGATGGTTTTTTCAGGAGGAGAACCAGATGAACCATGCCAAGAACACCCTGCCCCGCCGACTGACTGCGTTGGGCGCCACTTCGGTCGCCGCGCTGGGGCTGTCGCTGCTCAGTGCTTGCGTCGCGCCGCCCTCGGTGCAGCAGCCCGAAGCCGCATCGGGCCTCAACACCAAACCGGGTTGGACTTTCCAGCGTCAGGCCGTGGCCGCGGCCAAT
>JAUYSB010000177.1 GCA_030696525.1 Hydrogenophaga sp. | reverse complement strand
GCCGTACCAGTCGGCCCATTGGGTGTGGCTGTAGGTCGCGCCTGCCACGGCCACCCCCTGCTGGATGGGCCGCTGGTACTTGAGCGCAATCGCGAAGTCGCGCTCGTCGTGCGCAGGCACACCCATCACCGCGCCGTCGCCGTAGCTCATGAGCACGTAGTTGCCCACCCACACGTCCACCTTGGCGCCGGTCAGCGGGTGCGTGACCTGCAAGCCGGTGGGCATGCCCTTTTTCTCTTGCGTGGCCAACTCAGCCTCGGTGGTGCCGCCGGTCTTGCATTCCTCAAGGAAGGCGGCCAGAACCGGATTCGTGGCGGCGGCATGCGCGGCCAGCGGGTGCTCAGGCGCCACGGCGCAGAAGGTCACGCCCATGATGGTGTCGGCACGCGTGGTGAACACGTACATGCGGCCGTCGCCGATCAACGCGCCGCTGGCATCGCGGATGTCGTGGGTGAATGCAAAACGCACGCCCTCGCTCTTGCCGATCCAGTTCTCCTGCATCAGGCGCACCTTGTCGGGCCAGCCGTTGAGGGTGGCCTTCTCGTTGCCCATCTGCACGTGGTCCAGCAGCTCCTGCGCGTAGTCGGTGATCTTGAGGTAGTAGCCGGGGATCTCGCGCTTCTCAACCAGCGCGCCGGTGCGCCAGCCCCGGCCGTCGATCACCTGTTCGTTGGCCAGCACGGTCTGGTCCACGGGGTCCCAGTTGACGACCTGGGTCTTGCGGTAGGCGATGCCCTTTTCCAGCATCTTGAGGAACAGCCACTGGTTCCACTTGTAGTACTCGGGCGAGCAGGTGGCGACCTCGCGGCTCCAGTCGATGGCCAAGCCCATGGCCATCATCTGCTTCTTCATGTAGGCGATGTTCTCGTAGGTCCACTTCGCGGGTGGCACCTTGTTCTTCAGCGCCGCGTTTTCGGCCGGCAGGCCAAAGGCGTCCCAGCCCATGGGCATCAGCACGTTGTGCCCGTTCATGCGCAGGTAGCGCGTGAGCATGTCGTTGATGGTGTAGTTGCGCACGTGGCCCATGTGCAGCTTGCCGCTGGGGTAGGGCAGCATGGAGCAGGCGTAGAACTTCTTCTTGTTCTCGTCCTCGGTCACGCGGTAGGCGTCGGTGGCCGTCCAGTGGGCGTGGGCGGCGCGCTCCACGTCTTGCGGGGTGTATTTGTCTTGCATGGGGGCGGGGCCAAAAAAGGGGCGCGGCCCGCCTGGGGCCGCCGAGCTGGGATTTTAGGCGCTCAGCGGCCCGTGGCCGGCGCTGCGCCAGGTTCGGCCACGAAGCCGATGCGCGACAGACCCGCCGCCTGCACCTGGCCAATCAAGGTCGCCACCCGGCCGTAGGGCACGGCGGCGTCCACGCGCAGCAGCACCTCGGTGTCGGGGTCGGTGCGGGCCAGCTCGGTGAGTTGGCGCTCCAGTGCGTCCAGCGCCGTGGGGCGTTCGTCCACAAACAGGCGCAATTCGCGGTCCAGCACCACCGACACCGAGCCCGCCGTCTTGACCGGCACTGTCGCCTGGGCCTGCGGCAAATCGATCTTGAGGCCGCTGACCATGAGCGGTGCGGTGACCATGAAGATGACCAGCAGCACCAGCATCACGTCCACCAGGGGCGTGACGTTGATGTCGCTCATGGGCGTGGCACCGCCCGTGTCAAAACCGTCGCGTTCAAGCTGGCCGAAACTCATGTGCGGGCCTCTGCGACCAGATCACGCAAGTCCCGCGCAAACCCTTCCAGGTCGGCCTCGATGCGCGCGATGCGCCGGCCGAGCACGTTGTAGGCCAGCACGGCGGGAATGGCGACGAACAGGCCGGCGGCGGTCATCACCAGCGCCTCGCCCACCGGGCCCGACACCTGAGCGATGGACACCTGGCCCTGGTCTGCTATGCCGGTCAGCGCGTTGAAGATGCCCCAGACCGTGCCCAGCAGGCCCACAAAAGGCGCGGTGGCGCCCACGCTGGCCAGCAGCACCTGGCCCGCACGCAGGCGGTTGAGCACCGCATGCAGGGCCTGGCGCAGCACCCGGGTGAGCCGGTGCGCCACATCGGCCGAGGCCGCCAGCGTGGCGGGCGCATCGGCCGCGTGGCGGGCCGCATCCACCTGGTGTGCGGCCAGCACCAGGGGCGCCAGCACGGCCTCACGGTCCAGCTGTTGCAACCGGGCCAAGGCGTCGTTCAGCGAGGGCGATTGCCAGAACACCGAGACACCCAGCGTGAGGTCGGCCGCCGCGCGGCGCAGCAACCAGAACTTCCACAACAAGACCACCCAGCTGCCCACCGACATGAGCAGCAGCAGCAGGGCCACGGCGCGGCCCAGCGGGTCGGCCTGTGCCAGCAGTTGCAGGGCGCTCATGGACGGCGCAACAGCGGTTTCAGTTCAGTCCGAGCACGTCGAACATGTTGAACAGACCGGTCTTCTTGTCGGCCAGGAAACGCACCGCGCGCAGGCTGCCCTGGGCGTAGGTGGCGCGGCTGCTCGATTTGTGGGTGATTTCGATGCGCTCACCGGTGCCGGCGAACAGCACGGTGTGGTCGCCCACGATGTCACCGCCGCGGATGGTGGCAAAACCGATGGAGGACGGGTCGCGCTCGCCGGTCACGCCTTCACGGGCGTAGACGGCGCAATCCTTGAGGTCGCGACCCAGGGCGCCAGCCATCACCTCGCCCATCATCAGCGCGGTCCCGCTGGGCGCGTCCACCTTGTGTCGGTGGTGGGCTTCGATGACCTCGATGTCGTAGCCGGTGGCCAAGGCCTTGGCGGCCATTTCCAGCAGCTTGAAGGTGACGTTGACGCCCACGCTCATGTTGGGCGCCATGACGATGGCCGTGTGCTCGGCGTATTCGGCGATCTCGGCCTTTTGCGCGTCGCTGAAACCGGTGGTGCCGATGACCACCTTGACGCCGAGCCGCGCGCACTCGCGCAGGTGGTTCAGCGTGCCTTCGGGCCGGGTGAAGTCGATCAGGAACTGGCTGCCGGCCAGGCCTTGTGCCACGTCGCCTGTGATCAGGGCGCCAGTGGTCTGGCCCAGGTAGGCGGCCGCGTCCTGGCCCACGGCGGGGCTGCCGGGCAGGTCGAGCGCGCCGGTGACGGCACAGTCGTCGCTGGCGCGCACGGCCTCGATCAGCATGCGGCCCATGCGGCCGCTGGCACCGGCGATGCAGATGTGGTGGCTCATCGGGCGGCTCCGGTCGCGCTGTCCAGCGCGGGGTAGCTGTTGGCGGGTGCGGCGGGCGCCGACGTGGCGGCGCTGGCCGGCACGGGCGCGGCCTGGGCCGCGTTCTTGCTGTTGCTCTCGTCGAAGGCCTTGAGGCTGGCCTCGCTGGCTTCCATCACGCGCTCCTTGCCGGTCAGGGGCCGCACCACCAGTGAAGCCACGAATTCGGCCTCGGTGGGCATCTCGTCGGCTTCCACGCGGGCCAGGTTGTTGCCCTCGAAAAACACCGTCAGCTTGCGTTTCTGCTCGGCACCACCGTCACCACGGCGGAACGTGAACACATAGTCCCAGCGGTTGGCGTGGAACACGCTCTGCAACAGCGGCGTGCCCAGCACGTCGCGGGTTTCCGCGCGGGTCATGCCGGTCTTGAGGGCGCTGACCTGCTCCTTGGTGATGACGTTGCCCTGCACCACATCGATCTTGTAGGGTTTGATCAGGCCGCCCAGCGTGGACATGCTGGTGCCCGCGTCGCGCAGCGAGCCGCAGGCAGACAGGCCAAGCACCAGCGCCAGCGCCAGCGTGAAAAAGACGCCGGCGCGGCGAGCCGACAAAAGACCTTGGATGGGCAACATGGGCGTACACACGGTGGGGAATCGGCGTGCGCCGGAGGGCGCGCGATATCATTGGTCATTGTAGCCACAGAGGGTGTTTGCCCCGCCCGGCTCACGCCGCCATGACCAACATCGACGAACTCAAAAGCACCGGCCTCAAAGCCACCCTGCCCCGGCTGAAGATCCTGGAGGTGTTCCAGGCCAGCAAGCAGCGCCACATGACGGCCGAGGATGTGTTCCGCGTGTTGCTGGACGACCGTTCCGACATCGGCCTGGCCACGGTCTACCGCGTGCTGATGCAGTTCGAGCAGGCGGGGCTGCTCACGCGCAGCAACTTCGAATCGGGCAAGGCGGTCTACGAGCTCAACGAGGGCCAGCACCACGACCACCTGGTGTGCCTGGACTGCGGCCGGGTGGAAGAGTTTTTTGACCCCGAGATCGAACGCCGTCAGCACGCCGTCGCCGAGGAGCGCGGCTTTGTGCTGCAGGAACACGCCTTGTCGCTGTACGCCAACTGCAGCAAGATCGACTGCCCGCACAAAAGCGCGAAGCGCTGATCAGCGGTTCATCGCGTCGCGGTGGCGCTGCACAAACTGCTGGTAGGTGTCGATGCCGCGCAGCTGCAACACCATGTTGCGCACCGCCGCCTCCACCAGCACGGCGATGTTGCGCCCGGCCACCACCTGGATGACCGACTTGCGCACCGGCACGCCCAGCACGTCCTGGTACATGGGTTCGTGGGGCAGGCGGTCGTAGTCGCGTTCCAGGGTTTCGGCGCGCACCAGGTGGACGATGAGCTTGAGCCGCATCTTGCGGCGCACCGAGGTCTCGCCAAAAATCGCCTTGATGTCGAGCAGGCCGATGCCGCGTACCTCCAGCAGGTTTTGCAGCAGCTCGGGGCAACGGCCCTCGATGGTGGTCTGGTTGGTGCGGTACAGGTCCACCGCGTCGTCGGCGATCAGGCCGTGTCCGCGTGAGATCAGCTCCAGTCCCAGCTCGCTTTTGCCCAGGCCCGACTCGCCGGTGATGAGCACGCCCACGCCCAGGATGTCCATGAAGACGCCGTGCACCGACACCCGCTCGGCAAAGTGGCGCGAGAGGTAGGCACGCAGCACGTCGATGACAAAACCGGCCGATTCGTGCGTGGCGAACAATGGGATTTGCGCCCGCTCGCACATGGACACCAGGGCGTCGGGCGCGGTCTGGCCGTCGGCCACCACCAGCACCGGCGGCTCCAGCGTGACGATGCGCGAGACGCGGCGGCGGCAGTCTTCGGGCGTGGCGTTGGTGAGGTAGCTCACCTCGCGCTCGCCGAGCACCTGCAGCCGGTAGGGGTGGATGTAGTTGAGGTAGCCCACCAGGTCGGCGCCGGAACGCGCCAGGGTGACGGCCACCTCGTCAAAGCGCCGCTCGGACGCGATCTGCCCGGCGATCCACTGCCAGTGCAGCGACTCGCGGTGCTGCTCGAACAGCACATCGGCGCTGACGACGGCGGCCTTCATGCGTGCAGCGTGGGCAGGGCCACGCTCAGGCGGTGGCGTGGGCCGATTGCCAGTTGGCGATCAGCGCGTGCAGCGCCGGCGCCTGGTCCGAGGTTTTCATCTGCTCGCGCAAGGCGCTGTCGCTCAGCAGCTCGGCGATCTCAGACAGGATTTCGAGGTGTTTCTGCGTTGCCGCCTCGGGCACCAGCAGAAAGATCATCAGCGTGACGGGCAATTCGTCAGGCGCGTCAAAGCCGATGGGGTTGAGCAACTGGAACACCGCCGCCAGCGGCTGCTTGAGGCCCTTGATGCGACCGTGCGGAATGGCCACGCCGTGGCCCAAGCCGGTCGAACCCAGCCGCTCGCGGGCAAACAGGCTGTCGGTGATCAGCGCACGGTTGAGGCCGTGCTGGGTCTCGAACAACAGCCCGGCCTCCTCGAAGGCGCGTTTTTTGCTGGTGGCATCTACATGCACCAGCACCTGCTCGGCAGGCAATATGGCGGAAAGTCGGTTCATCGGGGGCCTCTCAGGCCGCGAATTATGCCCAGTTGGGGGGATATGGCTAGACGTGGGCCACAAAAAAGCCGCTTGACAAGGCAAGCGGCTTGTTGCAGTGCAGCATTGCTGCGCCGGGTCACATGATGCGTTTGGCGGCCTCGTGGTGGTGTTCCTGGGACTTGTCCTTGTAGCGCAGCACCTGGCGGTCCAGCTTGTCGGCCAGTTCGTCCACCGCGGCATACAGATCGGCATGCACGCTCTCGGCAAACAGATCGCGCCCTTTCACATGGATGTTGCATTCCGCCTTTTGTCGCAGGTCTTTTTCCTTAAGGTTGTCCACTGTGAGCAGCACTTTGATGTCGACCACCTGGTCGAAGTGCCGGGAGATGCGTTCCAGTTTGCTGGTGACGTAGCCGCGCAAGGCGGGTGTGACCTCAAGGTGGTGACCGCTGATCGTCAGGTTCATAAAGAAGCCTCCATTTGCTCCGGGTTGACACAAGCCGCCAAGGGCCAAGACCGCCGGCGGCACGGGGATGTCTTGAGGCCCACTATGCCCATGAAAGTCCACCGGCGCAAGCCTGCACAAGGCAACAAAGGGTCAATTCACGAACCTGACCCCACCCGTCGGATACCGGGCAGGGGATGTGTCATGATTTTGCGCAGCGTCGAGCGGCGGCCACGTCACAGCAGGCTCGCGCTTTGAAAGGCACACGTTTTGTCGCTTGACACGCTGATCTCCCACAACACCATGTCGCCCGACATGCCGGCGTACGGCGCCGACACCTGTGCCCTTGTGCTCATGGGTGGCGGTGCGCGCACCGCTTATCAGGTGGGGGTGCTCAAAGCCATCGGCGCGATGCTGGCCCAGCAAACAGCCTCGAACGGTGCAACGCAACCATTCCCTTTTCAATGGCTGTTCGGCACCTCGGCCGG
>JAUYSB010000118.1 GCA_030696525.1 Hydrogenophaga sp. | reverse complement strand
GAACGTGACGGTCTACACCGAAGGCACGGGCGTCATCCCCGACGAGCAGATCGCCGCGCTGGTCAACCAGCACTTCGACCTGCGTCCGAAAGGCATCATCCAGATGCTGGACCTGCTGCGCCCGATTTACGAAAAAACGGCAGCCTACGGCCACTTCGGCCGCGAAGAGCCTGAGTTCAGCTGGGAGCGCACCGACAAAGCAGCGGCGCTGCGGGCGGCGGCGGGGTTGTAATTCGAAAAAACGGCTGCACCATTCACTGGTGCAGCCACGTGCTGTGCTCAGCGGCGGGCGCGCCACCCGTTATAGAGACCCAGGACCTTCGCCACATAGTCGCGAGTCTCGCGGTAATTCGGGATTTGCCTGCCGGACCGAATCACCGCACCTTCACCTGCGTTGTAGGCAGCCAAAGCCAACTCCAACTCGCCGTCGAACAGCTGCAGCAGGTAGGCCAGGTACCGAGTCCCGGTCTGAACATTGGTTCGAGGATCTCGCAACTGTCGCTCCACAGTATGGCCGGTGGCAGCACTGACGCCAAAGCGCCTCGCGGTCGCAGGCATCACCTGCATCAGGCCAACGGCGCCTTTGGGGGACACAGCTTCTGAATTGAACGCAGATTCGGCAGCAACCACCGCTTTGATCAACTCGACCTCAACGCCATGTTCTTGTGCCGCTTGATCCAATTGCTCCCGAATGGCGTGGTACCTGGGCGAAGAATCGATCTGTGCGAGCGACCGCTGCACTCCCTCACCGACAGCGGCGCCTTCTTGCTTGATATCGCGGGACTCTGGCCCGCCACTGATCAACATGGCCTGGCGGTCGCTTGGTCGCTGGTTGCTGAACTGAACCAAGCCGTCGGCGTCCGTGTAGGTCCAAACTTGTGCGTGTGCGACAGTCAAGTAGAAACACACGCACGCAGCCAGGCCCGCGCGCAACCCTGCCGCATCAAACGTTCTCCACTTGCCAACACAACCCATCATGCGAAAAGTTTTCGTGTCCAGCCTTAGATTATCGCCTGCGCGAACCGACGGGCAGACTGCAGACCGGATAATCCACGTTGCGCCGCACCTCGTTGCCAGCCAGGAGCGCCTATACCCGCCCCACACTCCAGCATCTCGTTGAATCCGTATGCATGTATATGCCCGCCGCCTCCTTGAGACCGAGCGCACCTCTTTGTCAGTGATCGCCGACTTCATAGACGCAGGTCAGACCGTTCTTGATCTGGGCATGGGCAATGGCTCTCTGGGTCATTACATCAAGACCCAAAAGAACATCATCATCGACGGGTTGACACTCAACCCGGCCGAGGCAGACCTGGCTCACGAGAGCTACCGCCACGTGGTCGTGGCCGACCTGGACACGGCAAACCTGGAACAGCTTTTCGCCGGCGAGACCTACGACTGGATCGTTTGCGCAGATGTTCTGGAACATTTGAAACACCCAGAATCCGTCTTGGTTCAATGCAAATCCAGACTGCGGCCAGGCGGCCAGATCATCACATCCATCCCCAACGCCGCCTACTGCGGCCTCTTGGCAGAGTTGTTGCAAGGCGATTTTCGCTACCGAAATGAGGGCCTGCTCGACGCCACTCACCTGCGTTTTTTCACACGCCAGTCCTTGCATCGGTGGTTTGACGCCGAAGGATGGCACTTGGTCACTGTGGCCACCATCGATCGCAGTCTTGGCGACAGCGAGTTCAAGGTTGCGTTTGATGCGCTACCGCCTGCGGTTGCTCGCTACTTGCTGGCGCGCCCGGATGCGCTGAGCTACCAGTACATCTCCGTTGCAACGCCACTTGAGCACTCACCCAACCCACAAACGTTGGCACGAGCATCAGGTGCGCCACCCAAGAACCCCGCAGCAGCGGTGTTCTCGACGCAGCTCTACATGGACATCGGCGCTGGGTACAACGAATCGTTCAAACTGGTACAGCCCGGCGAAGTAGGACAACTGCAGCAAACGATCGAATTCTCGCTGCCTGCCAGCCCAGAACACCCCTACACGCGCTTGCGCCTCGACCCCGCCGACCGGGCAGGCTTTATGCATTTCTATGGTGTCGAGCTGTCAGATGCCGAAGGTGGAGTGTTGTGGCGGTGGTCGGCCACTGAAGAGGGCGACCCCCCGCTGCATGACAGTCCGCCCCAAGACATCCTGTTGACCAGCATGTGGCCCACAACACAAGGGCTGCTCGCCACGATTTTCGGTGACGACCCGCAAATCGAACTGGCCATCACCGCCAATGCTTTGCTCGCGCTGTCGACCCGTGGCGGCAGCTTGCGCCTGCAGGTTGGCTGGCCCATGTCAAGCGACTACCTCCTGGCGACGCAAGCGCTTGCCGAACAACGAAAGAACCAACAGGCTCGGAACACGCTCCACGAGGCACTAGCACTTGAACACACCAGCCTGCGGACCGCGTACCAAGCGTTGCAAACCCAACACCATGCTCTGAGCGAGTCTCAACAGCAGACCGTCGCGTTGCTGCGCGAAGCGGAACGTGCCTCCAACGACTGGCAGGGCCAGCACCGTCAACTTGAGGCGCATCTGCAATGGATAGAGCGCTCCACCATATTTCGTGCCACTCGTCCGCTGGTTGCACTCAAGATGCGACTGGATCGTTTGCTTGTGCGCAAGCCGTCGCCGCCGCCACCTGTTTTGGTGTCCGACGACACCCGCCCCCCTTCGCGCCAACTTCCATTGGACCTCACAATCGATGTGATCGTCCCCGTGTTTCGCGGCCTCGAAGATACGCGCACCTGTCTGGAGTCTGTGGTGCGAAGCCGGTCCTCCGTCAAGCACCGCGTCATTGTCGTCAACGATTGCAGCCCCGAGCCGGAAGTCACCGACTGGCTTCGCCATTTCGCCCAGCAGCACGACCACGTGACCTTGCTTGAAAACGAGGAAAACCTCGGCTTCGTCCGAACTGCCAACAAAGGCATGGCCCTGAGTGACAGCAACGACGTGATACTGCTCAACAGCGATGCGGAAGTCGCAAACGACTGGCTGGACAGGCTGCAGCAGGCTGCGTACTCGTCAGACCAAGTGGGCACCGTTACCCCGTTCTCCAACAACGCAACCATTTGCAGCTATCCCACCTTCTGCTCAGCCAACGCCATGCCTCTCGGACTGTCCGTAGAGGACATGGACGCCCTGTGTGCGAATGTCTTGGCGGGACGGTCGGTCGAACTGCCAACGGCCCATGGGTTTTGCATGTACGCCCGACGCGATTGCCTGACGCAGGTTGGTCTATTCGACGAAACCCACTTCGGCAAAGGCTATGGGGAAGAAAACGACTTTTGTGTTCGGGCAAGCGAATTGGGATGGAAACATTTACATGCGCTGGACGTCTTCGTTCGGCATGCAGGCGGTGTGAGCTTTGGTGCCTCGAAGTCGGAGCGCGAGCTACAAGCCATGGAAACCCTGCGCCGGCTGCATCCGCAGTATGAGCCTTCGGTGCATCGGTTCCTGCAGCAAGATCCCGCTAAACCTGCCCGCCTGGCCTTGGACATCGCCAGGATTGCCAATACAGGACGGCGCGTCATCCTCAACGTCACGCATAACCGGGACGGCGGCACGCTTAGGCACCAACAGGAGTTGGCGCAACACTTTGATTCAAGCGCCATCTTTCTTCAGCTCAAGCCCAGCACCAAGGGCGTCGCGTTGATGCTCACGGGTGTTGATGAAGCGCTGCAACTGAACTTCCAGTTGCCCAACCAGTTGGACCTGTTGACACAATCACTTCGGCAACTCGGTGTCGCCCACATTCACTATCACCACCTGCTCGGTCATGATGACTGGGTTCTTGAGCTGCCGTCCAAGCTGGGCATCACACACGACTTCACGGCCCACGATTACTACACCTATTGCCCACAAATCTCGCTGACCGATCACACCGACCGCTACTGCGGCGAACGGGGGAAGGAACAATGTCAACAGTGTCTTCGGCGCAACCCCGCCCCCCAGGACATCGACATCGATGAGTGGCGACAGCGGCACCGACTGCTGTTGGGGCAAGCCCGCGTCTTGCTGACGCCAGCCGACAGCACGGGTCGGCGCATGAGGCAACACGCGCCTCAAGCCAACATCACAGTGGTTCCGCACATCGACATGGACAACACCAACATACCGGTGCCTATGCCGCGTCGCCTCGAAGAGGCCTCCCCGATCAAAGTCGCGGTCATCGGAGCACTCAGTCGCATCAAAGGCGCGGATGTACTGGAAGAAGTGGCACTGCTCGCGGCAAAAACCGATGCACCGATTGAGTTTCATCTCATTGGCTACGGCTACCGCCACCTTCGGGTGCAACCCAAGGCCCGTTTGACCGTACATGGCGCCTACCAAGAAGAAGAGCTGCCACAAATTCTTGAATGGCTTCAGCCAGATTTGGTCTGGTTCCCGGCCCAGTGGCCCGAAACCTACAGCTACACCCTCAGCAGTTGCTTGAAAGCAGGTCTTCCGGTTCTGGCTCCGCAGCTGGGTGCATTTTCTGATCGCTTGACCGGACAACCCTGGGCCTGGCTGGTGGAGTGGCAGCAAACGCCCGAGCAATGGCTGGCCATTCTCCTTGATCTGCGAAGCAAGCACTTTATGACTGGTGTGCCGCCAACGACAACACTGGCCGAGCGGCCAACGTCTAGTTGGACGTACGGCGCCCATTACCTGCGAGGCATAAGTACCGCCCAGCCTCTGTCAGCAGAGGAGACAAGAAAGCTGGCACTTGCGTTGCTTCCCCTTCTGGACGCCCCATCGGGGCGAGAGGGCGAGGCTCCTGCGCTGCTGCGCTGGCTGACCACGCTGCGAGCGGCACCCGGTCTTTCAACCGTCGCCAAGCACATCCCTGGCCACTGGCAACGCAAAGTCAAAAACTGGCTCTCCAGCCGGTCGTGATCGCCAACCATCCTGCCTAGCCGGGTCGGTTAGACTCACGCCCCGGCCCCAATGCCCGCCTCACATTCATGAAATCACCTTCCAGCCCCGGCTTTGTGCAACGTCTTCAGCGAGTAGAACAGCTGATCGTCCGCCGCGAATTGCAGAAAGCCGCCCAGCTTCTCAATGAATTGAACAAGCAGGAACGCGACGACCCGCGCCTGTACTGGCTTGGATCCCGGCTGGCCGAGGCAGCAGGCAACCCCAAAGGTATGCTGGAGGCGGCCAAAAAGGCCCAGCAGCTAGCGCCGGAATGGGCACCTGCAGCGCTCAGGCTGGCGGCCATCTATGCGCACAACAAGGATTTCGGCTCTGCCATTGAGCACGTCGCAACAGCGGTCAAACTGGCTACGGACCAAGGCCTCTTGAACGCCGAGCTGCTCAAGGACGCGGCGCATGTTTGCATGGACGTCAGGCAACCCGCACAAGCCCTGGAATGGTTGACGATGGCGCAAGAATTGGCGCCTTCAGACCAGGGCATACGCTTGGGCATGGCCAGAGCTAGCTTACACAAAGGCGACCCTGCTGCTGCGCTCACCATATACAACGAGCTGCTGCTGGCTCACCCTGGAAGTCTGCAACTCATCCTAGAGCGTGTGCTTTGCCATCTCCAACTCAATCGCTTGGCTGATGCCGCCGCCGATTGCAACTTGTTGCTGGCCCACGAACCCGAGAACCCAGATTATCTTTACTACGCGGCACGTGCCCGCGGTGAGACACCCGCTTCACAACCCACCCGTTTGATTCAGGATTTGTTTGACAACTACGCCCCAAACTTTGACAAACACCTTGTCCAGGGGCTTAACTACCGGCTCCCGAAAGATGTCGCTGAACAGATTTTGGACTGGTACCCAAACAAAGACGCCGACATCCTTGACTTGGGGTGTGGAACGGGCTTGCTGGGCGTATGCCTAGGTCCAATGAAGGGCGTGTTGGTGGGAGTTGATCTTTCCCTGGGCATGCTTGAGCAGGCTGCCCAACACCGGATCTACGACAAGTTTCACCATGTCAATGCACTGGATGCCCTGCAGGCGACACCAGACGCGCAATACGACATCATCACGGCGCTGGACATGCTCATCTATGTTGGGGATTTGCAACCGGTCATTCCCAACGCGCGGCGAATACTTAACCCAAAGGGCCGTTTCATTTTTTCAAGTGAAACAGCACCCGCTGGAACCGACTCTTTTGTCCTCAACCTCAAGACCAACCGCTACCAGCACGCCCCCGACTATGTGCGTCAACTGCTGAAGGACAGCGGTTTTGCGCATGTGGACTTCACTGAACGCGTGATCCGGCATGAGGGGGGCAAACCTGTGCAGGGATTTTTGGTCGTGGCGCAGTAGTTTTTAAGCGCACCATTCGTCTTGTACGCTTGGACATCATCCACGATAGGGCGGCACCGGCAGCAAAAGCGCTAAGCCGTTTGGCTTTGGTGTCTCTGTCAGACCCGTCTCGGGGAATTCGCGTCCCTGGGGCAAACACTGGGTTCCAAACAACTTATCCCAAAAAGGGAAGATCACGGCAAAATTCTTGTCGTAGTGGCGTGGTTCGATCGAGTGGTGTAGTCGATGGTATTGCGGGCCAACCAACACCACGCCGAATCGCCCCAATGTCAGGGGAACGTTCCAATGGATGAACAGACCCAAAACGCCGGTCAGCACACCCAACCAGGTGAATGTGCGCTCTGGTGAGCCGAACAAAAACAAAAGTGGCACCGACATCACGAAATATCGCAGCGCCTCCTCCAGCCAGTGGTGGCGTGTGGCGGACGAAATCGATACGTTGCTGTCTGCGTGGTGAAAACGATGAAATCGCCACATCCATTCCCAGCGGTGTTGGAGGCGGTGAAACCAGTAGTAAAAGAAATCAAAGGCAACAAGGTAGCCAAACACCAATGGCGCGGCGGCCCAAACGGTCGTGTCAGCGATAGACCATCCCAGCAGATTGGCAGGAATCCATGGCGAAAACTGACTTGCAACTGGAGCGAGCACCACTGAGGACACCGTCAAATAGACCGGCGCGTAGCACAGGTTGAACAACACTGTGCCGATGTGCAATCGTCGCGCCGGTCGCAACAGCTCGATAACCAGCATGGGAATCAAGAACACCAGCACCACCTGAATTGCAGCCAACGCTGCGGTGACGTAGTGCATCAAGTGCTGGGCGAACTCATTCATCATTGCTACGAAAAATGCGTGGGGCTTGCCCCCAGAAGTGCCATGCTGGCGCGTCTTGAGCAATCAAGACACTCAGTTCGGCAAACACCTGCTCTGCCAAGAGCTGCGGGCTTTCCTGAAGGGTTAAATTTTTCATTCGAAGCCAACGCCGCCCTGTCCCGATGTCCAAACCTGTGATGTAAACCGATACGGGCACATTCTGCTGCGCGGCTACCCTGAACAGACCACGGGGGAACCGGGCAATGCGCCCGAGCAACGGTACTTCGACTGAGGCGTCAGCGGTGTCCGCAGGCACGTCCACCGCCGCCATCACCACTTGCCCTTGCTGCAACGCTCGCAAAACCGGTCGCAGGCTGGCGGAAATGTCGAGAGCGGGGGCGTTCAGCACCCGTCCCACTTCGCGCGTCCGCAAACAAGCATAAAGCCATAAGAGCGTCCGCCCAGCAAAATACCGGCGGTCCAACGGCGCCACCAACGCGTGTGCATGCCCCCAATGCGCCACAGCGTTGCGCAAGCCCCACATCCCAGCCCCCCAATGAAAGGTACATAACAAGGCAGCCTGCCCTGCGGCAGGCCAGACGCCTTGCACGTCGACAAAGCGGGCCGACCAAGCCTTGCCACGCGTCAAGGACAAATACAGGTCCGCATGGTCCACCAAAGTCACCAAGCGACGCTGCCACAACCAGTGAGACTGGTTTTCGCCGCCCCACCCTTGCCGCATCGCTTCCCGCCAATCAGCTTCAACCGTTTCACGGTACAAGCCGTTGAATCTGGCCAAACGGCGATACAGCGGGAAACACAGGGCCCACGGGAGTACCGCCGCAAGTCCCGGCAACAGCCACAACTCCAACAGATCTCGCGCCTCGCGCCGCCAGCGGGTCATCGGCCTCAACGCCATTCGTGCGGAAGGCGGACCAGCCCCGGTGTGGTTTCGGGATAGACCTGCAATATGTGCACGCACGCGGGCCACTCTTCGTACACCGTCATGCCATGTTCGTCGAACAAGTAAGCACTCAACACGTATTCCCCCGTGTGCAATGACAGGTTCGGAAATACCACCTCGGCCTGCCACACACCGTTGCCCAATGAACGTGGGCGTGCACCGTCCGCATGGGTGCCTGTCGTGGTGATACCAACCCCATGGGCTTGCTCAATCATCAGGGCCAGGCTTGGAGATTCGCCTTCTGGCATTCGAGCAGTGATCCGCACATTCAAGTCTTGCGTCAACAACCGCCACGGCACGTCCGGGCGATCGGCTTGTACGTTCAACACTTCAAACGACATCAGCGCCGGCCGGGTTCCGTCCGGCTCAACCAGCGCATTCACCCGTCCCACTTTCTGAGCGGACACGCGCACATCTGATGCGCCGCCCGCTTTCTGCGAGCCTGCACTGGTCGGTGACGCACTTTTTTCTTTGACCAACCGCGCCCGGATGTGGGTCTCATATGCGGCAAGCACGGCCTCCGTTTCGCCCAGCGCACGCATGTGACCTTGGTCCAGCCACATCACCTGATCACACAAATGCCTGACGTGGTACAGGCTGTGCGAGCAAAACAAAATGGTGCATCCCGCCTTGCGAAACGCAGTGATGCGCTCGGTACACTTTCGTTGGAATGCTTGATCGCCCACCGCCAACGCCTCATCAATGATCAGCACCTCGGGCTGCACTGCGGTCACGAGCGCAAAGGCCAGGCGGACCACCATCCCCGACGAGTAGGTTTTCACCGGGCGTTCAATCGCGTCACCCAGTTCGGCGAAGGCCAGAATCTCAGGCTCCAAGCGAAGTAGTTCATTCGGGCCAATCCCGATCAAACTCCCTGCAAAAAGCAAATTCTCTCGACCGCTGAACTCGGGGTGAAAGCCAGCACCCAACTCCAGAATGGCAGTTACCCGCCCCGGGCAGGCCACGCTGCCCACGCTTGGCTGGATGGTGCCCGCCAGCAACTTAAGCAGGGTACTTTTGCCGGCACCATTGTCCCCGACCACACCCAAACATTGCCCGCGATGCAGCTCAAAATTCACGGCGGCCAGTGCCCAGTGCCCTTCGCGGTGGGCGCGCAAACCCATCAGTTCGCGCAAGCGTGAAATCGTCCCGCGATGATGCACATAACGCTTACCCAGCCCGCTTGCGTGAAGTGCGGGATGGCTGCTGCTGTGCTGTTCTTGGACTGCTTGATTCACAGCCAGTCCACCAATTGATCACGGCTGTTGCGCACGAACAAACTCAAACATGTCGCCAACAGCGCAACCCAGACACCGCTCCCCACCCAGGTCGTCCAATCAGGCCATTGCAAAGACAACAACACACTTTGATAGCCCATGACCAACGGCGTCATTGGGTTGAGGTACAGCACCCAGCGCCATGCCTCTGGGAACATGGTGATGACAAACAACACGGGCGACAGAAATATGCCCAGCTGCAATGCGAATGTCAGCAATTGCAGTGTGTCGCGCGCCGCAGCGGTGAAAATCGCAAGAATCCAGGCCAACAACGCCGTCATCACGCCTTGCACGACGAACAACACCGGCAGCGCCAACAATGCCCACCCGATCCCGTTCAGATAGCCGTAAAGCAGCGTGACGAGGAACAGGACTGGCGCGAACACGACGAGCCCCGCACCTACAGACCGCAGCACAAATAGGCCAGGAGGCAATGGGTTTTTCTGCAGCAAATGACCAGCCTCCACCAAGCTGCCTGCACCTCGGGTCAGCCCCTCTGCGAAGGCCAGCCAAGGCAACGCCCCGACCACCAGATACGTCCCCACCCGCTCACTGGGGGCATTCGCCCCCAGCTTCATCGCGAACACGAGATCGAAAACCAGGAAGTAGACAGCAACCGTCAACAACGGCTGCAGATAGACCCAGATCAGCCCCAGTGCCGAACCAGCGACCCTTGCCTGCAGCTCCCTGCGAACCATTACCCAGAGCAATGGCCTTGCCGCCCACAGGCGCATGAGTTCCTGAATCACAAGCGCTTTTTCCTGTTTCTCGACTTCACCGTGTGTCCAGTTGGTCAGGGGGCTTTTTTGCTTGCCTCGATAAATGCCTCGATGGCATTCAGGTTGCCTTCAATTTCTTTTTGTATGTTTGCGACCTTGGCCTGCCGGGACTGGTTGAGTAAAGCCGTGCGTGCATCAGCAACCAGCTTGTCTTTCACCTCTTCAAACGGCGCGATGGACTTGGGACGACGCTCATCCAGTCGAATGATGTGCCAGCCAAACTGTGACTTCACCGGTTCGCTGATGTCACCAGGCTTCTCGAGTGCGTTCACACCATCTTCAAACGGTCTGACCATGGCACCTGCGGCAAAAAAGCCCAGATCACCGCCACGCGCAGCACTGCCCGGATCGGTCGAGTGCTCCTTGGCCAATTCAGCAAAAGATGCTCCTGCCCTAAGCTTTTCCACCAACACCTTGGCCTGGGCCAGCGAGTCAGTGCCTTTGTCCTCCAACAGGATATGGCTGGCACGGGTTTGTGCTGGGCGCTCATAACGTGCTTGGTTCACACGGTATTGCTCGAGCGCGTAAGCATCCAAGGCTGCCGGGCTGGGGTTGTTCTGTAGATCCATGGTCGCCAGGCGCATGTCTGACAGCGCGCGGTCGCGGCTGATCTGAAGCTGGGCCTGGTTGAGTGGGTCTTTGTCCAGGCCATCACGCACGGCCTCTTGCGCCAGAAGTCGGCGAACCAACAGGTTGTTGGCAATGGTGGTTAATGCATTTGGGTTGGCCAACATGGCTCGGCGGTTGGCCTCGGGAATGCGAGCCAACTCCGCCTTGAGGTCCAGCGTGGTCACCGAGGCAACGCCGGCTTTGGCAACCACCTCTTGAGCTTGGGCGCCAAAGGCCCCAAGCACCATAAATGCCAGTCCAAGGCCCCAGGTGCGCCCAAAATGGGAAATCGCGTTCATTGTCAATCACCATGAAAGAGAATCACACAAAACAAAAAAGGTGGGTCGCCCCACCTTTTTTGAAGACATCAAGCGTTAACTTGATGCTGTTTCTTCGACTTAGTTCACGCCGAAGCCAGTGCGGTGCTTCCAGCTGCCAGCAAAGAAGCTGTCGCCGCTCAGTGCACGGGTGTAGGCAGCGCCCAACACCGGCAGACCGTAGTAGGTCGCATTGCCGCCAGCTGCCGGGGTAGCCAGACGCATCCAGCCTTCTTGGAAGGTGGTGTCGATGTCGTTCACCGCCACGTTGGCCGACAGGGTTTCGGTGGTGGTTGCACCGCCGCCGTTGATGCTCAGCACGCTGGCTTCGCCGCAGAATGCGGTTGCAGGCGGGATTTCCGAGGGCGAAATCACGACTTCGTCGGGGTTGGCAATAGTGCCTTCTTCGCGGTTGAAGATTTCACGCGAGATACCCGTCACGCAGATCAGGCCACCCACCACAACGGTGTTGCTGACACCAAAGTGGTTATTGTTCAGCAGCGCGTTGAAGCGACGACCGTCACCAGCGCCGGTGTGGGCGTAGTTCATGGCCACAGCATAGCGACGGGTGGGCATGGAGAACACCCAGTCGGTGCTCGCTTCAGCGGGACCAACCAAGAACTCGTTAGAGATGCTAGGCGTACCGAGGATGTTGGCCAGTGCGCGCGCCTGAGCAGCAGGGACGGCAGGCGTGGACAGATCACCAGCGTAAGGCGTGGACAGATCGGGCAAGTCGTAGTAAGCCGCAGCAACCGCAGCCGAAGTAACTGCAACGCCAGCGTAGTTCAGAGCATCCGGACCCGTGAGGAACAGCGGGTCAGCCGACAGCTTGTTGACATCCGCACCAACAGACACCTGAGTCTGAGGCCAGTAAGGCACGCGGTTAGCAGCCAGCGGGTCGACGATGTCGAACTGCGACATGTTTTCCGCCTCACCATCCCATGCACCGGCGCGAGCGACGTTGATGATGGTGAAGTTGGAGAACAGGCCAGGCGTAGGCGGAACCATGCCCAGAGCCAAGCCAGCCGCTGCCGAGGCAACAGCGGTATCGCGCTGACCAACGTTGGAGGTGGCCTTGTCCAGAGCAGTCCAAGCAGCACCCGAGCAAGGAGCAACACCACCCACGTGCTTGATAGCGGTGTACAGGTCGTTCACGCCATCTTTGTTGACGTCGGGCTGACCGACCACAGCGCTCGGCACGTCGGCCATAGCGAAGATTTCGACATAGCCTTCACGGGTCTGATTGGCCTTTTGAGCCGCAGTCAGCGAGGAACTCAGACGCGAAGTCACAAACGGCGTGCTGTTCAGCGTCGCCTTGGCAGGCTTGGTGCAGCTAGCATCTTCAGTGGCCATCATTGCAGGACCATCTTCCGACGAGGAAACGCGACCCGACCACACATCGCCAGGCGACAGGAATGCCTGGAAGTCAAACACGTCGTCGGAGTTGGCGGCGCCACGGAAACGAACCTTGACAATCTTGCCGTTGATCGTATCGGTATTGACGATGTTCAGCAGGGTGGCGTGCTCAGCCTGAGCGGTGTAATACGGCACGACCAACACTTTGTTGGCGTGTGCGGCACCGGCCATGCCAAGGCCCACAAGGGCGGCCGCGACGCTCGATGCGAGAACGTTTTTCTTCATACAGGACTCCAGTTGAAGTGGGTTGTTAGAGCGCAAATAGTAAGGAAATTACGCTGGAAAGATCTTAACAGGAAAGCTGGCCGGGTCTGCTTGTCTTGTGCAGCACGCCACAGTGTGGCGTTGCTACTGCGCAACACGGATCCTCCAGCCAACCGCTGCGATGCGAGTGCATCACGGCGCAATATGGCTTTGGTGGTCAATCCCTATACGCACACCCTCCTATACGACGCTGTGGACCCAAGACCTTACTTGTTTTGAACATACCACCACTCGCCGTCCTGGAACAGCCAAACCTCAGAAAAGTGGGTGGTGAGGTTGCTGCCACGCAACCCTGCACCGCCGGCGAAGACCCGTGCATCGATTCTTACGCGCACTTCGCAACGGTCTGGAGCAGGGCATTGGGCACTGCGCACCTCGGCTGACTGCCAAGTGCGAACACCTTCGTTGGCGCCTCGGAAGCGCTCCACATCGTGCAACGCGCGCCAACCCGGCGTGCTGAATTGGTAGGCCTGGGCATAGTCTCGCTTGAGCAGAGCCGCCAAACGGATTTTTGAACGCTCGCTAACTGCGTTCACGCGTGCCCGTTCTTCAGGCGAAAGCGGCTGGGTCTCCTGGGCGGTTTTGACGGGCGCCGATAGGTCTACCGGACCTGGGACAACAACCGGCGGCTTTTCTTCAACGGTGCTGGCACAGGCCAACAGACACGACGTGGTCAACAGCGTGATTGCTGTGTTGCGCAAATACATCATCGGTTTCATCGGATCGTGATTTTACTCAGTTGAAAAATTGGGGTCAGCCGAGCCGCCCCATCAAAAATTTTAGCGAACTGCGCCCGGCACGTTGACCACGGGCAGGTTGCGCAGTGAGTTCATGCGCTGTCGCAACTCCTCACCAATCATGGTGATGTCCTGACCACTGCGCGCCACGCTGGGGGTGATGAGCACGATCAGTTCCGTTCGTTTGCTGGCCTGGGTGGTGCCCCCAAACAGTGCGCCCAGCACCGGAACGTCTTTCAGCCCCGGCAGACCGCTGTTGGAATCCGTCGTGTTGTCGCGGATCAAGCCCCCCAACACGATGGTTTCACCTGACTTCACCGCCACCTTGCTGTCGAACTGACGCTGCAAGAAGCTGCGCTGCTGCGTGGCGTCGTCTACCGCCCCCACGTCGGTCACCGATTGCAGAATGCTCATGGTGACGTAGTCGCTGGCATTGACCGAAGGCGTGACTTGCAACGCAACGCCCGTGTCTTTGTACTGGATGTTGCTGGTGACGGTTCCCACGCTGGTCACCGTTTCACCCACACGCACCGGCTGCTGATCACCCACCGCGATTCTGGCTGTGTGGTTGTCCAGCACCATCAGCGACGGGCTGGAAATTACCTTGATGAGCGACTTGGATGCAAGTGTATTGAGCACCGCACGCACACCCAAGGCATTGCTGAGGGTGTAGGTGAAACCACCTGACGCCGCCCCAAACAGGTTGTTGACAACGTTGCTACCCAGGTTGTTGAGCGTGGTCGATGCAAGCCCACCGGTGGTGAAAGCACCACCGCCGCTGTACCCACCGCGGTTTTTGTCGCTGAAAACCCATTGCAGCCCGTATTTCATGTCGTCACTCAGGGTCACCTCGACAATGGTGGCCTCGATCAAGACTTGCGTGGGCGGCAAATCCAGACGCTTCATGGCGGATTCGATGATTTCGAAATCGCTGGGCAAGCCATAAATGAGCAGGGCGTTGTTCACTTCGTCAGCCATCACGCGCACGCCACCAGGCAGGTTGACGGATGTGACTGGGGCGGTCGCACCGGGCCGCGTGTTGGCCGCCGAAGAGGAAGAGGCCGAACCAAAACCGATGGAGCCACCGGTGGCGGCAGCGCCAAACGCTCCCGTGCCAGAGCTGCTGAGCTGGGTCGAGCGCAAGCCTGGCGCCACATTCGTTGTGCCAGCGGACTGGGTAGCTATTGAACCAGCCGTGCTCGCGCTGCCGCCAAACAAACCGGAAACCAGATTGGCCAAATGGGTCGCGTTGCCGTATTTCACCGGGTACACAAACAACCGGGGCGTGTTGCTGGTCAACCCGGGGCGGTCGAGTTTTTCCAGCCAGCTGCGGGCCTGCTCAATCACCGCAGCGCGGGGACTGACCACCAAAATGCTGTTGAGCCGTTCGATGGGAATCACCTGCATGCCAGCAATGACTGGCGCAGAGCCCAATGTGGTTGCGCCTCCCGCAGCAGCGGGTGCGGCTGCGCCGGCGCGTGCCGTGCTTTGAGCGCCTGCGGCAGCGGGCTGTGATGCCCCCGCAGCACCCAACACCCCTGGCGTGCTGGTTGCAGGGATGCCGACACCAGCCCCCACGAGTTGCAGCGCCTGCTGAACTTCTTGGATTGAAATGTGCTTGAGCGGGAACAGCGCCAACGACATGCCGCTGAGAACGTCGACGTCAAAGGTATTGACGATGTCCAACCAGCCTTCGGCTTGTGTGCGTGTACCCGCCAGCACCAGAATGTTGCGGAAGTTGTCCACCCGAACAATGGCGTCTGCGGCAACCATGGGCCGCAGAATGGACGCCATCTCGGACGCCCCAATGAAGCGCAGGGGCACCACGACGGCGCCGTAGCCAGGCGGCAAGGGCGTACCAGAGACAGCCTGCCGAACCGCTGGGACCACCGATTTAACGGCGTCTGGCGATCCCACGTGGTAAGTGCCACGCGCGTCACGAGCCAACAGATAACCATTGGCCTGCAAGGCCGTTTCCAGCAAGACAAATGCTTGGTCAGGCGTCACCGCACCTTGCGTGGACAGCGTCACCGAGCCGTTGATGGGCGGGTGAACGATGTAATCCACCTTGGCGATTTCGCGCAGTACCACACCCACCACATCGGCAAGTGCAGCACCTTCAAACTTCAGGCCAGACGTCAAGCCGGCGATGGGCATGGCGGGCTTGGGAGGCGCAAGGGTTTTGTCGTTGCCCAGAATCACGATCGGGGTGCGCTCGGTGCTCTCGGCAGCAGCTTGCCCAGCCCGACCTGCGTTGACCAATGGCTTTTTTTCCGCGCCCACCGTTGCAGCAGGTGCTGCGAGACCGGTTGCGACAGCTGATGCTGCAGGTGCAGCGTCTGGCGTGTCGGGAGCATTTTGCGGAGGAGGCGCCACGGTGGCGCAGGCAGATAAGAACAACACGCAGGCCAGCGCAACCGGCCGCCAAGCAACCGCGACGCGCGGTCTGTCGAAATGATGGGATGTAGACATATACACTGAAGTCACCAAGTAATACGAGCTGAACTCATTCCGGAACAGGAGGCAAACCTCGTTGCGCGCGCAGCTCATTGCGACGACGCAGCGTTTCGCGCTGCGCCTCTCGCCGCGCATCCACGGAGTTGCTTGCCGACGAGCTGGCACGCGCCGGGGCGCCGGCCGCGACAGAAGGAGCGGAAGACGGCGGAGCTTTCGGGGCTGCCGCTCCGAGCGAGACGCGGGTTATTGCGAGGTCTCGGGTCTGGTCGCCTTTGGCGAACTGCGCGCCCTGCGTCGTCACGGACTTGAGCTCCCATTCGCCAACCTTGCCGCCAACCTTCAATCGACGAAACTGACCTTGCACCGTGGCCAACACCATGCCGGCATCACCGGTCAACAGGCCACTGATGGACGTGAAGTCCAACGGGTCTGGAGGGGGCGGCGGTGGCGGCGGCAATTTGGGCGGCGGCGGCCGGCGCGAAGGACTGAACAGGGGGCGCAGCTCCAACTCGGCCAATTGCTCTGCAGTGGGATGAAGCGGCCCGACACGGTCGGGAAGACCCGATTCCAGAGAAGGCAGCAAGGGCTCGGGCGCGTTCCACACAATAGGCCGTCGTTGGCCACGCTCATCGACCCACTGCCAACCCAGTGCAGCGAGCAGCGCCAGCACGGTCAGCGCCAACAGTCGTGTCACTGCTTGGCTCATGCCTGCCCCCGCAACACGAAAAACCGGAACTTGCCGGACAAGCGCACCGGCGCATCGGCCCGAACAGCACCGACCGACTGAATCTGCAACCCATGGATGCCAATGGATGGCGCCGCCGGACTGTTTGTCAACAAGGCCTGCAACGCCCGGTTGATGGCCTCGATACCCCCTTCGGCGTGGACTTGCACTGGTATCAGGTCAAACCCCTGCGCATCAGGCTGTGGCGGCAACACCTGGATGCTGATGACCGACAGCGATTGCGCCGCGAATGCGCCCTGGATGCGCTGCTGTGCATCATTGCCTGCCTGAGTGATGTCTTGCTGGGCCGGGTAGGCATGCGCTTTGATCACGTCGAGGGCCTGGCGGTGCAGCGCCCTCAAATCATCCTCGCTCTTCAAGATGCCCTGCAAACGTGCATGACGGGCAGAAATATCGACCAGCAACTGATCCATCCGCAAGTGGTTGGACCACACAAACCTGCCGGCACCAACGATCGCCAGGGCCAACAACAGCAACAACGCGAACTGAATCGCCCGCACAGGGGAAAGTTTGACGGGCTTCATGGCAGTTGGGCGGCGGGCTTGGATGTGGGCGCAGTCGCTGAGGCGTTTTGCGACGCCTCAGGCATCACCACGGGCAACGGACTGAGTTGCAACTCGATCACAAAGGACTCGCGCGGGGCGCCCGCCGGGCGCGTGGCAGGCCTCGGTGCGCGCACACTTGAAAAACCTGGCAAATTGCTTAAGTGCGTCATCAACGAAGCCGACACCGGGGCCTCGCCAGTCAGAACCACTTTGGCACCCGAAATTTCCAGGTTCCGCAAAAACGCATCATCTGGAACCGCCCGATTGACTTGCAGCAACGCATCGAACGGGGACACCGGCTGGTCCAACAGCTGCTGCATCTGCTTGACGCGCTCCATTTCGCGCACCATGGCCTGGCGCAATTCCACCGCGTCGGCGGCTTGTTTCCCAACCGTTTGAAGGGCACTGCGCGCTGCCTGCAGTCTGAGATAAAGCTGTGCTGTCGGCGTGACCGCAATGGCGCCAGTGACGACCACAGCCAGCGAAAGCAACAGCATGGACACGGCGGCCCCCGCGCGGTTGCGTCGGCCACGGGCCGTTTCGCCGAAACCCGGCAACACAACAAAACCCTCGCCCGACGATTCAGGCACCCACACCTCGACCGTGGAGGATTCGCCACCAGGCGTCAACCCCTTGGCCACCGGCAGGCCCGCAAGCAAGGTGGCGTGCCTCGTCGACAAATGCTCGGCAAGGATACGTCGGGAGGCCAGTACCAAATGCTCGCGCCCCGGAGTCTCCGCATCGGACTGACTCGCCCACAGCGAGTCCTCCGTGGGAAAAGGACTTTTTGCCGCAACCTCAAGCGCCAACGATTGGGCACGCTGCGCTTCTGACAACGAAGACGGCAAGGCCACACTCCAGCGCAGCAGAACATCCTCGGATGGGACGATGGCGACAAAATGCCCACGCGCCTTGGTCGCTACATTTCCATCATCCCAACCGACCTGTTCGCGTGCGCCTGTCTGCGGACCCTGACTGCGCATCCACCGACCATCGGCCAAGCGCACCGCCACCCGCGCCTGAGGAAGCATCCATTTGACCAGGCGCCATCGCGCCATATCGACCAGGGCCGCGCGCAGCAGTGCGCCCGCCGGGCGGAGATCCAGTCCGAAAAGGCTTGCCTGGTTTTGCAAACTTGTCATATCACCAAGGAATCGTTTCTGAACCTAAGGTCTCGCTAGAGGACCCTCGGGACTGTGGTGGGGGACCATTCAATGCGCCTTCAGCCCGGCAGCCGTTTGGAACTGCTGCGAACCACACGCCATGGCAACCCGGAATAGGGATCGGTTGCCTGGTGTACCACCCAACTGAGTTGATACGCCCCACCGTCAGGCATGGACACCCTGGACACCAGCACAAACGCATCGGGCGCCTCGCGTTCGACAAACGCGGGGGGCAGCCGACTGGTGTCGATCATAGGTGTCGCGTCGTCTTGGCGTGCCGCAATTTCCCCCGCAAGTTGCTCATCGCCCCCCGTCAGAACGCGCAGCACCCCGAGCGGGGCAAACAGTGGATTGATACGGCCGCTGCCGATTTTGACATCGGTGGTGACCAAGTCGGACAACAAAACGAAATATTCGTATCTGAAGTCCGGCACACGCATCAAGTCTTCTGGAGCCTCGAAAGCAGGTGAATTATCCGATGTTTGGGGTTGTCGCATGCGCCCCAACTCCTCGGCCATGCGGCCCGCTAGGCCCTGCTCCACGCCTGCCCCATAGCGGAACAAGGCCGTCAGCAGCTCAACCGGGGCGCTGTTGAGGTCAATCAGCCCGTTGAGGGCCAACATGCGCACTTGTATCGGCTGCCCATCGAACTCAAACTGCCACACGCGGGGCAAGCTTGTGTCCCGTGCCACGGTGGCGGACAGCTGCTGCAAGGCCAACATCATCCCGGCTTGCGCCTGAGCCTTGGCCAGCACAGCCTGCTTTTCATTTGCAGTTTGTCGAATCTCACCACGCAGGCTGCCCAACACGCCGCTCAGCATGAGGCTCAAGGCAAACACCATCCAAAGCACCGCGACCAAGGCCAACCCCCGCTGTGCGAACGGACGAGGATCCAAGCGGAGACGACTCATCTTGCAACCCCGCCGCCCACTGTCACCGTGGTGAGGCTGTCATCGGTCTGCACCGTCGCACGCACCGGTATGACCCACGGTTGCCGCTGCCCAAGCGCGTCCACGAAACTGAGCCGAATTTGCTCCGGCAAGCGATCTGGTATCGGCCACCCTTGTTGCCAGCCCACCGGCCACGCCACCGGATGCTGACGCCCTTTTGGCTGCAACCCCTGCGCCTCCACCTGGAAGTTACTCACCTGCTTGACAAGCACGCGGCGCTGCGCGCCCGACCAATCCGCCGCATTGACGTCAGCCATCCATGGACGATAGCGCAGCACCAAGGCTGCGGCAGTGTCCTCATCGGGCTCAACCGTCAAACGAAATTGATGCAGCCCGCCCACACCAGGCCTCACAGGCATGACACCGATCCAGCTCAGACTGTCTGGAAGCGCCTCAAAAACCAGAGCGCTTCCATCGGACCGCTGCGCAGTCCGGGCAGAAACATGCGCGGCAATCTGCAAGACAAACTGGCGGGCCACACGCAACTCATCCAAGGTTGACAAGCGTTGCTCAATGCTGGACTCAGCCTTGACCATGGTGCGCATGCCACTGCCAAGCCCCAGCATCACCAGCGACAACATGGACATGACCACCAGCAGCTCCACCAAGGTGAAGCCCTGCACACGGGAATGGCTTCGGAACTGGCTCATGGTGGCAACTGAAGCTCATGCTGTGGCAGCAAGGTGCTGACGCGCAACGCCGCCGGCCCACGGGAAGCCTCCCAGTGGACAGCAAGGTCGATGCGCAGCAAGGGAATCACTTTATCCCCGCTGAGTGGGGTGGCCTGGGGCGAACTTTGCACCTCCCAGCCCATGCCATCACTCTCGCCCGATTCCTGCCATCCCTGGGGTGGTACGCTGTTGCGCGACGCGAGCACCGACTCCGCGAGCCACATCGCGCGCTGCTGCAACACCAGGTCATGGGCATTTCGCGCGCTGTCGCCAACACTGCGGTAGATCAAAGCCAAAGCCATTCCCATGATGCTCAAGGCCACCAGCAACTCAAGCAGCGTGAAGCCAGCCTGGCGAAGCGATACCGCCGGCTTAGGGCGATGGCAGATCATGGGGATATCGATGTCAAGCGGACTTGGCCAGACAACCAGTCCACCCCCAGTCGGGTGCCTGAGCCATCCGGTCGCAGCACATCCAGGTTGCCACCAGTGGCGCCGCCCTGTGGCAAAAATGAAATTCCGGCGACGCCGGACGTGACCTCGACGTCCGCCACCGTCGCACGCAATTCCAGTTCGGGCGGAAGCAAATGGGGACTTTTGCCCTGCACACCAAAGGTTCTCTGGCCCAGATCCACATCAAATCGCACCATCACCCCGCCATTGAGCGCCTGGCTGCGCGCCAGTTTCAGCTCGGCCAACACCGTCCGAACAGCAGCCCGGTACTGCACCGACTGACGCAGCCGGTCAAAGGCCGGAGGAACCACAGCCACCAACAATCCGGCGATGGCGAATACCACCAACAATTCAATCAGCGTAAAGCCACGCTGGGACTTCACGCGAGCACGCGACACGGCGTCTTACTGCAAGTTGCGGATATCCGCGTTTTCACCATCCCCACCCGGCGCACCATCAGCCCCCAGGGACGTGATGTCTACCCCCCCTTTTGCACCAGGGCTGGCGTACTTGTAGGCATTGCCCCAAGGATCCACCGGGACCGCTCCCCCCTTCAAATAAGGGCCGTTCCACCCATTCGCTGTGGCTGGTTTCGCTATGAGCGCACCCAAACCCTCTTCTGTCGTGGGCGCGCGCCCCACATCCAAACGGAACAGGTCAACGCTTTTTTCCAGATCCGCGATTTGTACACCGGCGGTCTTGGACTTGGCGCCTCCCAACTGGTTGAGCACACGAGGGCCTACCAAGCCGGCAAGCAGCGCAAGAATGGCCAGCACCACAAGCAGTTCGATCAGTGTGAAGCCACGATGGCGCGTGGGAATATTGTCTTGACGCATACGACCTTGAAACAAACCACAGAACCCCATCCAGCGGGACTGGGCCGATTTTAAACAGCCAGGTCATTCACAGAAAGAATGCCCAGCAGGATAGAAACAATGATGGAAGCAATCAGCACGCCCAGCACCAGGATGAGCAGCGGCTCCAGCATGGTCAGGGCCCGTTTGATGCCGTTTTCCACCTCGCGGTTCAATATTTGTGCGAGCTCCAGCATCATGGGGCCGATGCGGCCGGTTTCTTCGCCCACGCGCATGAGGTTGAGCGCCAGCGGCTCGAAGATGCCGGTGTTGCGCATGGCGTCGGCCACGCGCGCGCCCTCTTTCACCTGCGGCACCATGCGCTCCAGCGGGCCGCGCAGGGTCTGGTTGCCCACGGTTTCGGTGGCGATGCGCAGTGCGGTGAGCAGCGGCACGCCGTTGCCCAGCAGGGTGCCCAGGGAACGCGCAAACAGCGTGAGCTGGTACTTGCGCAACAGGCCGCCGAGCAGCGGCAGGCGCAACACGCGGGTTTGCCACCACTGGCTGCCGCCCGGCGTCTTGAGCCAGCGGCCGATCAGCCAGAACAGCGCGGCAGCCACCAGGGCGATGGCCCAGCCATAGGCCTGGAAGGTCTGGCCCATTTCCATCACGATGCGGGTGGGCAGGGGCAGGGCGTCGCCCATGTCCTTGAACAGTTGTTCAAACTGCGGCACCACAAAACCCAGCATGGCCACCAGGGACAGCACCGCCACGCCCAGCAGGATGGCCGGGTAGATGGTGGCCGACACCACGCTGTCGCGCAGCGCGCGCAGGCGCTCCATGTGCTCCACCAACCGCGCCATGACGGACGCCATCTGGCCGCTGGCCTCGCCCGAGCGCACCATGTTGATGTAGAAATCGCCGAACAAGGCCTTGTGCTGGGTCAGCGCCCGGCTCAGCGGCGCGCCGCCCTTGACGTCGCTCAGGATGCCCTGCAGCAGCGCCGCCACCGTGGGCTTGTGGCTCATCTCGATCAGCACGCGCAGCGCGTTGTCCAGCGCCAGCCCGGCCTTGAGCATGATGGCCAGCTCGGAGGTGATGGCCAGCACATCGGCCGCCTTGACCGGGCCCTTCTGCGCACGCGCAGGTCGATCAGCGCCGGCCAAGGCAGACGCCGCCTTGGCCGGCAAAGCGCCGCCCGGCACGCCCGCGGCATCGTCCACGCTCAGCGGCGTGAGGCCGCGCTCGCGCAACTGGCGCAGGGCCTGGGCCAGGCTGGGGGCTTCGAGCCGGCCATCCACCACCTGCCCCGAGGCCTGGGCGGCCCGCCAGACGAACTCAGCCATCGTTCTGATCCTGGGTCACGCGCAGCAGTTCGTCCAGGCTGGTGACACCGGCGGCCACCTTGCGCAGGCCGTCTTCGTACAGCGACAACATGCCCGACTGCGCCGCCAGGCCATGCAGGATGGTGGCGTCCTTGCCGTCGATCACCGCGCGCCGCAAGGGCTCGTCCAGCACCAGCAGCTCGTGGATGCCGGTGCGGCCCTGGTACCCGGTGTGGCGGCATTGGGCACAGCCCACGGCCTGGTACATCGGCTGCCCTTCGGCCAGGAAACGCCCCAGCCCCGTGCGGCGGCGCAGTTCGTCCGACGGCTGGTCGGGCGTTTTGCAGTGGGTGCACAAGGTGCGCACCAGGCGCTGCGCCAGCACGCCGTTGACGGACGAGGTGATGAGGTAGCTCTCCACGCCCATGTCCTGCATGCGCACCACGGCGCCGGCGGCGGTGTTGGTGTGCAGGGTGGACAGCACCAGGTGGCCGGTCAGCGCGGACTGCACCGCGATCTGCGCGGTTTCGCCGTCGCGCATCTCGCCGATCATGATGATGTCCGGGTCCTGGCGCAGGATGGAACGCAGGGCGTTGGCAAAACTCAGGCCGATCTGCGGGTGCACCTGGATCTGGTTGATGCCTTCGAGCTGGTACTCCACCGGGTCTTCCACGGTGATGATCTTCTGCACGCTTGAATCCATCTTGGACAGGGCCGCGTACAGCGTGGTGGTTTTGCCCGAGCCGGTGGGGCCGGTGACCAGCACGATGCCATGCGGCCGCGCCAACAAATCGTTGAAACGCGCCAGCGTGTCGGACGCGAAACCCATGCTCTCCAGGCTGAAGCGCACGCTGGCGCGGTCGAGCACGCGCATGACCACACTTTCGCCGTGCACCGTGGGCACGGTGGACACACGCAGGTCCAGCTCGCGGCCTTTCACCCGGGTCTTGATGCGGCCGTCCTGCGGCAGGCGGCGCTCGGCGATGTCCAGATGCGCCAGCAACTTGACGCGCGAACTCACCGCCGCGCTGTGTTTGGGCGGCACCACCTCGCCAGCGTGGATCACACCGTCCACCCGGTAGCGCACGTGCAGGCCGTCGTCAAAGGGCTCCAGGTGGATGTCGGAAGCGCGCAGGTCGGTCACACGGCCGATGATGCTGGTGACGAGGCGGATGACGGGCGCCTCACTGGCCAGATCTTTGAGGTGCTCAACAAAATCCCCCGCATCCGCCAGATCGCTCAAGCCATCACCCTGTTGTGAGGCTTCGTCCACGGGCTGAGCCAAGGCTTTTTCTAGTTCGCTTTCAAGCCCAATCGCGGGGCTGATGACACAGCCCGTGGCCAGCTGCAATGCCTTGCGCACAAACACATCCTGAGGATGCGCCATCACGACCTCCAACACCCCACCCTCTAGCTTCAACGGCAACACCGCATTGGCAAGTTGAAACTCGGGCATGAGGCCTGGCACTTCCAGAGGCACAGCGGGGAACGAGTCAGCAGAAATGAAGGGGACGCTCAACTGCTCGGCCAGTGTTTTGACAACATCCAACTCGGAGACCAAGCCCAGTTGAACGCACACTTTCCCCAGCAGGTTGCCCATCTCCTGCTGCGCCTGAAGCGCTCGCTCAAGGTCGCGGGCCGTCAGCTTGCCCGATGCCAGTAGCCGCTCCCCAAGGAGGGTAGACTTGGCCGGCGCCACCAACGCATCACTGTCTTTCACCAAATGAGTATCCTGCATTGTCTGTTCAGAGAGAGCCATACGCTGGGCGTCGACTTCAACCACAACGGTCAAGCCCTCGGCGCTGAGGGCGTGAATAGCCTCCCATTGTGTCGCATCTGGCTCCGGGCGCGTGGCCGGTGTGCCGTCAAAACAAAATGTGACGGCTCATGAGGCAGGGGAAATCGCCTGCCTGGCTTGGTTGGTGGTTGCTAGCGCTGGTTTTGACCACGCTCGCTGGCATAGGGCTGCGCCTTGATCAGATCGGACAACGCAGTTTGTGGGCAGACGAACTCTTCACGGTAGGAATTGCCCAATTCCACCCATTGGCACCCGCCCCAGGCAACCCCTGGTTCGAGCGCAAACAGGTCCTACACATCACAGATGGCGACAGCTTTCTAACGGCCAAGGCGGCCGAACAAAGCCCACCACTGAACGACTTGCTTGAGAAAGCCACGCTGAACGCGCTGGGAACCAGCGAATGGGCAGCCAGGCTGCCCGCCGCCGTCTCTGCCTGTTTGCTGCTGTGCTGGGCGGCTCTACTTGCCTGGCGGGAGCGCGATCCGTGGAACCGCCGCGTCCTGACGTGGAACTTGCTGCTGCTGTCGCTTTATCCTGTACTGATCTACTACGCCAAAGATGGTCGCGCCTACAGCCTGGGCGCATCGTTTATTGGGGCTTCGCTGTTGCTGTGGTGGCAACGTTGGCGTGACGGGTTGTCGACATGGACACCACTGGGGAACCTGGAAATCGCGCTGTGGACGGCGGCGTGTTACAGCCACTACAACGCGGCAGTGGTCGTTGTGCTGATTGGACTGATCGAACTCTGGACGAGTTGGCGACGTGGCTCCAAGCCCGGAATTCAACGGGTTTTCACACTGGGTCTGCTTTTTCTGCCCTGGGTGATTTTGAACGTACACACCATTCTGTTCACGACAAAAGGCGGTGTCGCCTGGGGCAACATGGGTTGGCAACAACGTGCCTCGCTATCTGTCGAACACATTTTGATGGCGGTTCAATGGCCATGGGTGGTCATCACGCTTGGCGTTGTTGCCGCCTGGCGCTGGGTTGTACCGAATAGCCGCAGCGCAAGCCCCTTCGCGGCACGGGCGCCTTTCTGGTTGTTGCCGCTCATGTCCTGCGTGTTTCTGCTCATCGCAGCGCTGATTGTGGCCAAGGCCGGGATGGCGCATCCGCGCTACTACATCTTTGCATGTCCGCTGCTGGCGCTGTGGATGGCCATGGTGCTGGCCCAAATTAAAAACACACCGGGTCAGTTGCTTGCGGCAACCCTGGTGGTCGCCTTGTCGGCCTCCACCATATGGACACTCCGGAGCAATAAAAACGAGGACTTCCGGTCTATGACCCGCGCTGCCGTGGACGGCGCTCCTGGGGAAACGCCATTTCTCTATCCCTGGCGCCCCAACCTCAACATGTACCGCGTCTATTTGGAACTGATGCTGGGCACAGATCCCCGCCCCCGGATGCACAGCGTTTCGTCCCCAGGCGACTTCCAACAAACGTGTGAAGCACTGGCTCGCCATGAGCGGCTGGCAATCATCGGCCACGACTCCGGGCATGCAGTGATTGATGGTTTTTACCGGCACTGCGGACACCATTGGCCGACTCGGAAAAAGTGGCAATTCGACAACACATTCACGGAACACTGGGTTCGCCCTTAAAGCAATTTCAGTGTGCACAAAGCTCGACACAGAACCCCATGAATACCCAAAGTCTCCAACTGTCCATCGTCATTCCGACGTTCAACGAAGTCGCCAACGTCCAGGAGGTCGTACGCCGAGTGGAGGCCGCAATGGGCGCGACGGCATGGGAAATCATCTTTGTCGACGACGACTCGCCAGATGGGACGGCGAACCAGGTTCGCGAGCTGGCCTGTCGAGACCCACGGGTCCGCTGCCTGCAGCGCGTAGGGCGTCGCGGTCTCTCCACGGCATGCATCGAAGGCATGATGGCCGCCTCAGGCCCCATTCTGGCAGTGATGGACGCAGACCTGCAACACGATGAATCCATACTGCCAGACATGCTGGACAAATTGCGACACGGCTGCGACGTCGTCATTGGCACCCGCTATGCACAAGGCGGAGGCACCGGCGATTGGGATGAGAAGCGCAAACAGATGAGCCTGCTGGCCACCCGCGTCAGCCATCTGGTTTTAAAACAGCCCGTCTCAGACCCCATGAGTGGCTTTTTCATGCTGGACCGACGCGTGCTGGACGAATGCGTTCGCGGGCTGTCGGGCATGGGATTCAAGATCTTGCTCGACCTGTTGGCCACCAGCCAACGCAAGCTTCGCATTGGCGAGGTCCCCTACCAATTTCGCACGCGTATTCACGGAGAAAGCAAACTTGACCACATGGTGATGTGGGAATACGGGATGCTGTTGGCGGACAAATTGATCGGCAGGTGGATACCTGTTCGTTTTCTGGCTTTTTCGATCATTGGCGGCGTAGGTGTTTTCGTCCACATGCTGATCTTGACGCTGGCGCTGAAGGCCATGGGCATGGACTTTTCGCATGCGCAAACCGGCGCCACCGTGATCACCATGGTGTTCAACTTTGCCCTGAACAACAGCGTGACATACCGCGATCAGCGGCTAAAGGGTGGGGCCTGGTTTCGTGGGTTGTTGAGCTTCATGTTGGCGTGCAGCATTGGCGCTATTGCCAACATAGGCATTGCGACCTACTTGTTCGAACACCGCACCGCTTGGTTGCCGGCCGCGCTCGCGGGCATACTGGTCGGCGCTGTGTGGAACTATGCCATCACCAAAATCTACACTTGGGGCAAAAAGTAATCCGGCACCACGATGAAAAGCTACAAGTCTTATTTGTTGCCCCTGACACTCGGGCTGCTCACCTTGGGCATTTATGCACTTGGGTTCAACAACGAGCTGGTTTTCGACGACGCCCGCCTGACGGACGGCACGGTGTCCAACGCCTATGGCAGCCTGCTGCAGTTCAAGCAGCGGGTGCTGTCCTATGGCAGCTTTGTGTGGGTAGATGAACTCAGTGGCGCATCCTTGGTGGCGCAACGTATCGTCAACTTGCTCCTGCACGCTGCCACATGTGTTGCCCTGTTTGCGTTGTTCAGCCAACTGCTGAACCGGGTCGAAACACACGCTGTGCAGGACGCGGCGAAAACCCAGACAACGTCAATCGCCCTGCAGGTGGGTGTGGGCTTGTTTGCCCTGCATCCCGTGGCCACCTACGCCGTGGGCTATCTGATCCAGCGCTCCATCGTGATGGCCACGCTGTTCGGCGTATTGGCCTGTCACGCGTACGTCAGAGGCTTGCTCAGCCAACGAGCCTCCGCCAAAACCTACTGGTTTGCCTGGTCTCTCGTGGCCTACGTTTGTGCCGTGGCCTCGAAAGAACATGTGTTTCTTATCGCTGGCATGTCAGTGCCGCTGTACATCTTCGTTCAGCGTCCCACCTGGCAGCGGGCGACTGCGGCCATTGTGCTGGCAGGCACCGTCGTTGGCGTGGCGCTGGTCGCGTTGCTGCGGATCTACCCCCATTTGTTGGGTGAAGTCTTCGATGAAACATCGCGCCAACTGGTGGCACAGCTGGATCGTCAACGTCCCGGCGCTGCAACGCAGATCTTCCCACTCAGCCTGCTCAATCAAGCGGCGCTGTTCTTCTACTACGGGTTCTTGTGGCTGGTACCGGCCGTGGGTTGGATGTCGATTGATATGCGCCCTCCGTTTCCGCTCACACTGACAAGCCTGCCTCACATCGGTGGGGCCATCGCCTACATCGTGGTGCTGTTGCTGGCAGTCTGGGCTGTTTTGCGGCGGTCCGACATCTGGGGCTTCATCGGGCTGTGCCTGCTGTTTCCATTGGTGCTGTTCTGGACAGAGTTCTCTACCGTCTGGGTGCAAGACCCCATGGTGCTTTATCGCAGCTACTTATGGGCCATTCCTGTACCTGGGTTGATTGCCGTCGCACTCAAAGCGTCGGGGTTTTCCAACAGAACACTCTATGGCGCAGGCATCGCGGCGGTGCTCGTCTTGGCGGCCCTGTCTGCCGAACGGCTGTCGTCGCTGCGAACACCTTTGTCGGTGTGGAGCGATGCGGTAGAAAAGATCGATGTCAAGAACGGCGCTCCGAATGCGGTGGGCCGCTACCGTGCTTTCCTGAACCGCGGAGCCCAGTACCTCGACCGTTTTTCAGCAGAACTCGCAACCACGGATTTCCGCACCGCCCATGCCCTCGGCGAACCAACAGGTGGGGCACTGTTCAACCTTGGCCTTGCCGAACAGGTTCAGAAAAAGCACGCCGAGGCATTGCGCAGTTTTGCAACCGCTGAGTCCGCAGGCTATCAAGACGGCCCGCTGCACTTCCATCGGGCAGAGTCGCAGTACGCGCTGGGTCAATACAAAGAAGCGGTGGAGGGCTACAGCCAGGCGTTGGTGCGGCCACTGGCGGACAAGGTCAAGGAGCAGGCGCAGCTGCGGCGGGCCGAATCCCAGATGCGTCTGGGCAACTTCAGTGAAGCAGCGGCAGACTTCGAGGCGCTCGTCAAACTCAATCCTGGCCAGCCACGGCACTTGACGGGCCTGGGCATGGCGAAACTGGGGCTGGAAGACGGCCCGGGGGCAAAGGCCGTTTTCGAACAGGTTTTGACCCGCTCTCTGGATGCACGGCAGGCCGCGCTGGCGCACTACGGCAAAGCCATGGCGCATGCCATGTTGAAAAATGCCAGCGACGCCCGCGCAGAACTCACCAAGGCCGTTGAGCTTGACCCCCAGAACGCGACTTACCTCCGCCTTCAGCAGATGTGGGCCAAAGAAGTGCGCCTGCCACGAGACCCATCTTGAGCTCCGTGCGCAGCCCCTTGCGCGTCCTCCACCTCGGCAAGTTTTTCCCGCCCTTTTTTGGCGGAATGGAAACCTACCTGGCCGATCTCGTCCAGGCCCAACGGGCGCAGGGTGTGGAAGCCTGCGCGCTGGTGCATGGCGACCCGCTGCCGGGCGACCCGCCCTGGCTCCAGCGTGTGCCGGTGCAGTGGCAGCTGCTGTACGCGCCCATTGCCGTGGGCTACCCACAAGCGCTGGCCAGCGCCATCCGCACATTCCAGCCCGATGTGCTGCACCTGCACATGCCCAACAACGCGGTGTTCTGGGCCTTGCTGCAACCCGCCGCGCGGCGCCTGCCCTGGGTGGTGCACTGGCATTCGGACGTGCTGGTGTCAGACACCCGCGCGGCGCTGGCGCTGGCCTACCTGGCCTACCGCCCCTTCGAGCAGGCGGTGCTGGCGCGCGCGCACCGCATTGCCGTCACCTCGCCGCCCTACCTGGAGGCCAGCGAGCCCCTGCGGGCCTGGGCCGACAAGTGCGAAGTGGTGCCGCTGGGTCTGCAAGCCCCCGCGCCCCAGCCCGCCCCGGCGCACCCACCAGCGTGGCCCGGCGCTGGGGCACCACTGCGGGTGCTGGCCATCGGCCGCCTGGCCCACTACAAGGGCTTTGAGACGCTGATTGACGCGGTGGCACAGACGCCCGATGTGGTGTTGCTGATCGCGGGCGACGGTGAACTGCGCAGCGCGCTGCAAGCCCGCATCACCGCCCATCAACAGAACGCAGCCGCGCCCCGCATGCGGCTGCTGGGCGCCGTCACCGAGGCAACAAAACAGCAGCTGCTGGCGCACTGCGACCTGTTGGCCCTGCCCTCATGTGAGCGCACCGAGGCTTTTGGCATGGTGCTGCTCGAAGCCATGGCCCACGGCAAACCCTGCCTGGTCAGTGCGCTGCCCGGCTCGGGCATGCCCTGGGTGGTGGCCAGCAGCCAGGCCGGCCGCCTGGTGCCGCTGCAGGATGTGGGTGCGTGGTCGAAGGCCTTGTTGTGGATGGCCCGCCACCCCGAACAGCGCCAGGCCATGGGCGCGGCCGGGCGTGCCGCCTTTGAGCAGCGCTTCACGGCCGAGGCCAGTGCGCGCACGCTGCAAACCCTGTACCCCACGCCGACCGGCCAGCCGCTGGCAACGGCAGCACCGGCGCGCACCCTCATCGTCATACCCGCGCGCGACGAATCCGCCACCATCGGTGCGCTGCTGGCACAGCTGTGCGCAGCCGGCCACACCGAGGTGCTGGTGATCGATGACCTGAGCAGCGACGGCACCGGCGACATCGCGCGCGCGGCGGGCGCCCGTGTCTTGCGGCCGGTGTTGGGCCTGGGCGCCTGGGGCGGCATGCAGACCGGCATACGCCACGCGCTGCGGCACGGCTTTGACACCGTGATCACCATGGACGCCGACGGCCAGCACGAGGTGGACGAGTTGCCGCACCTGCTGCAGGCCAGCACCCAGGCCGACGTGGTGATTGGCGCCTTTCCCGAACGCGCGAGCGCCCTGCGGCGCGTCGCCTGGCACTGGTTCCGCCTGCTCACTGGCCTGAACGTGACCGACCTCACCTCGGGTTTCCGCTGCTACCGGGGCGACGCGCTGCGCGTGCTGGCATCGAGCGAGGCCACGCTGCTGGATTACCAGGACGTGGGCACCCTGCTGATGCTGCGCCGTGCCGGGCTGCGCGTGGTGGAGGTGCCGGTGCGCATGAACGAGCGCGTGGCGGGCGCCTCGCGCATCTTCGGCTCCTGGCTCAAGGTGGCGCGCTACATGGCCATCACCACCTTGTTGTGTCTGTCGCGCTGGCGCATCGGCTCGGCGCACACGCGCCGCTGAGGCATGGGTCGCGTGCTGGTGTGCTGGCTGCTGGCGATGTGGTCGCCCACAGCGGCCCAGGCCACCGATTTCAGCCAGGCCGTGCAACAGGCACTGACCCAGGCGCAGCTGGCCCCCCATGCGCTGGCGCAGCCCCAAGCTGATGTGTCTCGGGCGCCCGAATTGCTGCAGCGTTTTTTGATCGACCCGCCGGCCGCCTGGCACCGCATCGATGCGATGCGCCACTGGCCCGCCGCCCGCCACCAACCCACAGAGCTGTACCGCCTGCTCACCGCAGAGAGCGGGTCCGACGCGCCAGCCACCGATCGCCCGCCGCCCCAGGCCCATGCGGCGGTGCCTGTGCCCGGCGATGTGCCCGAACCACTGGCCCTGGAGCTGCGGCGGGCACTGCACGGCCTGGCGCTGGCCGAGGCCTGGCGCGCGCGCGCCCTGGCCGCCTTGCCCGCCGGGCTGACGCCCCAGGCCGTGCTGGCGCACACCATCCCGGCCGCCGCTGGGCAGGCTGACACACAAGCCCCCGCCAACTGGCCCGCCATCGACCGCCACGCGCTGCGTACCGGCATGCGCATCCTGTTGGCCACCGCTGAACGCTTGCACGCGTTCATCACACAGACACCCCACCTGCCCGTGGTGGTGTGGCGCACCGAAACCCCCTGGGGCACGGTGCTGGTGGACACCACCGGCCGAGACAACCACCACCCGCTGGCGCGGCCCTACCTGGTGCTCGACGTGGGCGGCAGCGACCGTTACGACTTTGCCCCGCCCGCAGAAGGAACACCCCCCGGCATCCGCCTGCTGCTGGACCACGGCGGCCACGACCGCTACCGCAGCCATGCGCCGGGCAGCGGTCCGTCTGCCGCCGTGATGGGCTACGCCCTGCTGTGGGACACCGACGGCGACGACGATCACCAGGCCGGCTGGCTGGCCCAGGGCGCGGCTGTGCTGGGCGCGGCGGTGCACATCGACGACAGCGGCCACAACCGCTACCGTGCCACCGGCATGGCCCAGGGTTTTGCGCTGGCCGGCGACGCCCTGCTGCTGGGCAGCCCCGGCGATGACGACCACCGCGCGCTGACGCTGTCTCAAGCCTCGGCCGGCCCGCAGGGCACCGCGCTGCTGCTCGACCCCGGCGGCCACGACCGCTACCACCTGGGCAACGACGTGCTGGTGTGGCCCTCGTCGCAACTGCCCGAACACAACGCGTCCATGGGCCAGGGCGCGGGCTACGGCACATCGGCCGGCGGCGGGCTGGCCTTGTTGATCGACGCGGCCGGGGACGACAGCTACCGCGCCCAGCTGTTTGCGCAAGGTGCCGGCCTGCGCCAGGGCCTGGGCGCCCTGCTCGACCTGGGCGGCCACAACCGCCACCAAGCCGCCTGGTACGCCATGGGCGCCGCCGCCCACCAAGGGGTGGGCCTGCTGTGGGCCGCCGGTGCGGGCGACGACAGCTACGAGGCCAGCCACGTCACCGCCATGGGCGCCGGGCACGACGCCGCCGTGGGCCTGCTGGTGGACGGCGGCGGCCACGACAGGTTTGTGCTGGGCGACCTGGGCCTGGGCGCCGCCCACGACGGTGGGCATGGCGTGCTGGTGCGCACCCGAGGCAGCGCCCGCTACCGCTTCACCGGCACAGCCTGCCGGGGCTGGGGCAAGGCCTACGCCAGCGCAGAGGCCCCCGCGTCCGCAGGCGTGGGCGTGTTCATTGACGCCACCGCAGCCCACCCTTGCCCTGCGCCCGCCACTGGGAGAAAACAACCATGAAACCCACCACACGCACCGCTGCCTGGGGCACCGCCGCCGCGCTTTATTTTGTGGTCACCACCCTGGCACATCTGGAGTTCTCGCTCTGGCTCGTTGGCACGCGCACCGCCACCTGGCAGGGCCAGACCGTTCAATACAGCTACCGCGACGCCATGCCCTACCTGCTGCCCGTGGCGGCCCTGGCCCTGCTGGCCTGGCTGGTGCGCGATGCGCTGCGGCACGGCACGCGCCCGCGCATCGGCATCGTGGCTGGCTACTGGCTGCTGTGGGGCGCGTGCGTGGCCGCCGTGGACCGCTGGCTCACCTACTCGGTGCCCGAGTACTTTCACTACCCACAGTACGCCCTGCTCACCTGGCTGCTGGCCAAGGCACTGGACCCCGACCGCAGCCGCTGGCCCGTGGGCCGTCTGCTGGCGCTGACCATACTGCTGGGCGCCATCGATGAATTGGCCCAGTACCTGTGGATCACCGCCAGCTACAGCCACTACTACGACTTCAACGACGTGCTGGTCAACCTGCTGGCGGCGGTGTTGGGGGTGATGGTGTACTACGGGTTCCGGGTGCCGCCCGCCCAAGGCAGGCCACGGATTGGCTGGCACTGGCACGCGGGCGCCCTGGCTCTGGCCTTGGGCATCGGTGTTGCGGTGGGACAGGCGCGGTTGCAACTCACACCACCAAGCCCAGTGCCATCCGGCGCCATCATGAAGGACCGCGCTGGTCACGCAACGCTGTACTTGCAACGCCAACAGGGCTTGTATGACCGCTGGCACCCGGCCGCCTGGCGACCGCGTCATTGGGTCCTGGGTCCGCTGGGAGGATTAGAGCTGGCCAGCCTGGTGTGGGCGGCCTGGCTCGGCTACCCGCTGCGTCGGCGGCGCCAGTAAGCCCCGGCATACACCAGCCACAACACGGCGTGCACCAACGCCACGGCGGCTGCGGCAGCAGTCACACCGCCCACCTGCGCCGCCCATGGCGTGACAAGCCACAAGACCAGGCCAGCCAACACCAGCCAGCGGGCGGCCATCTGCTCGGCGTGCTGCGCCATCCACCATTGAATCCACACCAAGTTGCCACACGCGGCCGGCAGCATCAGCAACACCCAGGGCAAAAAACTGCCAGCCGGCACGTAGGCAGCGCCAAACAAGGCGTGCATCAGTTCAGCGCCCAGCCATATCGCCACGAAGACCAATGCCGCACCACACATTCCCACAAGCGACATGACCCGCCACAGCCAAGTGGCAGGTTGATGCCCCTTGTGGGCCGGTGCAGACACATCCGCCTCAGGCGGTGCCACAAACAGACGCAGCAACACATTGCTCACAGGCGCAAAAAGCAGTAGACCCATTTCTGTCAGGCGCGTGCTGGCCGCATACAAAGACAAGTCGGCCGCAGCTATCGGCGCACCCTCTGCCCCCATGGCCCAACCGCTCAGCAACACCATATCGCCCTTGAGCAACCAGGCCATGCTGAGGGCCGACGCCACCAAAGGCATCGTGCGCGGGTAGGCGTTCCACAATCCACGCCAAAGTGGCCATGCCAGCCAGGCACGTGCCAACACCAGCACGCACAGCAGCCCAAGCGCCCAGGCAGCAAACACCACCTCGGGCTGCGGCGGCAGGGCCACCACCCCCACCCAAGCCCAAACCATCAGAGCCGACACCAGCCGTCCCGCGGCTTGCCAGAGTGCCTCCCGCCCAAACGACCCCATACCCCGCAAACGGGCAGACACCAAATTCATCAACGCCACCAGTGCCATGCAGCCCCAGGCAGCCGCCCAGGCCATCGCCTGCTTGTCAGCCACCCACCACATTAGGCACATCAACACCGCCAGCCCGCCGGTCCACACAACATGTGCCGTTGCATGCGCCATCACGGCGTGCCCCGCACGGCCAGCGGCACACTCCCGGTACAACAAGGCCGACCAACCGCCCTCCAAGACGATCAAACCCACGGTGGCGCCGCTGAGCACCGCCACGTAGTGGCCAAAACTTTCCACCCCCATCACCCTGGCCAGCCACAACACCAGAGCCAAGGACACAAGCGCGTTGAAGCCAGCGCCAAGCGCTTGTTTCACCACCGCTGTTGAATAAGAAACTTGCATCAGTCAGACACGGCAAGCGCGCTTAAAAGCCCCGCCATCGGCGGGCAAAAACAGTCCAAAACCGCCAAAAAAACACGCCTCATCTGCCCCCATGAGCAGGTGAGCTGCACCGGGCAGTGTGTGTGAGAAAATCGCGGGCTGAGCAAAGTTACCAGAACCTCATGAACACAGCGACCCCAGTCATCCCGCCGCCCCAAGACTCTGATCCAGACGAGCTCGACCTGCGCAAGCTGGTCGCCACCTTGTGGCGCCAGCGTCTCACCATAGTTGCTATCGGTGTCGGTGGTGCGTTGCTGGGTATTGCCGTCAGCCTGATGTCGACGAAGTATGTTTCATCGGGGTTGTTTGAAATTCCCCTTCCTAGCAAATCCAAATCTGAAGTCTCTTTCTCTGAAGGCACTGTCAACGCGACCAACTACAAACGCTATGAGAACACACTGATCAACTCCAGAAATTTTGAACAATTTTTGGAGTCGCGAGTCAAGCGTGGCGAAGCAGCCGCAACAGATTTGATGGATTTGGCGAAGCGCCCAACTGGATTATCTCAAGCAATTTCGCCTGAATTTTCTCTTACCGAAAAGGAACAGCGAGGGTTTGGCATCAAGTTGTCATCAGACGATGCCAATGCATTGGTGGGCTTCCGTGTTCGATACGCTGCAAATGAGCCAACCAACGGCACCGCGCTCGTGCTGCTGGGTGAATACCTACGGGACAGTATCACCAGACTTGACCTCAAAACAAAGGCTGAAAGTCAGTGCACCCGCAACGAGTTGCGGGAAGCACAACTGCTCAATGAACAACTGGCAGCCAAGTTCCACATGGAGCAAGAGGAAGAGCGCATCCAACGCTTGCAGCAGTTGATTGCACAAAATCCATCGTCAGCGGCTCAGGACACACGACAGGTGATTTCACTCGACAACAACGGGGCCAGATTCTTGGCTCCGCGCACCCACCTGAATGCTTCTGAAATTGTGGTCACAGACATCAAGCTTGGCCAAAAACAACGCGACAGGGAGCGCGTGGCCAGCGCTATCAAAAAATCCTATTACTGCGAAGCAAGCAAGTTGCTCGATGAGCCCGCCTCTGCGGAAGAGTTGCTCGACAAACTGCCAGCTCTGCAAACTGCAGCCCTCAAAGACCAAGACAACAAGCTCGATATCGTGCAGCAGACTCAAAATGAGTTGCGCTTGGAACTTGACACATGGCGCAGCAACTATTTGCGGACCATGAAGTACGTGGCAGATCCCAAAACCTTGGAGAACAAAGAACGCAAACCCGGCCTCGCCTTGGGCCTGTTGGGTGGCGGCATGTTGGGTGGATTGTTCGGCCTGTTTTTTGCACTGTTGCAAGCCTGGTGGCGAGACAACCGCGAAGCAGTTTTGACTCCAGAATCGTGAAGCTAGTTCTGCCTCTCTCGCACTAGCCCCAGACACATGCAAGTCACTGCATTCGGCTTGGTTTACATGCCGCTGCTATTGGCAGTGGTACTGTTCGCGCGCGGTTGGTTGCCCGGTCTGGTGCTTGGCAGTGCTGTTTTTCAGGCTGCGGCGGTGGTCAATGTACCCGTGGGTTCCAGCTACTACGGTATCTCTCCCTACCTAGCCAGCGCTGGTGCGGTCGGCGCCGTGATGTTGTGGCGCCGATTGGGCGCTGCCAAAAGCCCAATCTTGCCGCCCAGCCACCTACGGACACCTGCAATTTGGCTGCTGGTTTATGCGGTCCTCGCAATTACTGGGTCGTTTTTGCTACCGCGTATTTTTGAGGGGTTGCCAGTGCAGCCACCGTTGGACCCAAACGGATACGCCTTGAAGGAGCTCCCACCGCTTTTTTGGAGTATTTCCAATTTAGCCCAAGCGGCCAACCTTTTCGTTCATATCACGGTTGCGTGTTTTTTTTGGCAGTCGCTAAACCGCAGAGACTGGTCAATGCGATACACAATCGCCGCTTTTGGCGCAGCGTCAGGCATTGCACTTATCGCCGGATTGCATGATGGCGCGGCGCTTTTGCTGGAGAGGCCCCGGATGGCGTCTTTCTGGATGAGCAACATCGGATATGCGCTTGTGGACAACGTTCTCTATCAAATGCCGTATCTCACACCCGCTCCAGACGGATCAACCTACGCCATTCTGTACCGAATCTCGTCCCCCTTCTCTGAACCTTCCTATGGCAGCGCATTCATGGCAAGCGCTTACGCAGGTCTGGTAGCTGTCTTTTTGCTCACAAGTCACAAGAGAGTGCTTGTATTTGTTGCATTGTTTTTGTTTGGTTTGGGTTTGCTCAATACCACTGGCTCTACGGGCTGGGTCGCTGGCTTTGTTGCCACCCTAACGTTGATTGCGGTCTTTGTGTGGAAACAGATTCGGAACACGAAGCAGAGGGAAAAAACGCACTACTTACACTGGCGTTTGTTTGTGGTAGCGGTGCTTCTCGTCAGTTCAGCAATCGCGGCACTCTGGCAATCGCCCCTGTGGCGCGCAGTACCGGCTATTGGTAACGCTTTTATCTTCAATAAAGCGGCCACCCTAGGCAATGACGGTCGCTTCTTATCTGACGTGCGTGCAATAACCTTAACGCAACAGACCGTCGGGCTGGGCGTTGGCATGGGCAGCAATCGCACATCGAGCTTTCTGACCAGTTTACTCAGCAACACCGGCATTGCTGGCGCGCTGGCCTTTCTATCTATGTTGGCGACGCTGATGGCACGCTTCATCAGAGCAAGGCAACTGAGCCCATCGCAACACTTTACATCCGTTGCACTAGGGACTTGCATGTTTGCTGTGTCGCTGTCAATTCCTGATTTGAACCTGCCCTTCCTTTGGGCATTCATCTTTTTGGCGTTTGCACTGTGCCCTGCCCAGAGTACGCGCCCAACAGCCACCGGTACCGCCTGATGCCTGGCCTCATCAAACAGCAAGTCCTGGCTCTGCCACGCAGCTTGAAACGTGCGCTGGTGCTGGCGCTCGATACAACGCTGTGCCTGTTCACCGTATGGCTGGCCTGGTGCCTCAGGCTGGAGGCTTGGCTTGTGCCAGATGCGCTGCAACTCAAGGTTGGGCTTGCGTCAATCGCATTGGCCTTACCCATATTCATTCGTTTGGGGCTGTATCGCGCCATCTTCCGCTATGCGGGTTGGAACGCCATGATGGCTGTGGTGCAGGCAGTCGCCGCATACGGCGTTTTGTTTGCGGCGGTATTCACCTTGTATGGCGTTCAAAGCGTGCCCCGCACGGTGGGCATCCTGCAGCCGCTGTTGCTGTTTGTGGCCATTGGCGGGGTGCGAGCTGTGGGGCGTTTTTGGCTGGGCGGCGTGTACCGTCGCCTCTTGCAGCGACGACACTGGCCCGGCGTGTTGATCTACGGCGCAGGCCACACAGGCCGACAACTCGCGCGCGCCTTGGGTGACAGCCATGAACAGCGCTTGTTGGGTTTTCTGGACGACGACGACCGCCTTCAGGGCCAAAGCCTGGATGGCCGCCCGGTATTTGCTCCGCGCGAACTGCCCCAACTGATTGAACGGCTGAACGCCACCGATGTGCTGCTGGCCATGCCATCCGCCAGTCGCAGTGCGCGCAACGCCATCCTCAGGCACCTGCAAGATTTGCCTCTTCACGTTCGGACCCTGCCCACCATGGCCGAACTTTCATCGGGCAAAGTCACTTTGAACGATGCGCGTGAGTTGGACGTGGAAGACTTGCTGGCGCGCAACGCTGTGGCCCCCAATGACTTGCTGCTCAACAAACACACGCGTGGCAAAGTGGTGATGGTGACCGGCGCCGGGGGATCGATTGGCAGCGAACTGTGCCGCCAAATTCTCGCCTGCCACCCTGAATGCCTATTGCTGCTGGAGCAAAGCGAGTTTGCGCTGTACGAGGTACATCAGAAGCTTCAACAGCAGTGCCTGCAAATGGAGGCTGACACACGCGTGATACCGCTGCTGGGTTCAGTGTGCGACAAAACGCGGCTGCTGCGCATCATGTGCACCTGGCAACCCCACATCGTCTATCACGCCGCTGCCTATAAACATGTGCCCATGGTGGAGCACAACCCCACTGAAGGCGTTCGCAACAACGTGCTGGGCACCTGGATGTGCGCCGAGGCTGCCCAACAGGCACAGGTGCCGCACTTTGTGTTGGTGAGCACCGACAAAGCCGTGCGCCCCACCAATACCATGGGCGCCAGCAAGCGCCTGGCCGAAATGGTGCTGCAAGCCCTGGCCGACCAAGGTGGCCCCACACGCTTCAGCATGGTGCGTTTTGGCAACGTGCTGGGTTCTTCGGGCTCTGTGGTCCCATTGTTTCGTAAGCAGATTGAAGCCGGTGGCCCCGTGACCTTGACGCACCCCGAGATCACCCGCTACTTCATGACCATTCCAGAAGCTGCGCAACTGGTGATACAAGCCGGTGCCATGGCGCACGGGGGCGACGTCTTTGTGCTTGACATGGGTGAACCTGTGCGCATTGCCGACCTGGCGCGACGCATGATCACCCTCAGCGGCTTGCGCGTGAAAGACGAAAACCACCCACAAGGTGACATCGCCATTGCCGTGACAGGCCTGCGCCCCGGCGAAAAGCTGTACGAGGAGCTGCTGATTGGCGACAACCCGCAACCCACCGAACACAAGCGCATCTTGCGTGCCCACGAAAACCATTTGTCGTGGGTGCAGTTAGAGCCCCGCTTACACGCCTTACTGACTTGCTTGGACGCAGACGACGTTCTGTCATTGCGCCAGTGCCTGCTTGAATTGGTGGAGGGTTTTACACCTACGGACGAGGTGGTGGATTGGCGATTGCTCACCCAGCAGTCCATTGCAGCCAAGGGCCCGCAGAACGTCTCCTCCCTGCAGACGGCACACTCGCCGGGAGCCGCGTACACGCAGGTGCTGCATTGAAGGCAGACACACCCCAACAAGCACCTCTGTTGCTGTACGACCACCTAGAGGTGTACGGCGGAGCAGAGCGCGTGTTGGTCACACTGCAGCAACACTGGGGCAGCGATGTATGCGTGAGTTTTCACAGGCAGCACAGCTTTGGCGACCAAATACCGCCAGAGCGTCTGATCGATCTTGGCGCAGACCACCCTTGGCAAGCACTTCGCCTGGCCAGAGTACTTTATGGTTTTAGCCAGCAAGGCGAAAAGGTGGCACGCACTTACCCAGTGCGGGTTTATGCTGGCTCTTATTCGGTACTGGCCCACCGCCCCAACCATGAAGGACGCGCTATTTATTACTGCCACACGCCGCCTCGGTTTTTGTATGACCTACGGGATTACTACGCACAAAGGTTACCGCTCTCGCAGCGCCCACTGCTGGCGGCATTGCGCGCATGGCTACAACCGCGCTACGAGGTCGCCGTTAAAAGCATGCACACCGTGCTGGCCAATTCACGCAACGTACAGCAGCGCCTCAAAACCTTTCTCAACATCGACGCGCAGGTTGTCTACCCCCCGGTGGACACCGACCGCTTCAAATGGATCAGTGACGGCGACTATTTTTTGTCTACCTCTCGGCTGGAACCCCTAAAACGCGTTGATGTACTGATCGACGCATTCAAAGCCATGCCGCATCAAAAATTGGTCGTGGCATCGGGCGGTAGCGAATTCGAGCGCCTCAAACGGCTGGCCGCAGGCGCGCCCAACATTCATTTCACTGGGTGGACCACGGATGATCAACTGCGCCAGTTGATCGGTGAATGCCGGGCCACATTGTATGTGCCAAAAGACGAAGACTTTGGAATGTCACCAGTTGAGTCGATGGCTGCTGGGAAACCAGTCGTCAGCGTGGCCGAGGGTGGAATACTAGAAACTGTTATTCCTGGCGAGACAGGATTGCTAGTTGAGCAACTGACTCCAAAATCCATTTGTGCTGCAGTAGAAATCATGTCAACTATATATTCACAGAAGTTACGGGCCGCTTGCGAAAACCGAGCAAAAATCTTCTCGTCAACCCGCTTCTTGGCGAGCGTAGATGAGGCCGTATCTGAACCTAGACTGCTTGCGTATCATCCATTTTGAAGAGTTCGCCCATCCAATAAGAGTTCCGCGAAACGGATGATGAATCTAATGGCTTGCCGGTTTTTGCCGATAAAAAAATGAAACTACTAGTTGTTTTTGGCACCAGACCAGAAGCGATCAAAATGGCGCCACTCGTGAAAGCGCTCCAACAATCGACAAGGTTGAGCGTCAAGGTCTGCGTGACTGGCCAGCATCGAAAGATGCTAGACCAAGTTTTGCAACTCTTTGAGATTACACCAGACTTTGACCTGGACTTGATGCGGCCAGGGCAAACACTTACTCAACTCACCTGCAACATCCTGAATGGAATGGAAAGCGTTTTCGCGCAATACAAGCCGAACTGGGTATTGGTTCATGGTGATACCAGCACCACGCTTGCGACCAGCCTGGCGGCCTACTACCAGCGAGTGGGTATAGCGCATATTGAAGCTGGCTTGAGAACCCATAACCTTTACTCACCCTGGCCAGAGGAAGCCAACCGCCAGCTCACCGGCCGTTTGGCCGGGTTGCACTTCGCCCCGACAATTCAAGCGCAATCCAATTTGTTGAGTGAAGGTGTGCCCGCAGCCAACATACAAGTCACCGGCAATACCGTCATTGATGCACTACTTAGGGTCAGCCATCGTCTCGATGCAGATGAACCACTGGCGCACTCACTTGCTGCTCAGTTTCCATTCCTGGACGACTCCAAGCGTCTGGTACTCGTCACAGGCCACCGTCGAGAAAATTTCGGTGCCGGCTTTGAATCCATATGCCAAGCCCTCGAAGCAATTGCCAACCAACCTGGCGTACAAGTGGTTTACCCCGTTCACCTTAACCCACAGGTGCAAGAACCCGTACAACGCATTCTGGGCAGCGTGGACAACGTAAATCTGATTGAGCCTCTGGACTACCTACCTTTTGTCTACCTCATGAAGCGCAGCCATCTCATCCTGACGGACTCAGGCGGCATACAGGAAGAAGCCCCTTCGCTTGGCAAACCAGTATTGGTGATGCGCGACACCACGGAACGGCCTGAGGCCGTGGCTGCCGGCACGGTACGGCTGGTAGGCACCGACACCCAGCTTATAGTGACCGAAACGCTCGGTCTGCTAAACGACGTCAACGCGTACCAGCGCATGGCATTCGCACACAACCCCTACGGGGACGGCACTGCCTGCCAACAAATCCGTCAGACCTTTGAAAACCTCTCCTGAACTCAATGCCTAACACTTTCGAATCTATTTCTATCCTTGGCCTGGGGTATATCGGCCTGCCCACTGCCGCCGTGTTCGCAAGCCGGAAAATCAAGGTGATTGGAGTTGACGTGAATCCGCATGTAGTGGATACCATCAACCGTGGTGAGATCCACATCATCGAGCCGGAACTCGACATGGTGGTGCGAACTGCGGTAAGCGAAGGTTACCTTCGTGCCACCACAGAGCCCGAGCCGGCCGATGCCTTTCTTATCGCCGTTCCAACACCGTTCAAATCGGGCCCCACAGGCCCACACCATCCCAACACGGACTACATTGAGTCCGCCAGTAAGTCGGTTGCACCGGTCCTAAAGGCCGGTGACCTCGTCATCCTCGAGTCCACATCACCCGTGGGTGCCACCGAGCAAATGGCAGCGTGGCTGGCCGAGGCAAGGCCCGACCTCACCTTCCCGCAAACTCATGGTGAGTCCAGCGACATTCGTATCGCACATTGTCCCGAGCGAGTGCTGCCTGGGCAGGTGCTGCGCGAACTGATCCAGAACGACCGCGTCATTGGCGGCATGACACCCAAGTGTTCAGACGCTGCGACACGCCTCTATAAAACTTTTGTACAAGGTGAATGCGTCATCACCAACGCCCGCACCGCCGAGATGTGCAAGCTCACAGAAAACAGCTTTCGGGACGTGAACATCGCTTTCGCAAACGAACTATCTGTTGTCTGCGACGATCTTGGCATCAATGTGTGGGAACTCATCAAGCTCGCAAACAGACACCCGCGGGTCAACATATTGCAACCAGGACCCGGCGTGGGTGGACATTGCATAGCGGTTGATCCGTGGTTTATTGTCAGCCAGTCGCCGGACCACGCTCGGTTGATTCGCTGCGCTAGAGAAGTCAACGATTCCAAACCCAAGTGGGTGGTCGACAAAGTCAAGGGTGCGGTGAAAACCCTGCAGGCCGCACGCTCCGGGCTCACAGCCGATGCGGTGGCGATCTCCTGTCTCGGTTTGAGCTTCAAAGCGAACATTGACGATACCCGTGAGAGCCCGGCCGTGGACATCGTTCGCATACTCGCCCGCGAACACTCAGGTCCGTTGCTGGTTGCCGAACCGTATCTCAGCAGCCTCCCCGATTCGCTTCTCGGCGAGCGCATAACGATGGTGACTACAGAGGAAGCGATCGACCGCGCCGATGTGATCGTGATGCTGGTCGACCACCAATCCTTCAAAAATATCACCCTCTCCACTATCGGCACCCGCGCGCTGGTAGATACACGAGGCGTCTGGCAAACAGGCGAAACCCAATAACCGTTCTGACAACTCCATGAAAACAGCAATCGTAACCGGCATTACCGGGCAAGATGGCGCGTACCTGACTTCACTACTGCTCGCAAAGGGCTATAAGGTTTATGGTACATACAGGAGAACCAGCTCCGTTAACTTCTGGCGTCTGGACGAACTGAATCTCCGGGAACACGGCAGTCTTGAGCTGGTTGAGCATGACCTAACCGACTTGGGCAGTTCGGTACGTCTGCTAGAACGCTGCAAACCGGACGAAATCTATAACCTCGCCGCACAAAGTTTTGTCGGCGTGTCATTTGATCAACCCATCACGACCGGACATATAACGGGCCTAGGCGCAGTGCACATGCTCGAGGCGATTCGCACGGTCGACCGTGGAATCCGGTTTTATCAGGCATCCACCTCCGAGATGTTTGGACTCGTGCAGCAGGTACCGCAAACAGAACAGACACCCTTCTACCCGCGAAGCCCATACGGTGTTGCCAAACTCTATGCGCACTGGATGACTGTCAACTATCGCGAATCCTACGGCCTGTTTGCGGCAAGCGGAATCCTGTTCAACCACGAATCACCCTTGCGGGGGAAAGAGTTCGTGACCCGGAAAATCACTCACGGCGTTGCCCAAATCGTGCACGGAAAACTGGATCGACTAGAGCTTGGCAACCTGGATGCGCGTCGTGACTGGGGCTTTGCACAAGACTATGTCGATGGCATGTATCGCATGCTGCAAACAGCAGAAAGCGGCACCTTCGTGCTCGCGACTAACCGGACCGAGACAGTCAGACAGTTTGTGATGATGAGCTTTGCCGCAGCAGGGATCGACCTCGAGTGGCAAGGCACTGGCATCGATGAAAAAGGCCTGAATGTGAAGACTGGCAAAGTTCTTGTCAGCATCAATCCAAAGTTCCACCGACCCGCAGAAGTCGAACTGCTGATCGGCGATGCTTCATTGGCCGAGGCCAAGCTAGGCTGGAAGGCCACCACCCCCTTGGAGGAACTTTGCAGAACCATGGTCGAAAGCGATCTGAAAAGAGTTGAACATGGTTTTCCCTGGTAACCAGCGCGCACTCATCACCGGACGCTTTGGTTTCACGGGGAAGCACCTCGCCCAGTTCCTGGAACTCCGGGGCTGGGAGGTTTTTGGGCTTGATCGAGGCGAAAGGTCGAACGCTGAAGCCGTACCGGCCATAGACATCAACGACACCGGGGCGGTAACCCAACGTCTGGCTGAAGTCCAGCCGACCCATATCATTCACCTCGCAGCGCATTCACACGTTGTAGGCGACCCGCTTGCCTTTTTCCGCGTCAACCTGCTTGGCACGGAATCGCTGATGGAGGCCATCATCTCCTCCGGTATCAAACCAACCAAGATATTGATTGCAAGCAGCGCCAACGTCTACGGCAACGCCAACAACAGCCCCATCACCGAGGAAGAACCACTACGGCCCATGAACCACTACGCGCTGAGCAAGGTCAGCATGGAACAGATGTTGTTCAAGTGGCATGCCCGGTTGCCGATCGTCGTCACCCGCCCGTTCAACTACACAGGACCAGGACAGTCAGAAGCCTTTGTGATGCCAAAAATCGTGCATGCATTCCACCGGCGCGACCCTGTGATCAGACTAGGAAATCTAGACGTGGCCCGGGATCTGTCGGACGTTCGGTTCGTCTGCGAGGCCTACCTCCGCTTGCTCCACGCCGACGTAACAGGGCAGACCTTCAACATCTGCTCAGGAAGTAGCATCCACCTCCTGCACGTGTTGAACCTCCTGCGCGAAATCACCAGTCACGATCCTCGTATCGAGGTTGATTCGGCCTTTGTCCGCAAGGACGAAATCAAAGAACTGTGCGGAAGTCCGAGGCGCCTGTTCGAGGCCGTCGGAGAGATCCCAGTGATCTCACACAGCGACATCATTGGCCACATGTACCGATCACTCGGCAACAACGCAGCCCCTGACAGCCGCGCTGGAAGCTAAGCCATGCGCATCTGCTTCTTTGCCAACATGGGGCGCCACGCCAACTGGCGCGAGATGTTCGACAAGGTAGAGTTCTACCGCGTCGATATTCGCCTGCTCAGAGAACTGGGGCACGAAGTGGTGCTCGCTGGACACCCGGCAAGCCTCGACCGCCGGGCCGACCTATATTACTGCTGGTGGTGGGGGCATGCCCCGTTTGCGCTAGCCCTTGGAGCGCTGCGCCGCAAACCCGTGCTGGTCACCGGCGCGTTCGACTACGCCACCTGCCGAGAAGAAATTCCGGGTATGTGCTATCTCGACCGACCACGGTGGCAGCAAGAAGTTCTGAAAGCTTCGCTACGCCACGCCAGCGCAAACCTTTTTATCTCCGCCTACGAACACGACGAAGTCACCAGCCATCTACGGGTCAACAACCCCGTGCTGGCGCCGCTGGCCGTAGACACCGGGTTCTACCGGCCCGCCCTCTCCGCCAGCGACGCCGCAACCGCAGAAGAACCGTACTTCTTCTCCGTTTCCTGGACCAGCACCACCAATGTGATCCGCAAGGGCGTTCGCCAGACGATTGAGGCCTTTGCCAGCATTGCCCACGAACTGCCCGGTGCCAGACTTAAGCTTGCCGGCAAGCCAGGCGATCACCATCCCAAACTGCAGGAACTCGTAGGAAACCTCGGCCTTCAAAACCGCGTTGACTTTCTTGGCATGATTTCTGACGAAGAAAAGCGAGACCATTACCAACGCTGCCTCGCGTACGTCCAACCCACCCTGTACGAAGGCTTCGGGCTCGCCATCGCCGAAGCCATTGCGTGTGGCAGCAGGGTCGTCACGTCCGACAGGGGCGCTGTGCCCGAAGTTGCCGGCGACTTTGGCACCTGTATTCCCCCGAAAGACGTGCAGGCCATCGCGGCGGCCATGTTGCAAACTGCCTCAATACCCTACAGCACACAAGAGCGAGAATGTGCACACGAATGGATCGTGAACAATTACTCAGTGGATCAGCGTCTAAAGCGATTACAAAAAATTCTTGACGCACTCACTTGAACCCTCCGCACCTTCAAGTAATACACACGACAAAAAAATCGAATGGTAATCAATGTTAAATTTCGTCTCAAAGCAACTACGCCGAATTGAGCACAACGGATATATTCCGCTGCTAATCGTCACAATTTGCATTCAAGGCGGAATTATAGCAAGCCAATTTGCAGCAACCCTCTTCCTGACGCCCTCCGAAATAGGCGTGATACGCGTAATTGAAAGCGCACTTTCAATAATGATTCTTGCGGGCAGCGTAGGCGCACAAACACTTTCCATCAGAGAGTCAGCAATCACCAAGACCAAAAGTCAACAACTAGTCGCATTACGAAATATTTATTTGATCATCGCCTTGGGCGCGTCAGTCGTTATACTAGGGCTTACCGCGTTTCACACAGTCTGGAATCGATCCATTCTTCTTGATTATATTTTAGCCATCTCGGGTATAGTGCTGCTAACGAACGCAGTGCGCGCAACATCCGGCTTCACTCAAGGCGTCGGCCTGATTAGTAAGACGTATATATACCTGACTGCCACCACCGGAATCGCCGCTGGAATCACTGTTTTTGCAGCATCGAACTGGAGTGTATTTGGCTGGATTGCCGGACGCTACATAGGCGAACTCCTTACGCTTGCAACTCTAAGTGCAATAGTTTACAAAATGGTTGGAGCAATCCCGTGGAGAGCATCCGATCACTTAAGCAAACTAAAAAAACTCTTGCATGATGGCTTCAAAATAAACACCGCACTCGTCATAAAATTGACTGGCGACAATTTACCTGTACTAATTATGGCAGCACTCAAAAGACCAACTGATGAGATAGGTTTTTTGGGCTTGGCGATTCTAGCCGCAAACTCCGCCATGCTCCCGCTAGCTGTACTGGCTCAACGCGCCTTCCCAATTATGGCCAATCATCGATCACACCCCAAGGAACTAAAACGACAAACCAAATTATTGGGGAAAACAAGTCTGATATTATCGTTTTTAATTTGTGCCGTTTTGTTTACAGCCTCCGCATTTTTTCAAAAAACACTGAACTCTATTTATATCGACGCATTTCTCTTGATGACAATTTTATGCTGGACCGTGCCACTAAAAAGCATGGCACTCGTCTACGGAACCAATCTTATGGCAAAAGGCCAACTCAACACCTCAATCAAAATTAATGCAATTGAGGTTATCCTATTAGGCCTGTTGGGTTTGACTGCCACCCAAATATGGGGGAGTAAAGGCGCGGCGTATGCGATTGTTCTAGCGAGTTTATGGTCGGCTACCGCATATAATCTAGCCGCAAAGATGCAGTCAAGAATATAAGGGCCTTAGCCATCATGAAAAAGTATCAGGGATTAGGGTTTTTGGGGCCGTCTAATTTATTTTTATTATTCTGGCTCTTCGGAGTTATTCTACCCATCTTACCATTTTTGGCTGAAACCGATGGTTTTTCACTGATGTGGCCCTATGTTTTCAATGACAAGCTCGATTCACTAGCTTCCGCATTAATTGTATATACAGGGGTCTTGATTTCATTTTTTTTGGGCCACGGCATAGCGAAAAAATTTCTTAGCACAAAAAGAAACTCTTCGATCCCGGTGTATGTACGCGGCCCAAGCTTTGAGTTGCGCGCGACTATTGTTTCAATAATTGGTTTACTATCCATTGCAACACTCATACACCTTGTTGGAGGCATTGATAGCTGGCTGCAAGCCGGCAGCAACCGTATTAGAGAGTTTGCCGGACTAAATTTCATTG
>JAUYSB010000114.1 GCA_030696525.1 Hydrogenophaga sp. | reverse complement strand
ACGCCGCTGGTGCAAAAACAGGTGGACGCCAAGGCTGCGGCCATGGGCCTGTCCAACGAAGACGCCAAGAAGCAATTGCTGGGCGAAAAAGAGCCGTCGATGCAGTTCACCACGCCCGAGGAACTGGGCGAGCTGGCGGCCTTCTTCTGCTCGGCGGCCGGCAACAACATCCGCGACGTGGCCTGGAACATGGACGGCGGCTGGACGGCGCAATAAAGCCCGCCCAGCGCCCCGCCCTCACTTGAGTTGCACCGAGCCGTTGACCATCACGGTCACGGCGGTCTTGCCGGCTTCCACCGGCACCGGGGCCTCGGCTGAGGCGGCCTTCATTTCCATGGCCATGGCGCGGGGCGCGGGCCGGTACATGGGTTGGTCGGCCGAGCTGACCGACACCTCGCGCACGCTGTAGCCGCTGAAGCCGAAGGCCTTGCTGACCTCGTCGGCCTTGCGTTTGAAGCGTTCGATGGCCTGGGCCTGGGCTTCGGTTTCGAGCTTCAAAGTGGCCTCGCGGCTGAGGCCGAAGTAAGCCTGCGACACGGTCAGCGACTGGATCTGCCCGGCCGTGGCGGTGACACGCGGGATGTCGGTGCCCTCCAGCAACAGTTCGGCCGTGCCCTGCCAACCGTTGATCTGGCCGTCGCGCCCGTAGCGCGGCGTGAGGCCAAAACCCCCTGTGCGCACGTCCATCGCGCCCGCCCTGGCCTGCGGGCGCGCCAGGGCCAGCGCCTGCTCCAGCGCCACCTTGAGCTGGTTCTGCACCGTGTTGGCGTCGGTCGCTTCGCGGCGCGTGCTCAGGCGCATGGTCAGCATGTCCTGCGCCACCTCCACCTGCCCGGTGGCGCTGAGCTGCACCACGTTGGCAGGCACGGGTGCGCCGTCGTGCGCGTGGGCGTTCAGCGCGCAAGCCAGCAGGGTGCAAGCCGCCACGGCGGACAAGGATTGAAAATTTTTCATGACAAGAAGCTCGGGCTGGTTGTGGTGATGGCCGCCAGCATACGCGGCCCGGATGAAGGCCGGGCAAGGCCGGCACGCGCCAAATGCCACGCGCCGCAACATGTGTAAACGTTGGAAACAAAAATAAAAAATAAGCTGCGACAACGACTTAGCGCTGTCAGAATCGCTTTTGTTACAAATGACGGAGCCACCCATGAGCGCACAAACCGCCCACCGCACCAACAAGATCGTGGTCGTCGATGACGATGCCCGCATCCGCGACCTGCTGCGCCGCTACCTGTCGCAGGAGGGCTTTGAGGTCACCGTGGCCGAAGACGGCCGCGCACTCAACCGCCTACTGCTGCGCGATTCGGTCGATCTGATCGTGCTCGACCTCATGATGCCGGGCGAAGACGGCCTGAGCATCTGCCGCCGGCTGCGCGCCGCCAACGACCGCACGCCCATCATCATGCTCACCGCCAAAAGCGAGGACGTGGACCGCATCGTGGGCCTCGAAGTGGGCGCCGATGACTACCTGGGCAAACCCTTCAACCCGCGCGAGCTGCTGGCGCGCATCCACGCGGTGCTGCGCCGCCGCCCGCCGCCCGAGGTGCCCGGCGCGCCCTCGCTGGACCAGCAACTGGTGAAGTTCGGCCCCTTCGAGTTCGACCTCGGCCAGCGCACGCTGCGCAAAAGTGGCGAGGACGTGCCGCTGACCACCGGCGAATTCGCCATGCTCAAGGCCCTGGTGCGCCACCCGCGCCAGCCGCTGTCGCGCGAAAAGCTGGCGCAGCTGGCCCGTGGCCGCGAGTTCGAACCCTTTGACCGCAGCCTGGACGTGCAGATGTCGCGCCTGCGCAAACTCATCGAAACCGACGCCGCCGCGCCCCGCTACCTGCAGACGGTGTGGGGCGTGGGCTACGTGTTTGTGCCGGACGAACAGGCCTGAGCCCCACAGGAGCGCGCCATGGCCCACCCCAAAGCACACAACGACCGCGGCCCCGACTCGGTGGCCGCCCCACTGGAGATGCCGCGCCCGCACGGCATCAGCCTGTTCTGGCGCACTTTTTTCTTCCTGTCGCTGCTGCTGCTGGGCTGCATCCTGGCCTGGCTGCAAACCTTCCGTGCGCTGGAGTTTGAGCCGCGCACCCTGCAGAGCGCGCAGCAACTGGGCTCGCTCGTCAACCTGAGCCGTGCTGCGCTGAAAAACGCCGACGCCATCGGTCGCGTGGCCCTGGTCAAGACCCTGGCCGACGAAGAGGGCGTGAAGGTGCTGCCACGCGAGCCCAAGGACCAGTTCAAGCCCTACGACCAGGACGCGTTGTCACGCCGCGTCAGCGAGGAGCTGACCAAGCGCATGGGCCCGGGCACGCTGGTGGCGCGCGAAGTCAACGGCACCGACGGTCTGTGGGTGGGCTTCAACATCGACGCCGACCGCTACTGGCTGCAGGCCGATCCGGCGCGCATCAGCGTGGTGGCCGGCACCACCTGGCTGGTCTGGCTGTCGATTGCGGTGCTGCTCTCGCTGGCCGGTGCGGCGCTGATCGCGCGGCTGATCAACCGGCCACTGAAAAACCTGTCGTTCGCGGCCAGCCGCGTGCGCGAGGGCGACTTCGGCGCCAGCCACCTCGATGAAGGTGTGGCCACCAGCGAGATCCGCGAGGTCAACATCGGCTTCAACCGCATGGCCCAGCGGCTCAGCAAAGTCGAACAAGAGCGTGCCCTGATGCTGGCCGGCATCTCGCACGACCTGCGCACGCCGCTGGCGCGCTTGCGGCTGGAAACCGAAATGAGCGTGTCCGACGAACAGGCCAAGACCCACATGGCGGCCGACATCGAGCAGGTCAACGCCATCATCGACAAGTTCCTCGACTACGCCCGCGCCGACCACCTGACCACCACCCGCATCAGCCTCAACGCCACGGTGGACGCCGCCGTGTTCGCGCTGGAACACAACGAACACCTGAGCGTCAAGCTCGACCTGCCGGACGAACTGATGGTGATTGGCGATGCGGTGGAGTTGCAGCGTGTGTTCGCCAACCTGCTGGAAAACGCCATCCGCTACGGCCGCACACCCGGCACCGACAAGGCCGACGTGGAGATCGGCGCGCGCGTCAAGGACAAGACGGTGCTGATCAAGTTCCGCGACCGCGGCCCCGGCGTGGAGGCCGAACAGCTGACCCGCCTGACCCAACCCTTCTTCCGTGGTGACACCGCGCGCACCTCGGCCTCGGGCGCGGGCCTGGGCCTGGCCATCGTGGAGAAAACCATCGCCCGCATGGGCGGTGAATTTGCGCTGGCCAACACCGGCACCGGTGGGCTGGCGGCGCACATCAAACTTCAAAGGGCCTGAACGTCAGGCCCCCACGCTCCGCCGCTGCGCGGGTCGCTGCCCCCCGAGGGGGCTGAGCCGCCTTGGGAGCGGCCCGGCGGCGGCCCTATGCCTGCTGCAGCAACACCACCGCCCGCGCCTCGATCGCCAGCCCTTGCCCCACCGGCCCCAGCTTCTCGGCCGTCTTGGCCTTGATGTTGACGGCGTCGGGCGCCAGGCCCAGCACCTGGGCCACGCGTTGGCGCATGGCTTCACGGTGTGGGGCCAGGCGCGGCGCCTGGGCCACCACGGTGCTGTCCACGTTCACCACCTGCCAGCCCGCCGCCTGCACCGCGCGCAAGGCCTCGGCCAGCAACACGGCCGAATCGGCGCCCTTGAAACGCGGGTCGGTGTCGGGGAAGTGGCTGCCGATGTCACCCAGGCCGGCAGCGCCCAGCAGCGCGTCGGTGATGGCGTGCAGCAGCGCATCGGCGTCGGAATGGCCCAGCAGGCCGGCACTGTGCGGAATGTCGACGCCCCCGAGCACCAAGCGGCGCCCCGGCACCAGGGCATGCACGTCCCAGCCTTCGCCCACACGCAGTTTCATGACACGGTCTTTCGGTGTGACAGCAGCACCTCGGCCAGCGCGAAGTCGGCCGGGAAGGTGAGCTTGAAATTCATGGGGTTGCCCGGCACGAGCCGGGGCCTGAGTCCCAGGGCCTCGATGGCGCTGGCCTCGTCGGTGATGTACTCAAAGCCCTGGTCGCGTGCCGCGTGCAGCGCGTCAGACAACAGCCCCAAGCGGAACATCTGCGGCGTCTGCGCCAGCCACTTGCCGCCGCGCGCCAGCGTGGCGCTGCTGCGCGCAGCGCCGGTCGCGTCGGTGTCGGCGGCCTTGAGCGTGTCGGCCAGCGGCAAGGCCAGCAAGCCGCCCACGGCGTCGTGCTCGCAGGTGCGGATCAGGCGTTTCACGTCCTCAGCGATGATCAGGCAACGCGCGGCGTCGTGCACCAGCACCCAATCGTTCGCTTCGGCACCGGCCAGGGCCAGCGCCTCCAGGCCGTTGAGCACGCTGTCGGCGCGGGTGGGGCCACCGCAGTCCTGCTGCACAAAGCCGGGCGGCAAATCGACGCCCACGCCCACATCACCGGGGGCCAACACCAGCAAGGCGGCGTCAAAGCCCACTTCGGCCAGAGCGCGCAGCGTGTGCGCCACCATGGGTTCGCCCGCCAGCGGGTGGTATTGCTTGGGGCCGGCGGTGCCGGCGCGGCTGCCCAGGCCGGCGCACGGCAGCAGGGCCAGCACGCGGGCTTGGCCGGGCGCAGCAGCGGGCAATTGAAACGGTGGGGTGCTCATAAGGGTCCGCCATTCTAGAATCGAGCCAGCACACCCCACTCCCGCCGGTTTGGGGTGTTTTGTATTGGTGTTTCTGACCGCGCCCCATGGACCTGCCCAAACTCAGCCCCGGCAAACGTTTCACCCTGCCCCGCCCCGTGGGTTCGGCCGATGCCTTGTTGCTCGCCCAATTGGGTGCCAGAGAAAAAGCCCAGGGCCGGCCCATGGCCGTCATCACCGCCGACGCCACCGACGCGCAACGGTTGATGGAAGAACTGGCCTTCTTCGAGCCCAGCCTGCGCTGCGCGCTGTTCCCCGACTGGGAAACCCTGCCCTACGACAGCTTCTCGCCCCACCAGGACCTGATCAGCGAGCGCCTGGCCACGCTGTGGCGCATCCAGCAGCGCAACAAGGACACCGGGGCCGATGTGGTCATCGTGCCGGCCACCACCGCGCTGTACCGGCTGGCGCCGCCGGCCTTTCTGGCGGCCTACACCTTCGAGTTCAAGGTCAAACAAAAGCTGGACGAAGCCAGGCTCAAGGGCCAACTGACGCTGGCCGGCTACAACCACGTGACGCAGGTGGTGAGCCCTGGCGAATACGCGGTGCGCGGGGGCTTGATCGACCTGTTTCCCATGGGCTCGCCGGTGCCCTACCGGGTGGATTTGTTCGACGACGAAATCGACTCCATCCGCACCTTCGACCCCGACAGCCAGCGCAGCCTCTACCCTGTGCCCGAGGTGCGCCTGCTGCCCGGGCGCGAGTTCCCCATGGACGATGCAGCGCGGGCGCGCTTTCGCAGCCGCTGGCGCGAGCTGCTTGAAGGCGACCCGACCAAAAGCCGCATCTACAAAGACATGGGCAACGGCGTGGCCACCGCCGGCATCGAGTACTACCTGCCGCTGTTTTTTGAAGACACCGCCACCGTGTTCGACTACCTGGGCGAACAGGCCACGGTGGTGTTGCACGGTGATCTGGAGCCGGCCTTCCAGCACTTCTGGCAAGACACCCGGGAGCGTTTTCGCCTGGTGCAGGGCGACCCGGAGCGCCCCGCCCTGCCGCCCGAGACGCTGTTCCTGAGCATCGAGCAGTTCTACGCGGGCGCCAACACCCACGCTCAGCTCTCGCTGCGCCCCGGTGTGGCCGATGTGGATGATTCCGCCCACTTCCAGAAGCTGGGCGAGCTGGCCGTGGTGCGCGGCGCCGACGAGCCGCTGGCGCGCCTGCAAGCCCACATCCGCAACACCCAGCAGCGCGTGCTGGTGCTGGCCGAAAGCGATGGCCGGCGCGAGAGTCTGCTGGACTTCTTGCGCGCCGGTGGCGTGAGCCCGCCGGCCTTCGATTCGCTGGACGAATTCCGCCACAGCGACGAGAAGGTGGGCATCGCCACCGCTGCGTTGGCGGCCGGTTTTTCGTGGCTGGAAGAAGGCCTGGATTTCGTCACCGAAACCGAGCTGTTTGCCGCAGGCCCCACCACACGCCGGCGCAAGAAGCAGGAACAGGTCAGCGATGTCGAGGCGCTGATCAAGGACCTGAGCGAGCTCAACCTGGGCGACCCGGTGGTGCACAGCGCGCACGGCATCGGCCGCTACAAGGGTCTGATCAACATGGACCTAGGTCAGGGCAACACCGAGTTCCTGCACCTGGAGTACGCCGACAAGGCCACGCTGTATGTGCCGGTGTCGCAACTCCACCAGATCAGCCGCTACACCGGCGTGAGTGCCGACGAGGCGCCGCTGCACAAACTGGGCAGCGGCCAATGGGACAAGGCCAAGCGCCGCGCCGCCGAGCAGGTGCGCGATGCGGCCGCCGAGCTGCTCAACATCTACGCCCGGCGCGCGGCGCGCGAGGGCCATGCCTTCCGCTACAGCCCGCAAGACTACGAACAGTTCGCCAACGATTTCGGCTTCGAGGAAACCGCCGACCAGAACGCTGCCATCCACGCCGTCATCCACGACATGATCAGCCCGCAGCCCATGGACCGCCTGGTCTGCGGTGACGTGGGTTTTGGCAAAACCGAGGTGGCACTGCGCGCGGCCTTCATCGCCGTGACCGGCGGCAAACAGGTGGCCTTTCTAGCCCCCACCACACTGCTGGCCGAACAGCACTACCAGACGCTGGTGGACCGCTTTTCCAAGTGGCCGGTGAAGGTGGCCGAGATGAGCCGCTTCCGCTCAGGCAAAGAAATCACCGCCGCGCTCAAAGGCATCGCCGACGGCTCGGTGGACATCGTGGTGGGCACGCACAAACTGCTGTCGGAAAAAACGCAGTTCAAGAACCTGGGCCTGCTGATCATTGACGAGGAACACCGCTTTGGTGTGCGCCACAAAGAGGCCATGAAAGCCTTGCGCGCCGAGGTGGACGTGTTGACCCTGACCGCCACACCCATTCCGCGCACCCTGGGCATGGCACTCGAAGGGCTGCGCGACCTCAGCGTGATCGCCACCGCGCCGCAGCGCCGCCTGGCCATCAAGACCTTTGTGCGCAACGAGGGCAACGGCGTGATCCGCGAGGCCGTGCTGCGCGAACTCAAACGCGGCGGCCAGGTCTACTTTCTGCACAACGAGGTCGAGACGATTGAGAACCGGCGCCAGAAGCTGGAAGAAATTTTGCCCGAAGCGCGCATCGCCGTGGCCCACGGCCAGATGCCCGAGCGTGAGCTGGAGCGTGTGATGCGCGACTTTGTGGCCCAGCGCTACAACCTGCTGCTGTGCTCCACCATCATCGAAACCGGCATCGATGTGCCCACCGCCAACACCATCGTGATGAGCCGGGCCGACAAGTTTGGCCTGGCCCAGCTGCACCAGTTGCGCGGGCGTGTGGGCC